>JAPLKJ010000294.1 GCA_026388125.1 Elusimicrobiota bacterium
CTATGGCAGGCGCGCTGGTCCAACTGGGCGCCCCGGCCCCGTTGGACTGCAGCAGCGAAGTAGAGGTACCGGCCGGCACCATGGCGCTGGTATCCGGAGCCGACTGATAAACGATATTTCCTGCCGCGCCGCCGGTCAGGCTGCCGGCCAGGGTAGCCAGATTGGCCAGGCTGGCCGTGGCCGCGTTGCCGGCCAGGGTCGCGGTTATAGTACCCGCGGTGAAATTGCCGCTGGCGTCGCGCGCCACTATGGCGCTGGCCGTATTGGCGCTGGCCGCGGTGGTGGCGGAATTGGATACTTTGCCCGCCGTGGCTATGGTGTCCAGCTTGGTGTCGGCTATGGCCGCCGACTCGGAGATCTCGGCGTTGGTGATGCCGGAGAGCCGCGCCAGCGGCAGGATGCCGGAATCCAGGGAGGCCGCGCTGCGCGTGGCCAGATCGGCCAGAGAAGACCCCGCTTTCAGCACGCCCGACCAGGGCAGGCCGGTTATGTTGGTGCCGGTCAGCGCCGGAGTGTTGGTCCACGCGGGCGCGCCGGCATCAGCGAACAGCACCGAGTTGGCGCCGGGCACCGCGACAAAAGTGGTAGCGCCCGCCGCGCCCTGGTAAGGCATCTGGTTGGCCAGGCCGCCGGCCAGATTGGTAGCGGTGGTGGCGGTGACCGCGTTGCCCGTTATGTTCAACGCCCAGGGACCCGCTTCTTCCCGGACCAGTTTCTTCCAGGGAGTATATATGCCGTCGTTGCTGCCGGTCCCGCCCTGGTAGGTCCTGGTCCACACGTTCTCGTCGTAGTAGCTGGCCGCTATCTGGAAGCCGTGGTCGTCCGAGGGGCTCTGGTGGCGGGCGTTGATCAGGCTGTACCAGGTGCCGGCCGTGGGATAATTGGCTCCGTTGTTGGCTTCGTAAAAGCCGCTGGGCAGGGACCTGTTCGCGCTGGCCATAGTGCCGGAGAGCAGCGTCGCCTGCATCCAGAGAGGCTTGCTGGTCACACCGGTCCAGGCCACGGTACCCGCACTGCCGCTCGCGTTGCCTGTGACATTGCCGACCAAAGCCGCCGAGATAGTACCCGCCGTAAAATTACCGTTCGTGTCGCGCGCCACTATGGCGCCGGCAGTATTGATATTGGTGGCAGTGGTGGCGGAATTGGAGACTTTGCCAGCAGTAGCGATGGTGGCAAGTTTGGTATCGGCTATACCCGCCGCGGCCGCTATTTCGACGTTGGTGATGCCGGAGAGCCGCGCCAGCGGCAGGATGCCGGAATCCAGTGCGGCCGCGCTGCGCGTTTCCAGGTCGGCCAGCGAGGAACCCGCTTTCAGCACGCCCGACCAGGGCAGACCGGTTATGTTCGTACCCGTAAAGGCCGGCGTATTGCTCCACACGGGCGCCCCGCTGTTGCCGTACAGCACCATGTTGGCGCCGGGCGCCGCCACGAAACTGGTGGTGTTCGCCGCGCTCTGGTAAGGAATATAGTTCGCGTCCCCGCCGGCCAGATCGACGGCGGTGGCAGCCATGGTAGCCGTGGTGGCCGTGAGGGCGTTGCCGGTTATGCTGACGCCGTAAGTGCCGGCCGCTACAGCGCCCGGATATACAGCGTTGACCGCCACCGAGGAAGCGATCACTTCCGCGCCCAGGGGGCCTGCCAGGATGCTGGCGGCGGGAATACCGGTAATGTTAGTGCCGGTTATGGTAGGCGCGCTGGTCCAGCTGGGCGCGCCGGCCCCGTTGGCCTGCAGCAGCGAATTAGACGCGCCGGCAGGCACCATGGCGCTGGTATCCGGGGCCGACTGATAAACGATATTCCCGGCGGTCCCTCCTGCCAGATCGTCGGCCAGCGCGGCCCTCGCGGCATTGGCCGCGGTGCCGGCCAGCACGGCCGTTATCGTACCGGCGGTGAAACTGCCTGTAGCGTCACGTTTGACTATGGAACTTGCGGTGTTGGCTGCCGTGGCCTCGGTCCAGACAGGCGCCGCCGCTCCCGCGCCGGTAAGGACATCGCCCGCGTCGCCTGCCGCCAGCATGGCCGTGGTATTAGCGGCCGACTGGTACGGAACCTGGCCTACCAGCCCTCCCTTAAGATTAGTGGCCGTGGTGGCCGTACCGGCGTTGCCGGTTATATTTACGGCATACAGCCCGGCTTTCACCGCAGAGGGGTATACAGAATTGACGGCTACGGAAGAGATTTTAAGTAAGTTCGAACCGTCAAGACTATTGAAATACTGGGTGGTCAAACCCTTTATCTTACCGTATGTGATGTCCAGGGCGACAATATCGCTGGCCAGTTTGCTAAGCCGCACGCTGCCATCTTTCAGATCGTTCGTGTCGATAGTATAGTCCGTTATATCTGCGGAAGTTATGCTGCCCGCAAGGTGCAGCTTGCTGTAAGCAATGTCCGCCCCGGCGGCCACTTTCACGTCCGTTACGGCATCGGCCGCCAGCGCGCCGGAGTAGACGGCGTTCACGGCTATCGAAGAGGCTATAACGCCGGAGGGGAGGCTGCCGGCCGCGATATTCGCCGCGGGGACGCCGGAGATGTTAGCTCCGGAAAGCGTGGGCGCGTTGGTCCACGCGGGCGCTCCGGAGTTGGCGAACAGCACAGAGTTGGCGCCCGGCGCGGCCACGAAAGTGGTGGAACCGACCCCGGTCTGATAAGGGACGCGGTTGGCTGCGCCGCCCGTGAGATTGGTGGCGCTGACGGCGGTGCCGGTAATATCTATGCCCCAGGTACCGCTGGCCGCGCCGCGGGCCTGCGCCATGAAGTTCGGGAGCGTATAATACCTGAGGTAGGAATCGTCCGAAGCGTAGATCCGGCTTATGGCCTGGGCCGCGTTGGCGGCGGAAGCTGTTTCGATCAGGCCGGCCTTCAGATAGCCGCTGGCATCCGTCCTGACCAGCTGGTTGGGCTGGTCGTTGACGCCGGCGGCGGCGTGCAGGCCGTCGGTGGTATCGGCATTGTCGGCGTAAGCCACTTCCACAGCCCCGGGAGTATTGGGGCTGACATTGAACCGCCACCGGGTCCCGGTATAGGAGAGCGAGCCGTAATACGGAGTGGCCGAGCCGTAGGCGTACGCGGGATCGGTAGAATAGATCTTCGAGGCGTTGGGGGCATAGGCCGCGCTGCCGGTTATGCTGACGCCGTAGGTGCCGGAAGAGACCGAGCCCGGGTAGACCGCGTTGACGGCCAGGGAGGACGCCACGACCTCCGGCCCCAGTTTCCCGGCGGCTATGGCGGCGGCGGGCACCCCCGTTATATTTACGCCGGAGATCACGGGCGCGTCGGTCCAGCCGGGGGCCGCGGCGCCGTTGCTCTGCAGCAGGTAGTTGGCCGTTCCCGCTGGGATGATGGAAGTTGCGTCATTGGCGGTCTGGTAAGGGATGCCCCCCGCCGCGCCGCCGGTGATATTGTTGGCGCGTTCCGCGACGCCGCTGATGTCTACGGGGTACGTTCCCGCCTGTACGGCGGCGGGATAGACCGCGGCCGCCGCTATCGAGGAAGCAATGACAGAGCCGCCCAGCTTGCCGGCGTCTATATTTGCGGCGGGGACCCCCGTAATATACGCGCCGGAAACCGTGGGGGAACTGGTCCAGCCGGGCGACGCCTCGCCGTTAGACTGCAGTATGCTGTTTTTCGCACCGGCGGGCAGCATGGTCGTGACATCGGGCGCGGACTGGTACGGGATCTCGCCCGGAAGCCCGTTCGCAAGGCTGACAGCTGTCACAGCGCCTTCGGCCAATACGCCTGAAAGTTTAGAACCGTCGCCGTAATACTGCGCGCCCTCGGGCAGGTAGACGTGCGTGCTGAAATATACCCCGCCGTGGTTCTCGGCGGTGGTGGAGCTCATTTCCACCCCGGCGGCGAGCGAGATCCGGGCGGCGGTCAGCTTGTTAATGAAGGTTTTGTCCCCGTTGATCGTTTCGGCGACGTTCCCGGTCCTCCGGACGAAATCCGTGGAATCGAGCCCGTCGAGGAACTGCGCGTCCAGGTTCGAGCCGGAACCGCCCAGGCCCGTAAGGGACGAACCGTCGCCGTAATATTTCACGGCGGAACTGATGCCTATTATATAGATGTTGGTGGAGATACGGACGCCGCCGCCGAACTCGCCCCCGGGTTCGGAAGAGATAGAGATCCCTTCGGCAAGATTTATCTGCGCCACGCCCAGGCCGGCCGCGCCGGTCATGGTAACGCTGCTGACGAAGGTCTTCGCGCCCGTCACTTCTTCCGCCACGTCGCCCGTGCGCCTTACGAAATCCTTGCCATGCAGGCCGTCCAGAAGATCTGCGTCCAGCGCCGAGCCCGAGCCGCCCAGCCCGGTCAGAGAAGAACCGTCGCCGTAATATTTCGCCGCGGAACTGAAGCCTACTACGTAGACGTTGCTGGAGATGCGCACGCCGGCCCCGTACTCGGCGTCCGCCTCGGAAGAGACTGCGACATTGCCGGCGAGCTGGACCCGGGGAACTTCCAGCAGGCCTGCCACCGAAACGGTGCTGGCGAAGGTCTTTGCGCCGGTCACGGTCTCGGTGGAGTCCAGCAGACTGACGTTCGCGGACAGCGCGCTGTCGGCAACCTTGCCCGGGGCCGAAATGGTGGAAAGCTGCGTGTCGAGGATGCCTGCTTCGGCCGCCAGCTCGGCGCTGGTGATGCCCGACAGCCGCGGCAGCGGCACCGTGCCCGCGGTCAGGTTGTCGGCGTTAAGATCGGTCAGCAGCGCGCCCGAGCCCGCGTACAGGCCCGCATCCACGCGGCCGCCGGCCATATTGATGCCCGAGCTCAGCCACATGCTGTAGCCGCTCTCGTCCTTCCCCGTCACCGAAAGGGAAGAAACGTTCAGGATATGGAAACCGGCCAGGTTCAGGTCGCGCGTGGCGGTGTGGTTGCCCATGTTATCGGCGAACGCCGTCATATTGGTCAAGCCTGAGCCGTCGCCGTAGAATCTGGTGGCTGAAGCGTACCCTATGACGTACACATTGCTGGAAACGTACACGCCGGCCCCCAGCTCGGGGGAGGTCTCCGAAGAGATGTACACCTGATCGGCCAGGTCCAGCCGCGCCGTGTTCACTCCTGCCCCGGTAGCGGTTATCGAGGACATGCTGAGAGACCCGGTGCCGGTCACGTTATAGGGGCCCATGGCCAGGTCTTTTGCGGCCGTGTGGTTGCCGAGATTATCTCCGGCGATGCCGGTCAGGCTGGAGCCGTCGCCGTAATATTTCACGGCGGAGGAGAAGCCCACCACGTAGACGTTCGTGGAAACGCGCAGGCCGCCGCCCAGCTCCTGCGCGGCCTCGGAGGAAACCGCCACGTTGTCGGCCAGCTGCAGCCGTGGAGAGGATATTCCCTCGGTGGCGGTAAAGGAAGAGGAGGTGACGGCGCGCCGGCTGATAAAGCTGTCGGCGTAGATCTCGCCGGCCCCGTTCATGCGTATCATGTCGGAGCCGCCGGTGGAGATCACCACTATGTCGCCGGCGGAACCGGCGGGGTTGGAGATGTGCAGCCTGTAAAGAGGCTCCGCCAGGCCTATGCCCACCAAGCCGGTATTGCTCACATAGAACAATTCCTGGCCGGCGGCGCCTGTATCGCTGGAGACCTTAAGGACATAGCCGGAAACGGAAGTGGTGGAGACGTCCAGCCCCCCCCTGACCGTGGCGGAGCTCTTGAGCAGGGCGTAACCGTTGGACTCGAACTTATTAACAATACGGAACGTCTGCGCCCACGCGGTAGAGTGAACCGCGAAAGCAGCCAGACATCCTGTTAATATAGCCCAGGTTATGCGTTTCATATAAAAACACCGCGCTACACCACTACAGAGTTTACCACACAGAACCCTCAAACACCAGCCTTTAAACTCAAGGCAGGATCTCGGCCACCGCTACCCCGCCCATTCTTATTGTTACTATACCCGGCACTGAAGTATCGAACTGCATGCTGGAACCGCCCGGGGAAGCTATCTCGAGCTTGTTCACGGGGTTGGCCACGCCTACGCCTACGTTGCCGTTGGCCAGCACGTTGAATGTTGAGGAGGTCACAGCGAAAGCCGGCTCGGTCTCCGCTACCCCCGCGCCCGTTACGGTCAGAGAGGAGACCGCCAGCACGGGGTGCCCGGCCATATCCAGCGCCCTGGTGGCCGTATGGTCGCCCAGATTATCGCCGGGGACGACAACGTTGGTCAGCCCGGAGCCGTCGCCGTAGAAATGCGCGGCCGAAGCGAAGCCGACTATGTAAACATTGCTGGAGACTCTGACGCCGGCGCCCAGTTCGGCGGCGGGCTCGCTGGAGATCTCCACGTTCTCCGCCAGGGTCAGGCGGCCCGCGCTTACGCCCGCGCCGGTGGCGGTGATGGAGGACATAGTGAGCGCCCCTGAGCCGGTCACGTTATAGAAGCTCATGTTAAGGTCCATAGCGGCGGTATGGTTGCCGAGGTTGTCTCCCGGCACGTTGGTCAGCGAGGAGGCGTCGCCGTAATACCTGGTGGCGGAAGCGAAGCCTACCACGTAAACATTGCTGGAAACGCGCACGCCGCCGCCCAGCTCGGAGCTCGCTTCGGAGGAAACGGAAACGTTCTCGGCCAGCTGCAGCGCGGGCGCGCCCAGCAGGCCGGTAACGGTAACGCTGCTGGCAAAAGTCTTTATGCCGGTAACGGTCTGGTCCGCGGCCAGCAGGCTGACATTGGAGGACAGGGCGCTGTCGGCGATCTTGCCGGGGGTCGTGATGGTTGACAGCTGCGTGTCCAGGATGCCGGCGTCGGCCGCCAGCTCGGCGCTGGTAATACCGGACAGCCGCGCCAGGGGCACGGTGCCGCTGGCCAGGTTCGCGGCGTTGAGGCCGGTCAGCAGCGTGCCCGAACCGACGAACACCCCGGCTTCTACCTGGCCCGCCGCCGTGACGGAAGAGACGTTCACTATCTGGAAATTGTTCATGTCCAGGTCGCGGGCCGCTATATGGGTGCCCAGGTTGTCGCCGAACGCTTTCATGTTGGTCAGGCCCGAGCCGTCGCCGAAGAACTTGGTGGCGGAAGCGTAGCCCACCACGTACACGTTGCTGGAAACGCGCACGCCGCCGCCCAGGTCCGGCGCTTCGGAGGAAACTATGACGTTGTCAGCCAGCGCTACCGCCGGCACGCCCAGCAGGTCCGCCACCGTAACGCTGCTGGTGAAGGTCTTGATGCCGGTAACTGTCTGAGCAGCGTTGAGCAGGCTGACATTCGCCGACAGCGCGCTGTCCGCCACCTTGCCGGCGGCGGTGATAGTGGACAGCTGCGTATCCAGGATGCCGGCGTCGGCCGCCAGCTCGGCGCTGGTGAGGCCCGACAGCCGCGCCAGCGGCACCGTGCCG
>JAPLKJ010000063.1:0-7837 GCA_026388125.1 Elusimicrobiota bacterium
ACCGGATGAACGAGCTGGGCATAGAATGGGGCGGGTCCAGGGGCGAAATGGCGTATTTCGCCGGGCCCGCGCGTCTTACGGACTACGGCCTGCGCCCCGGCTTCTTTTCCGGCAACCAGTGGCAGCAGTTCTACCCGACCACCACCGATATCGGCTCCTCCGGCGGAACCAGCAGCAGCAAGAGCATAGACCCTGTTTTTTCCACCGGGCAGCAGAGCTCGAAAGGCGTCTATTACGGCATCTTCAGCCTGGCCCAGTTGCAGGCCATCTTCCGCGCGCTGATCTCGAAAGGCGAGGCCCGCTACCTCGGCAAGCCGAAGATAGTGGCGATGAACAATAAAACCGCGATCATACAGATCGCCAGGGACGCGGCCATGGGCGTGCAGAGCACCGTTTCTTCGGCCGGGGGCGGGGCGGGTTCCGCTTCCACCAGCGTAGAACGCCGCCGGGTGGGGCTCCTTTTCAAGGTTACCCCGCAGGTTAATAAAGAGGGGTATGTCACGCTTATCGTACAGCCTTCGTACACCGACACCGTGGCCTCGGCCATAACTACGCAGGGCTCGACGGTGTACGACCCCATAAGCCGCGGCGCTTCCACCATGGTGCGCGTGAAGAACGGCCAGACCGTGGTGATCGGCGGCATGCTGTCCTCCACCGAGACCAAGTCCGTGAAAAAGGTGCCGCTGCTGGGCTATATCCCGATAATAGGCTGGCTGTTCACCAGCGTCAGTTCCCGGCGCACCAACACCGACCTCGTGATCTTCGTAACTCCTACGATCCTGGTGGATTGATGCGGCGGCGCGGGCAGGCTTGCGGGCGAAGTTAATCCTTGCGGGGGCGCCGGGCGGTCCCGGCGTTCCGGGTGTGATCATTTATGGCTAAAAAACTCGGCGAAATAATGATCCAGAGCGGCTGGATCGACGAAGAGAAACTGAACAAGGCCCTTAAATTCCAGCAGCAGCAGGGCTGCCTTATCGGCGAGGCCCTGATAAAGCTGCATTACGCCAGCGAAGAGCAGGTGGCGCAGGCGCTGGGCAAGCAGCTGGGCATCCCCTACGCTTCCAAAGAGAACCAGATCCTGAACCCCGAGAAAGGCCAGGGGCTGGAAAAAGTGATCCCGGAAAAATTCGCGCGCGACCACGCCGTGATCCCCATTTTCATCGAGGACGGCGTGCTGGCCGCGGCCGTCACCGACCCCACCAACCTCATGATGCTTGATAACATCAAGCTGGTCAGCGGCATGGAAGTGCACCTGTACATTTCCACCAAGGCGCAGATCCTGAAGGTCATAGACTCGTTCTACCAGAGCCAGACCAGCCTGATAGACAAGGTCATCGACGGCGGCGCGGACACCACCAAGGGGGGGGATTCCTCCGAGGCCGACGTAATAACGGCCGACGGCAAGCTGGACCTGGACAAGGTGATAATAGGCGACTCCAAGGGCGCGCAGTCCATAAAGCTCGTTAACGCCATAATGAAGCAGGCCATCTCCGAGCGGACCAGCGATATCCACCTGGAGAAATTCGACGAAAAAGTTTCGCTGCGGCTGCGCATCGACGGCGTGCTGTACGAGCGCAGCGCCCCGCCCAACGAGCTGGTGGACGCCATGATCTCGCGCGTGAAGATCCTTTCGAAGCTGGACATCTCCGAGCGGCGCCTGCCGCAGGACGGCAGCTTCTCCATAAAATACCAGAACCGCGTCATCGAGATCCGCGTAAGCGTCTGCCCCACGGTGTTCGGCGAAAAGCTCGTTATGCGTATCCTGGACAGGGGGTCGGTGGAGCTTAACGTTTCGCTGATCGGCTTCGAGGCCCGCCAGAAGGAGGACTTCCTGAAGGCGGCCGCGGCCCCCAACGGGCTGATCTTCCTGACCGGCCCCACGGGTTCCGGCAAAACCACCACCCTTAACGCGGTGCTCAACACCATCAAATCCCCCGAGCTCAATATCATGACGCTGGAGGATCCCGTCGAAATCAAGATGGAAGGCATCAGCCAGGTGCAGATAAAGCCGCAGATAGGCCTTACCTTCGCCTCCGGCCTGCGCTCGTTCCTCCGCCAGGACCCCGACGTCATACTGGTCGGCGAGGTCCGCGATAACGAGACCGCCGAGGCGTGCCTGAAAGCCGCCATGACGGGCCATCTGGTGCTCTCCACGCTGCATACCAACAGCGCGCTGGAGGCCGTGCCCCGCCTGCTGGACATGGGCATAGAAAGATACCTGCTGGCCAGCACCTTGCTGTGCCTGGCCGCGCAGCGCCTGGTGCGCCAGCTGTGCCCCGACTGCAAAACCCCCTACCGGCCGCCGGCGTCAGAGGTGGACCAGTTCCTGACGGAGTGCATGATAATACCCCTGCCGGACCCCGCCAAACTTACTTTCTTCAAGCCCAAGGGCTGCCCAAAATGCAACAATATGGGCTATAAAGGCCGCAAGGCCATCTACGAGGTGTATTTCAACACCGAGGAGATGAAGCGCATAATCTACAAGGACGCGGACGTGCAGGCGCTGGCGGCGTCGGCGGCGAAAAGCGGCGCCTGGAACCTGCGGGCCAGCGGCTGGCGCAAGGTGATGGCCGGCGTCACCTCGGTGGAGGACATGCTTTCAGTGACGGTAACGGAGCGGTAACCCCCGCGGCCGGCCGTAATTGACAGCAGGGCGGCAATGTAGTAGATTTCAGGGTACATCTATGGGACGATACATCTATACAGTTCAGGACGCCCAGGGCACCGTGACCACCGGCGCCATGGCCGCGGACGACGAGGACCAGGCGGCGCAGCAGCTGCAGAGCAAGAACCTCTTCATCCTTTCGCTGCAGTCCGAGGACGCCAAACCCAAGGGCATCCTGCGGATGAAAGGCGGCTCCGGCTCCATTTCCGGCCGCGAACTGGTGTTCTTCGGCGAACAGATCTCCACGCTCATAGGCGGCGGCATCCCGCTGGTGCGGGCGCTGTCCCTGCTCAGCGAGCACGCCGACAACAAGGCGCTGGGCGCGGTGCTGGGCACCATCACCAAGGAAGTTTCCGCCGGCGGCGCGCTGCACAAGGCGCTGGAGAAGCACCCCAAGGTCTTCGACGAGATCTGGGTGTCGCTGGTGCAGGCCGGCGAGGTTTCCGGCCAGCTGCCGGCCGTGCTGCGCCAGATCACCGCCTACAGCGAGGCGCAGGAAGGCATAAAATCCAAGATCATCACCGCCATCGCCTATCCCGCCGTGCTGGCTTTCATGTCCGTGGGCGTGCTGGCCTACTTCATCATGTACATCGTGCCGGTGTTCGCCGACATCTTCCGGGACTTCAACCTGAAGCTGCCGTTCATCACGCAGATCATCGTGAACTTCTCGTCCTTCGTCTCCCATTACATCGTGTTCATGGTGGTGATAGCGATAGGCGCCGTGTTCGCCTTCAGGGCCTACATCGCCACCCCGCCGGGCCGGCTCACCTGGAACCACGTGCAGTTCAGCATCCCTTTCGTGGGCGACCTCATCCGCAGCATGCAGATCGAGCGCATGCTCACCACCATGGCCACGCTGATCCGCTCGGGCGTCAGCATCCTCAACGCAGTGTCCGTGCTGGAAGGCTCGTTCAAGAAGAACCTGATCTTCCAGGGGGCGCTCAAGAAGGTGAAGAACGATATCGCCAGCGGCCGCTCCATTTCCGAATCCTTCAAGAAGACCGGCATCTTCCCGCCGATGGTGACGGAGATGATGTGGATGGGCGAGGAGTCGGGCAAGCTGCCCGACATCATCGTGGTGCTTTCGAAGTACTACCAGGAGCAGATAGACCAGTTCATCCGCCGGTTCTCGTCGATCATCGACCCCATCCTGGTGGTCGGCATCGGCGGCATCATCGGCGTTATAGTGATGAGCATCTTCATGCCCATCTTCCAGCTGTCGCAGATCGGCGCTAAATAGCGCGGCCGGCCCGGGGAGGGCTTTTATGAACAAAAAAAAGAGCGGCTTCACTCTGATAGAACTGATGGTGGTGGTGCTGATAATCGGCATCCTGGCCGTCGTCGCCATACCGCAGTACATGAAAACCGTGGAGACGTCGAAAGCCACCGACGCGGTGGGCCTGACGATGATGATAGGCAACGCCAACCGGATGTACAAGATAGATAACGGCGTGCTGGCCGCCGGCATCATAAACGGCAGCGCGCATCCTCTTATAGCGAACAAATACATGGCCGACCACGACTGGGGCACGGCCACTACCGGCACGCCGTATTATTACTACGCCTGCAACGGCGGCAACGGCGGCGCCTGCTGCGGCGGGACCGCCGCGGCCTGCGCGCTCAGGAAATCCGGCACCTACAGCAACTGGGGCTACCGGGTGAGCGATGCCGGCGTCTGCAGCGAACTGACCACCGACACGCCCAAGTGCCCGGGCATGTAAGAGCGGCAGCGGCGGGGGAACTATGGCTAAACGAAAAGGTCAGACCCTTGTAGAGGTCGTAGTGGCCACTATGGTGGCGGCCATGACGGCCACCGCCGTTTTTTCCGTGGTGCTGTCCAGCCAGGTGAGCGGCGTGCGCTCGGACAAACGCGAAGCCGCCTCGATGGCCATCAAGGCGGCGCAGGAGCAGCTGAGGGTCTTCGTGACCGCGGTGCCCAATGAGGCAGGTTTTTCGCCCAACGCCGGCGGGCACTGGGCGGGCGACACCAACGCCGGCTGGGCGCTGCAGTCGGGCAATCACAATGTTTCGTTCCTGCTGGACAAGATGCCGCAGCTCAAGGGCGGGCCTGCCGACGCCCTCCCCGCGCTTACCTACCGGGTGCAGAACCAGAACTGCGGTAACGGCCTGAACGCGGAGACCACCTCCTGCAAGCAGGTGACGTTCACGATCACCTTCCCTCAATGATTATGAAAAAACGCTCCGGCTTCACCCTGACCGAACTCGTGGTGGCCACCATGATCTCCGGCTTTATAGCCGTTTCGCTTATAACGGTCTACTCCACCGCCAACCGCCACGTGTTCCAGAATTACCGCGGCAACACCGTGAAGTCGGACGCCGCCATAGGGATGCGCGCCATCCGCAACGTCATGGCCCAGGCCACCCGGATAGACTCGCCCGGCGAGAACAGCACCAGCAACCGGCTGGAGGTGGTTACCAACGTGGACAGCCTCACCGGCTGTTATCCTATTTACCGCGACCCCGACAATACTTATTACAGCCCGCCCAGCTGGTATATCTTCTGCACCGTCAGCGTATCCGGGAACACGAAGCTCTTTTATTACAGCGGGACTTTCGGCGGCAGCTGCCCCTGCCCGGGCAACCCCTGCGCCGCGCCGGTCATCCCCAACGTGAACTGCGGGTCGAACGGGAACAACATGATGCAGCTGGCGCAGTTCCTGAACACCGCTGTGCCGGTCTTCTCCCGGTCCTGGGGTCTCCAGGACGTACCCAACGGCGACAAGTTGTCGGTGCGCGTCCAGATCCACTCCGTCTGGCAGGCCGCCGGCCGCGGCACCGCGGGCACCAACGCGTACGATTTCAGCACCACCCAGCGCGACGTGGACACCAGCCTGGACAGCACGTTCTCCATTTCCCGCCCCGGCAACTGACGCCGCGGCGGCCATTGATAAATTCGCTTTTCTCTGTTAGACTATACACAGGTGTCATTATGCGCAAGATAGGTCCCGGTCGGCGCGGCGCCATACTCCTCCAGACACTGGTGATGTGCCTGATCCTGGCCTTTATTTCCATCAGCGTTACGCGCTGGGTGCTGAACCGCTATATGGGCGCCACGCGCACCGCCCGCAGCAGCCAGGCCCGCACCGCCTCCCTCGGCGGGGCCATGTATCTTTTTTCTACCTGGAACACCGCCGCCAATCCGACCCTCCCGGGCTCCGTAGATGCCGGCGGCGGCAAGACTATGGTCCCGGTAGACTATGACGGCGGGGGCACCAAGCGCGTCCGCCTCTCATACGACGAAGAACAATAGCAGCCGGCGCCGCCTAATTAAATGACCTCCCCCGTTCTGCTCCTTCTGCTGCTGGCCGCCGGTCCCGCCGGCGCCGCCGAGCTGGGCACCGCGGCGGCCGTCTCCGCCTGGCATATAAAATCCTCGCCCCATTTCGAAGTGCTGCACGAATCGGCCTGGTCGCCCAATTCCGTCAGCCTGGAGCTGGAGAAAATGTTCTCCACCATGCGCCTGAACCTGGCCATGTTCGCCCCGTGGATGGCCTCGGAAAAATCCAAGATCTATATCTACTCGTCTCAGGAGTCGTTCGTCGGCGGCGAGTTCGCGCCGCCGAAATGGTCCAAGGGGCTGGCCTATCCCGCGAAAAAAAAGGCCGTGCTGGCCCACGAGCTGGCGCACCTGTATTTCGAGGGCTATTTCGCCGAGAAGCTCAAGTACCCGCCCCAGTGGCTCAACGAGGGGCTGGCGGTCTACCTGGAGGATATCGTTTTCCAGGAAGGGGGGCCGTGGCGGCAGGCGCTGCCGTATTTCGACCCGCCGCGCCGCTTCCCGCTGGATCAGTTCTTCACGGCGAAGCTGGACGCGCTGGGGGCGGACTCGCGCATCTCGGACTGGTACCTGCAGGCTTTCGGCACGGTGTCGTACCTTTACGCGCCCAACACCCGCCTGCAGTTCAAGAATTTCTGCGAGGCGCTGCGCAACGGGGATACTACGGAGACGGCCCTGTGGAAAAGCTACCGCATCAGCAGCAGCGCGGATTTCGCGCGCAAATGGGAGGCCTGGCTGAACGATTACGCCGGCGCTTCCGGCGGGCAGGGCGGGTCTTCCGCGGCCCTTACCTTCAAGCCGGCCAAACTTACCTCCTTCGGCTTCACCGAATTCGGCAAAAAGAAATAATTAATTTTAACGCCCGGCGCGGGCCGGGCCGGCCGCGCGCAGCGCTTTTACAAGTTGCGCCGCGAAAGCGTCGCCGGGGAATTGCTTTAAAGTCCCTTCGGCTTCCCGCACCGCCTCGGGCCGGCGGCCGCAATAATCCAGCGCGAAAGCCAGGCGCAGCCTCAACACGGGGTTCCCCTTATCAAGCCCGGCCGCCAGTCCGGCGTGAGCCAGGCCGCCGGGGCAGTCGCCGGCCAGCAGCAGCGCCCGGGAAAGGTTGGCCTGCGCGCGCGGCATGGCCGGGGCGCGCTTCACCGCCGCGGAGAACAGCGTAAGGTCGCTGCTGAACTCCGGGTTGCGGCGGGCGGTAACCGCGGCCAGCCCGAAAACCCACAGGCCAGCCGCGGCCAGCGCGGCGTTCTTTGTTTTTTTATTCGCCAGGGCGGCCTTGAGCAGCCCGGCCGCGGCCACCGCCAGCCCCGCCAGCGGCAGGTACAGGTAGCGGGCGGCCTTTATGTTGTAGAGCGGGACGAAGTTAAGGGCGGGCAGCAGCGCGGCCAGCGCCAGCAGCAGCCCCAGCCCGGCCAGGTTGCGCCGCCTGTACAGCCTGACGCCGCCGCCCAGCACCGCCAGCACGGCGGCCAGCGGCGCCAGCCCGCGCCGCAAAGAGCCGGTCACCGCCGGGCTGTAGTCGGTGTTAAGGCCCAGCCCGGCAAGCATGGTCCCCAGGTATTCCAGCGTTATCCGGGACATGGTGAACACGTTCGCCGCGAAGGAAGTATATATTTCCCGCCAGGGCAGCGGCATCATATAGGCGCCGGCGGCGGGGGCGTTGGCGGGCAGCAGCGCGGCCGGGTACAGCGGCGACGGGCCCGGGATGCCGGGCGCGGTCAGGCCCGCTATGCCGTAGCCGGCGCGCGGCGTTCTGAACCACAGGTAGAACAGCGCCACGGCCGCCATTACGCCCAGCAGCGGCAGCAGTTTCTTCACTCCTTCGCGGCCCGAGTCGAAGTACGCGGCCAGCAGCGCCGCCAGGGGCAGCACCG
>JAPLKJ010000063.1:7870-9431 GCA_026388125.1 Elusimicrobiota bacterium
AGCACCGCCGGGGTTTCCACGCTGAGCAGGGCCAGCAGGTAGCACAGCGCGGCCGCGGCGCCGGCCGCCGGCGAGGGCCTGCGGCTGAAGAACAGCGCGAATGTAAGACCGGGAATGAAAAAGAAGGCGCCCAGCAGGTGGGAGCGGAAAGTTATGACGTGGATGGCTTCCGCGGCCGCCGGATGCACGGCGAAGAGCAACGCGCCCAGCAGCGCCCCGGCTTCGGAGCCGGACAGGGCCAGCAGCAGGAAGAACAGCGCCGCGGCGCTGAAGCCGTGCAGCAGCAGGTTGGTGAACTTCATTGCGGCCGGCCCGGAGCCCGCGCAGGCGTCGGCCAGCAGCGAGGCGTTGACCAGGGGGCGCGCCGCCATGGGCACGGGCAGCACCCTGAAAAGGTTAAGCGGGCTGAGCGCCGCCGGGAGATTCGAGCAGTCGGCCAGGAAAGCGTTCCCGCCTATCAGAGTGCCGTCGTCCCACAGCAGGCGGTCCGAGAGGGACGGGGCGTACAGGGCCAGCGCCGCGCCGAAGACCAGCGCGGCGCAGAGAAAATCCCTCCACGGCCTTTCCGTTGCCTGCATCAGGTGTAATTCTAGTAAATTCGCCGCGTGCCGGGGGCGCCGCGCAACGGCGGAATTGGCAAATGTTATAATAGACCAAATGGCTAAAGAAAAAAACGTAAGCGTGATAATCCCGGTGCATAACGCGCCCGCCGAGCTGAAAGCCTGCCTGGCCTCGCTGGAGGCCACGGCGCGCGGCGCATACGAGCTCATACTCGTGGACAACGCCTCCGGCCCGGAGACGCGCCGTTATCTCGCGTCGGTGAAGAACGCGGTGAAGCTGCGCAACGCCTCCAACCTGGGCTTTGCCAAAGCCGTCAACCAGGGCCTGAAAAGGGCCGCCGGCCGCTACCTGGCCGTGGTCAACAGCGATATAGTTTTTTTCCAGGGCGGGCTGCAGGGCCTGGCCGCCTGCCTGGACGCCGACGCCAGGGCGGGGGCCTGCGGCCCGCTGACCAACCGCACGGTGGGCGTGCAGCGGGTGGTGCTGGCCCCGAAGACGGAGAAGGACCCCGGCGGGCTGCGCCTGTTCGCGCAGGCCATGGCGCTGAAATTCCCCGCGGAGGCTTTCGAGGTGCACCGCCTGGTGGGCTTCTGCTTCATGCTCAGGCGCGCCGCGTACGAAAGCATAGGGCTGCTGGACGAGCGCTTCGGCGTGGGCTGCTTCGAGGACCTGGATTATTCGCTGCGCCTGCGGCAGGCCGGCTGGACCCTGAAAGTGGCCAAGGACGTTTTCGTGGCGCACCGCGACCATTCCAGCTTCAAGGGGCACGAGCATTTCCATTCCTGGGCGGTGCGCAACCGCGAAGTGTTCGTGGACAAGTGGTGCCGCAAGGCCCTGGAATTCCTCGACGAGCTTGACCCCTACCTTGAGACCGACGGGCGAAGGCTGAAGAAGGGCCGTTGACCAAGACCTACCCGGTGCTCGGCCATTCCATGCGCTTCCTGCTCGAGCCGGGCGATTCGGCGCTGGCCCTGCCCTGCCCCGCCGGGGAGCTGCGCGC
>JAPLKJ010000023.1 GCA_026388125.1 Elusimicrobiota bacterium
AAGGCAGTGGAGTCCTATCTGTTCGAAAACGGCGCGGACCTTACGCGCTCCGTGCTGAAGAAAACAGACTACAGCCGTTCCGGCAGGCTTCAGGCCGGCGCGCTGGACCTTATCCCCGCCCCGGCCTTTGAGCCCGGCGCGCTTACGCTGGTTTGCTCTATGCCCAGCCAGGGCAAAAGCGCGTACCTGGCAAACATCGCCCTGGAGCTGCAGGCGAAAAAACGGAACGCGGCCATCTTCCTGCCGGACTCCGACGCCGAGGAATTTATTCTTAAAGCCCTCTGCGCCAGCGCCGGGGTTTCTTACTACTCCGTAATAGAAGGCCGTCTGACCGTGAAAAACCGGGAAGCTTTTATGGCCGCCGCCGGGCGTTTTTCCAGGCCGGGGTTATATTTCAGCAAAAATTCCATAATAACAGCCGAAACCATAGCCGCCAGCGTAGAGCACCTGCAGGAAACCCTTAAGCAGGCCGGGCAGAAGCTGGACGCCGTGCTGGTGGATTCCCTTAACTATATAAAACCGGAACCGGAACATTATGATGACCCGCTGGAAGTACTGCACGGGATGGCTAAGAAACTGCAAGTCAGCGTGATCTGCACTTTCGGCGCGCGTGAAACACCCAATACGATCAAAGGCCGCATAGAGCTGGGCGACCTGCGGCTTGCCGGCATCGACGAACGCTTCACCGATCAGGTTCTTTGTTTGCACCGCCCGGAGTATTACGACCGCGCGGATCCCAGCCTTAAGAACGTCGCGCAGCTAAACCGCGTTTACCCCCAGGTTACCTGCTACCCCAGGCCGGCGCAACTTGTTTTTAATCATGAATGGCTCAGGTTCGAACCATTCAGGTTCGTGCTTAGCCAGGCAGCGGAGGAACAGATCTTTTAACGGACAACGCTACGGCTTTACGCCGCATCGCTCAGCCAGGCCAGCACTTTAACCATGGCCAGCGTATCCTGCCCGCAGTAAGCTATAAGGTCTTTGCGCAGCTGCGCCTCTTCCTCGGCGGTAAGCCGGCCGGACAGCAGCGCCTTGTAGGCGTTCTGGGCGTCGCTGCCGTTGGCCACAGCCATTCCCTCGTAGGTCATGTTTGGCACCAAGGCAGGCAGCACGGCCTTCATGGAGAAGCTCCCGCAGAACTCCGGCAGCAGCACGTGGCGCGAACGGAACGGCGCCGCCAGGTCCACAAAGCGCTCCGCCAGGGCCAGCAGTTTCTTGCCCAGCCGCGGCGCGAATTCAGCCAGCCCCCTTATAACGCTTTTCTCGAAACCTGCGCAGTAAGCCAGCGGCGTGCCCGCCGGCCCGATGTGCTCCAGCAGAAAAGCCGCAATGTCCGGCCGCGGGTCCATCTTCGCGTCGGCAAGGTACTCCAGGTGCTTCACCGGGCCGCCCGCCTTCGCCTGTATATGCAGCGAAACCTGGAAAGGCATCTGCATATAAGGCCGCAGGCCGTCGTACAGCGGCACCGCCGGGTTGATGGTTTCGAAGTCCAGGTGGTAAAGCGGGTACTCCAGGCCGGCTACGAATTCCCGGATAGGCTCCGGCATAATTTTAGGTTTGCCGGTTTTAGCCACGGCCACGTAATCCGCGGCGGCGGAACACAGCGCTATCTCTTCCGGAACATCCTTCAGTTCCAAAATGCCCTGCCGGCGCAGGTCGTCCTTTATTTCAGCCGCCAGGCGGGGGAGATTATAAACGGAATGCGCCGGTATATTCTTCCAGCAGTGGCAGCAGAAATCGCACTGGTAGGGGTCGGAACAATGTGCGCCTATGTCGATAGCCGGTTCCTTCTTCTCGTTTGCCAGTATTTTAAAGAAATGTTTAAGCGTAGCCGGCACCTCGGCCTCAACCCCCATAATAACTTCGGTAACGTCTTCTATCTTGAATAGTTTTTTAGGATCAATAGGGCCATCCTTCACATACGCGGTATTTATAACCATCAGGAACGCCTTCTCTACTTTAAGCCCGCTGGCCTCCAGCACGTATTTCTGTATGGCTATGTCGGGAAGATGCTGCTCTTTAAGCTCGGTTGAACTTTTTACCTCTATAAGGTACCAGGCTTTGCCCACTTTGCGCAGAATGTCGCAGCGCACCAGCACGCCCCCGGCCTGGAAGGTGGCCTCGTAAAGCAGCGTTTTGCCCTCGGCTATCAGCTCCCGCGTTTCTTTCAGCGCGCCGGCAATATCCTCGCGGCCCTGCGCCAGCAGCACCCCGCCCTTGTAATATTTGCGCGCCCACTCGCCCACCTCGTGGCCCTGGTCGAAGATAGCCTGCGTGGACGGAGAGACTTCCTCCATCAGGTCCTTGCGGTAATTGTAAAGCCACAGGCTTTTAACGCACTGCAGCCCGCGGGTGTATTGTGATTTGGAAATGTGTTTCTTTGCCATATAGTGCCTCACTATATTATAGAACACCGCAATGACAAACGCGTGTCGCGCTTTAAGGAATAGCCGCCGCGCAATATATCCTTTAGCCTCTCCTTTTTATGCTTTTCAACCCGACAGGCCTTTGACGGGTTGGCCTGCGATGCTATTAGCACGGCACGGGGGACTTATGCTTTATCTTTACCTGGACGAAAGCGGCGACCTGGGTTTTGATTTCGTAAACAAAAAACCCAGCGCGTTTTTTACCATATGCGTATTGGCTATTAAAGGCGCGGATAATGACCGGGCGTTAACGAACGCAGTGCGGGCAGTTAAAAAGCGAAAACTTTTTCAAAGTGCCAATAACAAAACCACGGAACTTAAAGGAAGTTCAACCTCTCTTGAA
>JAPLKJ010000124.1:0-7865 GCA_026388125.1 Elusimicrobiota bacterium
CATGCGGGTCCGGCCCGCATGGCGCGCCCTGTTCCTACTTGCCCGTCGTATGGTTAAGCAGCCCGCCCGCCGCCAGGATGGCCCTCTGGCGCGCCGACAGCGCGCAGACGCATTCTATCGAAGCGCCGGTGCGTCCGTTCTTCAGCATTACCGGCCTGCCCTCGGCCGCCGCGGCCCGCCAGTCCGCGCAGGTCAGCTTGTCGCCGGCCTGGATGGAGGCGTAATCAGCGGGGTTCTTGAAGGTCAGAGGCGCTATGCCGAAGTTAAGCAGGTTCGCCGCGTGGATGCGCTCGAAGGATTTCGCCGCCACCGCTTTCACGCCCAGGTACATCGGGCACATGGCGGCGTGCTCGCGGCTGGAACCCTGGCCGTAGGATTCCCCCGCCACTATCACGTTGTGGGCGCCCGCGGCCTTGCTTTCGAGGGCTCGCTTGGCGAAGGTGCCGTCCACGTTCTCGAACACATATTGCGCGTATTTCGGCACGTTGGAGCGGTACTTCAGCCGCGCGCCGGCGGGCATGATATGGTCGGTGGTGATCTTGTCGCCCACCACTATCATCACCGCGCCGTTGAGCTGTTCCGGCATCTTATCGTTCTTGGGCGGCTCGCCGAGATTGGGGCCGCGGAACACCTCGGTGCTCTTCAGCTCGGGGGTCGGTTTAATGAACATCGAGTCGTCCACCAGGCAGGCGGCCGGCTCTTTCACATTGGGGTACGGTATGCCCGCCTTGCGGGGGTCGGTGAACTTGCCGGTCACGGCGGCCGCCGCGGCCACCTCCGGGCTCACCAGGTACACCTGCGCGTCGGCGGTGCCGCTGCGGGCCTCGAAGTTGCGGTTCGAGGTGCGCAGGCTCACGCCGCCGCTCTTGGGCGAGAAGTGGTTGCCTATGCAGAAGCCGCAGGCGCTTTCCAGGATGCGCGCCCCGGAGTCCAGCAGGTTCGCCAGCGCCCCTTTGCGGGCCAGCATCTGCAGCACCTGGCGCGATCCGGGCGCCACGCCCAGGCTGACGCTCGCGTGCACCTTGCGGCCTTTCAGCACCTCGGCCGCGGTCATCATGTCCTTGTAGGAGGAATTGGTGCAGGAGCCTATGCACACCTGGTCCACCGCTTTGCCTTCCAGCTCGGAGATCTTCTTCACTATGCCCGGGCTGTGGGGGCAGGCGGCCATCGGCTCGACGGCCGAAAGGTCCAGCTCTATCACCCGGTCGTACTTCGCGCCGCGGTCGGCCTTCAGTTCGCTCCAGTCGGCTTCGCGGCCCTGGGCTTTCATGAATTTCCTGGTGACATTATCGGAAGGAAATACCGAGGCTGTTACGCCCATCTCGGCGCCCATGTTGGCTATGGTGGCGCGCTGCGGCACGGAAAGTTTCTTAACGCCGGGCCCGCCGTATTCCAGCATCACGCCCACGTTGCCCTTGGTGGAAAGCAGTTCCAGCATCTTCAGCACCACGTCCTTGGCGGTCACCCACGGCTGCAGTTCTCCGGTAAGCTTCACCAGGTAAACTTTGGGGGCCGCGGTGTAGAACAGCCCGCCGCCCATCGCCACGGCCACGTCCAGGCCGCCGGCGCCTATGGCTATCTGGCCTATGCCGCCGCCGGTGGGAGTATGGGAATCGGAGCCCAGCAGCGTGGTGCCGGGTTTGCCGAAGCGCTCCAGGTGCACCTGATGGCAGATGCCGTTGCCGGGGCGGGAATACACGACGCCGTATTTAGCGGCCACGGTGGCCAGGTATTTGTGGTCGTCGGCGTTCTCAAAACCGACCTGCACGGTATTGTGGTCAACGTAGGAGACCGAAAGATCTGTTTTTATTTCCTTCAGGCCCATGGCTTCGAACTGCAGGTAGGCCATAGTGCCGGTGGCGTCCTGAGTAAGGGTCTGGTCTATGCGTATGCCGACCTCTTTGCCGGGCACATATTCGCCTTCCCGCAGATGAGCGCTCATTATCTTTTCAATGATGTTCTGTCCCATGCGTTGTTCTCCTTAATTTAAACCGGAAAGCCGCTATCTATATGCATATAATAGAATAACGGCCATTGGACATTCAACTCTCAGAAGGGGAACGTTCCGGGGAATACAAAAAGCCCTGAAATCCAGGGAGTTGCAGTTACAAGTCCTCAGCCGGCTATCGGGCGGATTAAAACACCAGGGGGGCGGTAAAGGATTATTTGGGGATCCTGAGCTCTAACCTATTGCCTCCCGCGGATATTATCACGTTCTGCTTCGTTATCGAAGTAAAAACACCTCTGACGGATCTCCCGCTCTCGTAGAACATCTTTCCGTCCTTGACTATATAAGACTTATCGGGCCCGACGAGGATAGCCGAAGCGCCGGAAGGATCGGTGAAAACCCCTGAAACTTTCAACCCGTTAAGATAGGCGAAGCCGTCTTTCACGGGAGCGGCCTTTTCATGAGCGGCCGGCGCCGCCGGCTGTTGTTTTTCGGCATACTGGCCCTGCGCGGTTTCCCGCATTTTGTCCAGATTTACGCGCAGGACCGACAATTCGGCCCGATGCTTCCGCATTTCGGCACTTATCTTGCCGTTGAACAAACTATATCCGTAATAGGCCGCGGCCAGGGCCGAGAGAAGCAGGAAATAGCCGGCTATCCTGCCGGCGTATTTGGGACGCCGCAGCAGCGCCTTGGGCAGCAGGTTTATGTGCGTGAACAGCTCCGCGCGCTCGCGCGGGAACCTGCGCATCGACAGGCCGGCCGCCACCGAAAAGCGCGGGAGGAAGATCTCCACCGGAGCGCCGAACGCCGCGGCCAGATACTTGTCCAGCCCGGGCAGTTCGGCCGAACCGCCGGTAAGCACCAGCCTGGCGACGCGCATGCCGGGGCCGGGAGTTTTCTCCGCGTAATAAGCGATGGTCCGCTTTATTTCGGCGATGAGCTGGTCCACCCGCCCGGAAAGCAGGCCGGAGGCCTTTATGGCCAGCTGTTCTTCCGGCTTCAGCGTGTCGGAGGCGCTGGCCGGCCTGGCCTTGAACCGCGCCAGCAGCCCGTGCGTTTTTTTAAAAGCTTCGGCGGCCGCCGGCGGGATGTCCAGTTCCCGCTGCAGCGTCACGCTGAGATTGTTCCCGGCCAGGAAAACGGTGCGCACCGCCATCACCAGCCCCCCGCTCACAACGGCCAGCTCCGTAGCATTGGCCCCGATGTCAATTACGAATACCAGCCCTTTTTCCGCGGGCGCCAAGGAGGACAGATAGGCGTTGAGCACGGCGAAAATATTCACGTCAGCTATCACGGGCACAAGGCCCGCGTCCCTGGCTATCTCGAAGCGGTCCGCTACGGCACCCCGGGCGGCGGTCACCGTCAGCGTTTTTTTCTCCCGCGCCACGCCCGCGCCGCCCTTAGCGGCGACCGGGTTATGTCCACTACTACGGCGGTAGTCGGGATGCCTATTACCGCCGTTTTCGTGCGTATTTTATGCGTGGCCAGGACCTTTTTGAGCGCGGCCACATACGCTTCCGACTTGCCTTTGGGGCCGCCGGCCTTGCTGAGATCTATTTCGCAGCTCACGGCGCGCAGCGGCTCCTGGAGACCCCCCGAGAACCGGGTCTCCACTATTTTAATGGAATGAGTACCGATGTCTATTCCCAGCACGTTTTCATCCGAAAAGGGCGTTAATTTCATAATGCTCCTCCGCTGCTTATTACACAATATATTCAGTCTTCCAGTCACCTTCGCATCCTGGCGCCGCCCCCTCAGCGGCCTGCGAGCAAGGCTTTTATTTTCCGGGCCGCGGCGCAGGAGAGCAGGCCGGGCAGGGACGGCAAGTGGAAGATAAGGCTGGCGTTCACCGCGCATTCGAAAGTGCAGGAGCATTTCGTCCGTTCGATATAGCCGCGGGCGGCGGCGCAGGCCGCCCCTCCCAGTATCTTCTTCATATCGTAGCCGTCCACGCGCAGGTCGCCGAGGCAGCGGTCCAGGAGTTCGCAGGGGAATACGCGGCCGGTTTCGCTGATGACCACCAGTTTCCTGCCGGCCAGGCAGGGCAGGCGCGCGCGCCCGCCGAGCAGCCTGGCCGCTATTATGCCGCGGCTTTTCTCCGCCACCGCGCGCAGCAGTCCGTGCCAGGGCCGGGCATCGCTGCCCGTCAGCGGGACTGACAGCCGTTCGCACAAGGCCAGGTAGCCCGCCGGGCCGGGGGCGGCCGCCGCCGGCTCCCGGGTGTCCCCCCGCACCCAGGTAACGCTGTAATTATCCGCCCGGAAATTGGCTTTCACGAACTCGAACAGCTCGGCCGCCCTGTGCTCGTTAAGGCGGGAATACACCGTATTCAGGTCTATAAGCAGATTCCCGTACCGCGCGCGCAGCGGCAGCAGGGCCTTATATGTGGCCGTCAGCTTTTCGAAAGCGCCGGGCATGCCGCGCACGCGGTCGTGCTCCTCGCCTGCGCCGTCTATGGACAGCGCCAGGCGGATGACCGTGCGCGGGTTCTCTTCGAGCATGCGCGCGACCATTGCGGGGATCCGGTCCGGCAGCGACCCGTTCGTGGGGATGGTGAGATAGCGGACGCGGTTGTTGCGCGCGAACAGCGCGGCTATCTCACAAAGGTCGCCGCGCAGGAAAGGCTCCCCGCCCGTCAGGGAAAGCTGGACTATATCGGAAAAGCCGCGGGAGATCTTTTCCAGTTCCGCCAGCGTCAGCTCGTCCTCAGCCCGGCCTGCGGCCTGCTGCTTCCAGTAGAAGCACATGCCGCAGCGCTGGTTGCAGCGGGCGGTGACGTACAGGATGACGTACGGCGGGGTAGGAGTGCTGAAAAGGGTGTAAAGCAGGCCGAGCCGCCCGGCGGGTTTCATGGCGCCCCGCGCCTGCGCGCGAAGGGGTTGGCCGGGCAGAACAGCGAATAGACCACGGCTTCCAGCGCCCCGAAAACTATCACGAACGAGAACAGGAACAGCCAGACGGCGCTGAGGGCGGAGAACAGCGCGCCTTTTTTCTTCAGGCAGAAGCCGATGAACCCGGCGTGCCCGGCCACGACTACTAGAAGCAGGAGAGCCGAAAGCGCCAGCAGCGCCGGCCCGGCCGCGGAGGGCGCGGACAGCGCCAGGAGGAACGCCGCCAGGGAAAGCGGCGCGGACACGGCCGCGGCGGCCGCGGCCGGCGTGGCCAGCACCTCGTCGAAGCGCCGGTGTTTCATAAAATAGGCCATCCACCAGAAAACGCGGTGGCGGAAGATATAGAAGAGCTTGTTGAAACCGCCGAAATGGTGGCCCACCTGCACGCGGGGGTCCAGCAGCAGCCTGCCCACGGCGGCCACGCGGCGCCCGAACTCGTCGTTCTCTATGTCCACGCCGGCGGGGAAAGCGGAAAAGCCGCCGGCGCTGAAGAACGCCTCCCGGCGGATAGCCGCGCACTGGGAGGCGAACACGTTGTAGCTGAGCCCCGGTTTGCGGCTGAGGGCGTAATGCTTCAGCAGGCAGTAATATTCGGCGAAGAAGCCGGGGCGCAGCGGCTCGTCGGAATAGATGCCCACCACGCCGGCTATGGAAGGATCGCTGAAATGCGCCGCCGCCCTGGCTATGGTGTCCGGCCGCATGGCCGTGTCGGCGTCCACAAAGAACAGGATGCTCCCCGCGGCCGCCCGCGCGCCGGCGTTGCGCGCGGCCGCCGGCCCCTGCGCCGGTGACAGGCAGATCACCCGGCCTCCGAGCCCGCGCGCGATGGCGGCCGTGCTGTCCTGCGAGCCGTCGTCCACCACTATGACCTCCAGCGGGCGGCAGGAAGCCCCGGCTACGGAACGCAGGCACTGTTCCAGCGTAGCGGCGGCGTTATGCGCCGGGACTATCACGGACACTTCGGGGAGCCCATGCTTCATGACAGCGCTCCGGACAGGCTGTTGAAGATCAGGTTCAGCTCGGTCTGGCAGTTCCAGTAGCAGTCCCTGCAGCGGCCTGCGTCAAGCCAGGCCGCGGCGAATTGGGGAGAGCGCGCGAGCTCTTTCAGGGAGCCGCGGCGCACGCTGCCCACCTTCCGCCCCGTCTGCAGCCGGGGGAAGCAGGGATAAACGCCGCCGAAGGCGTCCACGGCTATCGTCGCCAGCATGGCGTAGCACTTCAGCGGGGAAGGTTCCCCCCTGAAACTGCGCATGAACAGGTCCAGGTAGCGCCCGGTATTCTCCAGCACGGGCTCGGTCCTTTTCAGGGCTATCAGCCCGCGCATTACTTTTTCGGCCAGCGCGAGGTCGGTCACCCTGAGCCGGTCCGCCGCGGCGCCGTCCAGGTCCAGCGCGTGGAACGGCATGAAACCTATGCCGTCCACGCCCAGCCTCCGGGCGAAGGCCGGCATCTCCGCCGCCTCGGCCAGGTTCACGCCGTTGAGCACCATCACCAGGTTCAATTTGGTCTTCCCGCCCCGGGCCGCCCTGCGCTCCAGGAAGCGCGCGATATTCTTCAGCAGCGCGTCGAAGGAGGTAAGCCCCCGCAGGGAATCATGCGTGGCGGCCGTCACGCCGTCCAGGGAAACGTTGATCCCCTCGATATCGGAATCCAGCAGCAGCTCTATGCGCCTGTCGTCGAGCAGGGTGCCGTTGGTGCTCAGCCAGACGCCCATGCCCCGGCTTTTTATGTGGGCGAAGAGCTTGAACAGGTCGTCCCTCAGCAGCGGCTCCCCGCCGGTGACGCCTATTACTTCGGCCCCGGCGTCCTTGAGGCCGTCTACGACGCGCCTGAACTCTTCCAGGGTCAGTTCCGGCTCCGGCGGCGCCGCGCCGCCCTCCCCGCCCAGGCGGCAGACGGCGCAATGCGAATTGCACCGCCTGGTCACGCTGAGGGTGGCGAACAGCGGTACGCAGACCGGTCTGCCGGCGGCGGCGGCCGCTTTTATTCTGAGGTAGTTGAACAGCATCTTAAGGGGCCACAGCGGGCGGCCGCCGAGAACGGTTCGTTTGAGCAGGCCGGCGTAAGAATGTCTCATTGATTTGAACGCAAACGAAGGCGGGTATCAGCGCAGGAACGTTCCGCTAGAATATACGCATTGACCGGCTCTTATTGTATTAAGTTAGCTCCCGGGATTCAATCCGGATAATTAAGGGCCGGGGCCGCGCAGGGAGGGCTCAGCCGCTGCCCGAAACAGGGTAAAGTTTCCGCAGTATTTCCAGCAGCTGGCCGCGCGTCAGCGCGTATTCCCCCCGGCCGCCCTGGCCAAAGCCCTGTTTCAGCGCGGCGCTGCGCGGGACCTGCGCGGCTATGCTTTCCGGCGGGCCGAAAGAAGCGAGTTTTGCCAGCACGTCAGGCAGCTGGTCCGGGGCCAGGTAAAATTGCCCGCGGTGGTAAGTGCCCAGCCCGTGCTGCAGCAGCCAGGCCACACTTGCCTCGTCGGAGAGCAGCGCGCCGTGCAGGGCGGCCTCCGCCAGCCCCAGGGCCAGCCAGGCGGAAAAGCTGTCGGGGTCCAGCTCGACGGCGCTCCTGAAACGCGCGCGGGCCGCTCGAAGCCTTAACCCGGGGCAGGCGTGCAGCGCGGCGATATTGAACAGGTACCTGCCGCTGGTAATAAGGGCGTTGGCCTGCCTTTGTTTTCCGTAGGAAAAAAAACGGAAGACCTCCTCAGGACCGGCCCACTGCTTTTTTACCGGCTCGTTAAAGGCCCCGGCTATGCTGCGGGCGCAGGCGTTGGCCAGCAGCAGGTATCCGGTAATATTGGGATGCACCCCGTCGGCAAAAAGCTCGCTGCCGGGGAGCCCGTGCGGAGAGTTCCGTTCGAAGATCCCGACTGCGTCCACTACGGGGATGGCATATTGCTTCCCGAGCGCCCGGATGAAATCGTTCTGCCGGCCCGTAGCGCGCGCAAAATTATCGAAGGCGGCCAGGTCCAGGGCCCGCCGGTAGCTCCGCCCGGCTTCCTCGTACCGGCCCGCCGCCTG
>JAPLKJ010000124.1:7924-23953 GCA_026388125.1 Elusimicrobiota bacterium
GCGGGTGCGCACCGGCCTGCGCCAGGTAATAGCCGAGCGCGTCCCCGGCGCGGCCCTGGTCCTCCAGAGCCTGCCCTTTTTCAAGAATGGCCGTAATTTCCGCAAGGGACAGGCCGGCCCGGCGCGGATCGCGCGGGGACAGGCGCTCGCCGGTGAACAGGCCCGGATCGATATCGGCCATATTGGAGACCAGGGTGGAAAGTACCGGGACCAGGCCGCTCTTCAGGCTCATTTCCACGATACGCCGCAGATGCCGCTCGTAAGTGCGCGGTGTTCTTACGCGGAGGAACGGCAGCAGTTTCTCGGCCTGGAAGGACAGGTCCGAGAGCAGCATGGAGCGGTCCAGCACTTTTTCCCTGAACCACTCCAGCGGCAGCATCCCGTACGGCCGCATCGCGTCGTTATGGCCGGCGTAGACCAGCACCGCGCCCGGTGCGGCGCCGCCGCGCAGGCGCAGCGCCTGCTCCAGCGCCACGGACTGGGGATAGACCGACTCGCCGCTTCTGGACAGGTCGAATACCCTGATCTCCCTGCCCTGGAACCGGTCGCCGAGCAGGTTCCTGACCAGGGCCGCCAGCGTGATCGGCCTGCCCGGCACGTTGGGCCGCCCGTTGTACGGTTCGCCCGCGGCGGTGGACTCCCCGACCACATACAGCGAGAAGTATCCGTCCCCGGCGCCGCCCGCGGGCCCGCCGGCTCTCAGGGTCCAGGAGGCCCGGTACACCATTTCCGCCGCCACGGCCAGGACCAGGACCGAGGCCGCCGCGGCGCCAAAAAGCCGCCAGCTCCGCGCCCGAGGGGCGCCGGGAATATTTTGCACGGACGGACCAGAAGCTGCGTCGTTCATAAGAGTTATTTAAAGTCCCCCGAAGCTGTCATTCCCGGGCCGCCGTTGCCGGGTCCTCCGGGCCCGTGTGTAAAGCCGGCCGGGCGGGTCAGTTCGTCTTTTATCCGCTGACGCAGCATAAGATCACGCCCGCTGCCGGAGCGGGCGGCCTTGAGTATGACCTGCCGCGAACGCGCGAACACTTCCGCCGGCGTCCCCAGCTGCTGCTTGAGCAGCACGTCCCTGTCCCAGATATTTGCCGTCCGTATTACCGACAAAAGCCGCCGGGGCCCCAGCGCCGGGCCGTAATACCACGGCGAGACCAGCCCCGTGTTAAGGTAAGGGAAGTCGGAGCCGTAAAGCAGCCGGCCCGAGAATTCCGGGCGCGTAAGCGCTTCCTTCAGGCCTCCGTATTTGTTCAGCTGCGTCAGGGACGAGATATCGGCGTAAAGGTTCGGGTATTTCAGCATCAACCGCGCCAGCCGGTCCGTGCTCCGCTCGCCGGCATAGCTTCCCCCGGCCGCGGCATGCGCCGCTATGACCGTTACGCCCAGGCTTAAAGGCAGGCTTAATTTGTCCGGATCGCAGAACTCGTCGCGCGTACCGGGGAACGCGCGCTCCTGGCCGGCGTGGGTAAGCAGGGGCAGCCGCAGCTCGACGAGTTTCCGGTAAAAGGGGACGAGTTTCTTGTCCGCCGGGTCGATGGCCATGATGGACGGGATCCATTTCACGAGCACGGCGCCATTCTTTTTCGCCCAGACCAGCCGTTCCAGCGCGTCCTTCCTGTAAGGGTTCACGGAAGCTCCGAACAGCAGATTGGGGTGGCGGGCGGCCGCCGCCGCCACGAATTCATCGGGAACGCAGAGCTGTGTCCTTGCGGCGTCGAGCGCACCGCCGGCGTCTACCGCGCCGTCCAGCGCCAGCAGCACAACTTTCTCGACGTAACGACTTTTGGCCGCCAGCTCTGAAATGCGGTCGGCCAGCAGCATGTCGCCTTTTTCCGACAGTTCTTTTTCGGAAACGCCGAAGCTGCGCAGGTATATGCCGAACCGCCAGTTAGCGCGCAGTTCTTTTGAGACGAAGCAGCCGCTGCCGCCGGCACCTATGCCCGCCACATGGCAGTGTATATCAATAATTCCGGGAGCGACGGCCGCTACCGGCCGGTACGGCCCGGTAAAGATAAAAAAAAGGGCCGCGGCGAACAGTACAACAGCCCCTGCAACGAATATCGCCTTGCTCATGTTCATGAAATGGCCGCCTTCGGCCTCCTAATTATAGCAAGGAAAAGCGGCCAATGCCCGTAAGCCCGCACGGCAGTACCCAAAGCAAAAGCCCTCGAAATTATTTCAAGGGCTTTTGGTTGCGGGGGCCCGCAATGTCCTTTACAGAAGCAACGAAACTTATCAAAAAGCGCTTAAAATTCCGCGTTATTTGATGCTGAAGCGGTTAAAGTTCTAAAACACTGAAAATCTCCTGCCACGGCACTATCTTGATTCCATCCACGACCCGTTGCCGCGGAACGGGGGCCGCGCAGTAGCATGCGGCCTCCGGATAATCATGTCGAAACGACTTAAGCCCTTTAAGATGCGCTGAATCAGGGGCCTTAGAGGATTTTATCTCGATAGCGAACACTTTACCGGCCGGAGTCTTAATTACCAGGTCCACTTCGACATCGTCTTTCGTCCGATAAAAAGACAGTGCGTAATCCTTGCCGGAGTAGTCAATAAACCTGGCTATCTCACAAACGAGAAAATGCTCGAATATGTCCCCATACTCGGATGTGCCCGGGTGCAGCGGGACCGAAAGTTTCCCGCAAACAGCCCGGTGTACGCCGGTATCAAAAAAATAAAATTTGGGGTGCTTAGCGATCTGTTTCCGCGCCGAACCTGAAAATGCGGGCAGGATAAACCCCACCAGGGTGTCCTGAAGCACCTGAAAATATTCCTGGATAGTCTTATAGCTGACGCCGGTTTCTTTGGAAATATTGGAGTAGTTGAGAATATTGCCATTTTCAAAAGCGGCAAGGGGCAGAAAGCGTAAAAAAGCCCCGACATTGCGTATTATGGCCTCCGCCGCTATCTCCTCCCTGAGGTATGTATTCACATAGGCTTTCAGGGTGTTATGCGCGGCTTCTTCAGTCTCTTCGGAGTATACGCTGGGCAATGTCCCCAACCTAAGAGCCTTATCGAGTGAAAAGCGCTGTCCGCATTCAATATGAGTCAAAGGATGCAGATGGTATGTCCATGCCCTGCCGGCCAAAAGATTTGCCTGTGCCCGTTTAAGTTTTCGCGCGCTTGATCCGCTTAAGCAGAAAACCGGAGACTTATCCGAAGATGTCATGATCGACTGCACTTCGTTTAACAATTGCGGAACCCGTTGAACCTCGTCAACGATCACATATTTCCTGCTTTTGTCGCGGGCAAGGACCTCTTCTCGGAATAGCGCCGGATTGGCGGTCAGTCGCGTGAATTCTTCGGATTTTAAGAGATCGTAATAAAGAGATTCATTTTCCAGAAAGGTTTTCTTCAGTAAAGTGCTTTTACCCGTTTGCCGCGGACCAAACAGGAAAAAACTTTTGTTTCGAGGCAGTGCCAGATTTCTTTTGAACATATACGCTATTATAGCTCCTATTTTAGAAGTAGTCAAGCTATTTTAGCCACCTATCCCAAACCGGCCAGAACTGGGGAGAATCTCACCGGCGTTAACAGTATTGCCATGCGATAATTAAACAGAAGCGGAAATTATTTTAACAGGAGTATTTCCTGCTCAAGGCCGGTATTACAGGTGTTCATCAGTTCAATAATGCGCAAGGCGTCCGGGTCTTTAGTTGAGCGCAAGCGTCGCAGGACAGCTTCGGAATCGCTGAGTAATCCACGTTTGCCGAATTTCTTAAAGAGATCTTCAATATTTGCCGGGATATGCAGCTTTACCCTGGCCCCACAAGCCGCCTTAAGCCGTAAATATTCAGCAATCCCGACCGGGTCATAATCCCCGCAATGCAGGAAACTGCATTTAGCCATCTCAGCAGAAGCGAACCATGCGATTATTCTTCCGGACATCTTTCCCCCGGCATAGGCAGCCGCGTCAGCGGCAATATTCATCTTTTCAAAATGTAAAAATGATTCCAAGTTTTCCACTATAGCCAGCGTTCCGCTGTATCCCCAGAATGGCGGCTCCGCAAGCAGGAATGACGCCACTCCGTATTTCAAGCTGAACTCTGCCGCAGGGAACACCTCCCCATTCCTTTCAAATACAGCCTTATTAAAAGCTCTGAGTAAAACGGGTTCAGAAACTGTAGTCCCGGGCGCTTTTGCGTCCCGATAATAGCCGACGGCAGTTGCTCTGGACATACCGGCAGGCGCAATCTCCAAACCGGAAGGAAAAAGCCGTGCGGCAAAAATTTTCAGCACGGCTTTATTCCGCACAACGACCCGGCTTCCCGCCCCGAACCGCTCTATCCGCAGGATGTCGGCGGCGAACTGCGAACTTAGGCTGTCTTTAGCGCTTACAGAAAACATTGACAGCGGCGCCGCTCCTTCCGTCAAAAGCTTCTTCAGCAATTTAGCAATAGCAGTTGGATACTTCATTATATAATTGCGCCCTCCGGCGTTCTCCGGCAGCGTATGCGGGAAGTGCCGTCCAGGGATACCCGGCCGTTTTCTTCGCGGACAAAATAAACATATTCGGCCGCATCCAGCGCGTCGGGGCTGGCCAGCACCGGCACGAAACCCAGGCTGCCGGCCGTCTTCATTATGGCAAGCAGGTTGGCGCGGTCCAGGCTGGAGGCCTCGTCGAGGTAGAACGGCAGCACCACCTTATCGCTGTCCAGGAGTCCTCGCAATAGAAGGAGATTTATCAGCACTTTTATCGTGATGGTTGTTCCGTTAGATTCGATCCTGTCCAGATCGGGATACCTGCGGGTTTCGCCGCCGGGGCGGGTAATTTCGAAGTGCAGATCGAAAAGGTCCTGAAGTTTTATCTGCGGGTACTTGCCCAGCAGGGCGCCAAGCTCCTCCAACGCCTTATCAGCTCCGGCCAGATCGGCGAAGAGCGGAGTTTCATCGGCGGTAATCAGGTTTTTCAGCCGCTCAGCCCAGTCCCTGCGCGTTTCCGCGTTCAGCCTTACCTGGTCCAGATTGGAGATATCAACCTGGGCGAGTTTCCGGTTCAGGTCTGAAATTTTGCTTTTCAGCGTGTCCAGATCGCGCGCCAGGCCTTTGAAAGCGTTTTTTAGACTGACGGCAAGACTGGTCCAGGCTTCCTGCGCCAATGTTTCCTTGTCAGGCAGGGCGTCCAACTGCGGGCGAAGTGTTTTGATAGTCTCCTGTTCGGTCAGAGCTTTGAAAGCTGAATAGGTGGCGGCTTCTATGCGGGACAGGTAATCCTGCGCGGCCTCATTCTCCCGCATCTCCCTGGAAAAGCCGTCCTGGTACAGCGCCAGCAGTTCATTGAACTCTTCCGGCAACACTTGGGCGGGCGTGGACTGGGTTTGGGGCCAATCAGCCGGAAGCGCCGGAAGTGTCTGTCTTTGTTTTAGCAGATTGCGCCGCTGGCGTTCCGTTTCCTCGGCCCGGCGCCCCAGCGCGTCGGCTTCCGAACGCAGTTTCTCTCTTTCGCTTTCAAGGCGTGATTGTTCCCGGCGGATTTCGGCTTCTTCCTTTTCCAGCGCGGTCGCGAGCTCGCGCCATTGCGGCTCTTGCGCGGCTTTCAGAATGAAGGCTTCATGCTCAAGCAGTTCGCGGTCTATGGCGGCGGCTTCTTCCTGCTTTTGGGTTTTAAGTTTTTCAAGTTGTCCGGCTTTCTCGATCGCTTCCAGTATCTCCCCATCCTTGGCAAGCCTATGCTCAAGGTTTTCGATTTCGGCTTTAAGCGCTTCCGGGTCGGTAAAAGAGGCAAAATCCGCACCATGAAGGGCCGCCAGGTTTATGCTTACGCCGGCTGCATTAAAACGGCCATCGTTAATTTGGTCATTCAAGCGGCTCAACTCTTTCAGTGCACCCGCCTCGTCTTTTACGGTTATGCCGCCTTTTGCGACAGGCAGGCCCAGTATTTCCGGATTGAGGATTTTAAAAACGGCCTGCGCATCCTCCTCTCCGAATTTTTCTTTCAGGATAGAAGCCGCGTTATTAGCGGAGTTTTTTAGCAGTACCCGCGCCCTGTGCAGTTGCGTCTCCGTCCGTTCAAGCCGCGCTTGTACCCGCCCGGCCGGCTCCGAACCGGCGTCGCGCAGTTGGAAGGCGAGGTTTTCTATTTCCCCGCCCAGTGCACGCCGGCGCTCGCGTTTCCAGTCCGGCACAAAGTCGGCGAAGCGGGCCCGCCCCTGCTCGATTTCCACGAGCGCGTCGCCGGCCCGGCTTTTAGCCGCGGCGGTCTGTATCTGCCGCTGCAAGGCCGTCTCAATGCCGCGGCGCACGCCCGCCTGTTCTTCTTCAAGCGCGGACATTCGCGCAGTGATGTCTGAGGAGTCCCGTTCAAACCGGTTTTTTTCTTTTTCATAGGCGGCCCCTATGGCGGCCCATAAAGCGGGCAGTCTGCCGCGCAGCCTGTCCCGCTCGTCCACGTGGCCCAGGAATTTTGTTATATCCGGGACCAGGCTCTTAAGCGTACGCACGTCCTGTGTGCCGCGCTTAATAGCCGAATACTGGCTGGTATAGCCGCGCTCCAAGTCTATGGCCCGCACCTGGAAGTCGGTGTCGTAAATTTCCAGCAGCAGCTCTTTCAACTCCTCCTGCTTCAGGTGGGAGAGGCGCAGCAAATTGCAGAAAGCGGAGCGGAAGCGCTCGTAATAATCGCGGTGACGCAGCGGTACCAGGCCCAGATTCACGCCATTATTATCCCCGGTCCCTGTCAGGGCTGCCCGGAGTTGTTTCGGTTCCAGCTCGGCGTAGTCTTTGAGAGCCAGTTTTTCTTTCACCTTCTGAAAAGGCAGCGGTCGCCTATCGCTATCGAGAAAATCCGCCTCCTCGAATCTACCGGTCCAGGCGAAACGTTCGTAGTCGTGCATCTTTAGCGGCCCCAGACCGCGCACCCCCAGGCATTGTATCCCGGTGGGGGTCATGCACTCAAAGATCACATAGCTGTACGGGTCGGGAAAGTAATACCGGCGCGTAGTTTCCAGGTTGCGGGAAAAATGCATTTTGCGCTGGTCGTCTATGTATAAGAATTGCAGCAGCGCTATAAGCGAAGTCTTGCCAACATTGTTGGGCCCGACCAGATGCAGCGAGGAGTCGGTATCAACGCAGGCGTAATCGTATTTGCCGCAGTGAATGGCTATAAGGCGAGCGAGGCCCTGGCGCGAGATCATGGTTTCCTCTCTGCGGCTTCGCTCTCTTTAAAGAGCTCCATGCAGAGGTCCAAAAACCGGTAGGCCGGAGTTCTGAAGCGGAAGGAATCAGGGCTCTCCATCTTAATAAAACCGAAGCGCTCCATGGTGCGCAGCGTCTGACGCAGCTCTTCCTCGGTGGGCATGCCGGCTTCCAGCATGATGTCGCGGTACCGCTCGCGCCGCAGATGCTCCAGTTTGTCGGTAAAGAATAGCGAAGTCATTATCTGTTCTTCCGGGCTGGCCCCGGCGTCAGCCAATGCTTCCACCAATATAAACATGAACACCGCCATGCGGGCAGAGGTGTCGCTTATGTCGGATTCGCCCTTGAAGTAATAAAAGCCCCGTGGATGCTTTTGCAGCTCGAAGCCGAGTTTCGCGAAAAGTTCCGTAAAAGCGCCTTCGCCGCTATGCAGATTGAAATAGAGGTCCGCGTCTTCAGGTGCGAGATGCCGGCCTTTGCGCAACGCGTCAAATATCTCGTCCAGACGCGGCAGCTCCGCTATTTTTTTAGTTTCCATTTTTTTCAACCCCCATTGGCACGGCCGAGAAAGCGCAGTCCTGCGCGGCGTAGGTTTTCTCCGGCCCCTCGCTAAACCGAGGGGCGCCGAATTCCCCATAGTACAACCTGGCATAGCAGCGCAACAGTTGTTCCGGCGCGGCCCGCGGGTATTGCGTTATAAGCCAATCCAGCGTGTCTTCAAGAGGAACAGCTGCCCGCGCTTTAGCGCTGAATTCTTCCGCGGATATAAGAGCCGACAGGTCCGGCGGACGCGCGGCGGTCAGCGGTGGCGGCAGTTTGGGGGCATAGCCTTTAAGTCCCAGCATATACGCGCCTACGGCTTCGTCGGCGAACAGGCCGTTGGTGCGCCAGGAGGAAATGCCAAGGCGTTTTGTGAGGCCGAGGGCGGACAAGCCTCCGCGTTTAAAAAGTTGCAGCGCGTGGGCCGCCCCGCGCGAGACCGCGCTTTCCCTGTGGAGTTCGTTATGGAGCGGCAGCAACTCCTTGATGCTTTCCTTAAAATCGGCGGCTATTTCGCGGCGCAGGCGCAGCGCCCGGGAGCGCAGTGCCGCGAACTCCCGGTGAACGGCCGGGTCTGTTTCAAAAGCGTCTTCACCCCTCGCGAGCGCCGCCTCCAGAGAATCGAGTTGGCGCTCCATCTCTTTGCGGACGTCCAGCATGTCGCGCAGCGGGGCCATATAGCGCGTCCAGAGATACTCCACGCGGCCTAACCGTTCCTTCACGGTCAGGCCAGCCTTATTCGCTTTCAGCTTAACCACGTCCGCCACTATGGCCTCACGGCTGTGGCGCGAGTCCTGGCGCATGCGCTCCACTTCGTCGGCAGCGTCAGCCAGCAGGCGCACAGCGCCGGCCCCGTCTTTATCGGCAACGGCTTTGAGAAGGCCGCCGCCCAGCTTCTGCAGATCCGTCAGGTAAGCCTGTATAACCTCAACGGAAGTAAGGCGGTACTCGTGGAGCAGGTAGGCCAGCAGCTGCGCCACAGGGCGGCGCATCTCATAGGCGGCCGTGGCTTCCGGTGATGGTTCCAGTATGCCGAGCTCTTCAAGCTGGTTTATTATACGCTGCGGGGCTGGGTCGGTTTCCTTACGGCAAGCCAGGACATATTCGCGCAGTTCAGTTTCACTTATGCGCGAGCGCTTTTCATAGAGGCGCTCTAAAAGCTCGCTATGTTCCGCCGCAAAACGGAAAAATGTAAGAGGACTTATTATCGCCATATTCTTAAATCAGCACCATGATTTGTTATTAGGATTTTACCTTTTATCCCTCCCTTAGACGCAACAAGGTTTTCAGGATAATATCTACACCACAAATACAAAGCCCCGGGCTTTCGCCCAGGGCCGGTCCTGATATTTCTTGTCTCAGATTCGAAACTCTAAAAACTGGTTGCGGGGGCAGGATTTGAACCTGCGACCTCAAGGTTATGGGCCTTGCGAGCTACCAGGCTGCTCTACCCCGCGGAATTAGTATAGCAAAACTCCGCGGGAAATGCAAACCGGTTATTTATCCGGTTATTTATCCGCGCTCAGGCCGGCATAAATGAACGCGCCACCCTGCAGCGCTTCTATCACGCGGTCGAGGGCGGCCTCGCTCACCGCCAGGCAGCCCCAGGAGCGGCCGGGCTGCACGTTGCTGTCCGCCACGTACTTCGCCGAGTGCACCACCACGGCGCGCTGGAAAGCGTTGGAATTGGTTTCCGACAGGCCGTGCAGCCGCATGGAGCGCCCGTGCTTGCCGGTATAAATTTCCCCGGTAAGGTATGCCCCCAGCGATGAGGCGTTGGAGTTGGGCTTGTTGCTGAAGATGGTGGCGAACCCGTCCCCGTCGGGGTCGGAGCCGGAGCCGTGCGCCACGTGTATCACATTAACCTTCCCCTGCGCCGTATCAGCGATATAGAACCGCGCCAGGCTGGAATGCTTAGAAAAATCAACTATCCCGAGGTACCTTAAGTTGGAGAACAGCGCGGCGTTGGCCCGCAGGTACGCCAGCGCCTCCGCCTTCAGGCTCGCCGGGATCAGGTGCTGCGGGTCGATGGCGTCCGCGTACGGTATGGTAACGGCGGGGCCGGGGGCCGGCACAGGCAGCACCTCGGGCGTGCCGGGCGGGTCCTCGCGCACGGTATCGTCGGGCAGCGCCGCGGCGGTGCTCAGCGCCGGCGCCGCCGCCGGGACCCGCCAGCCGGAGGCGGAGGGATCCCCCGCCAGCTCCGCGAAGACGCCGGCCCGCGCGGCGGCCGCCGGCACGAGCAGGGCGAGCATGAAAACCGGAATTATAAGGAGGCGCTTGTTCATGGCGCTATTTCTGCACCTCGAATTCGTCCAGCACGCTGCCGTCGGCGCCGTAGACCGTCATGTCCAGGTCCTTATCTTTAACTTCCACCACGGCGAAATTATACACCGGCAGGAACTTATCGGACCATTCCTCGTTGCGGCGCTGCATCTCGGGCGCCATGCCCCCGCCGCCCAGCGTAACGTACACTATCCCGTTCTCTTCGTCCGAGACGCCCTGCTTGACGGGCTTGGTGCGCTCGTAATTATTGTTCCCCACCTGCAGCACCAGGTCCACCTTGTACTTCAGGAACAGCGGCTCCAGCGCGGCCAGCCGCTCGGCGGGGTCGCCGCGCGAGCCCGTGGAATAAAGCGGCTGCGCCAGAACAGCTATCTTCCACTCCCGGTTGGTCTTGCCCAGGAAATACTCCAGCCATTTGTACTGCTTCGAGCCCGGCGTCAGCGGCGGCGCGAATTTCGCCCCGTCGAAAGCGTTGCCGTCCAGCACGAAGATCCGCGCGTTGCCGGCGTCGAAGAAATAATAATGCGGCGGCAGGCCGGTGAGCGGCACGCTGTGGAACGGCGTGAAATTGGCTTTAAGGAAGCCCTTGCCGGCCTCTTTGCGGAAATCCCGGCCGTAGTCGCGGTTGCCCAGCGCTATGAAGAAAGGCGTCCGGGCCAGCAGCCCGGCGTAAGGCTTGAAATACTGCTCGTCGGCGTCAGCGTCCAGGCCGGAATCCACTATGCCGCCGGTATGCAGCACGAAATCCGGCCTGAACGCGTCCATCCGCGCCGCCAGCTCCAGCTGTTCCTCGGAACCGGAACCGGACTCGCCGAAAGCCAGGAAGGAAAAGTAAGGTTTATCCTCTTCGCGGAAAGTGGTGAAGGTCCCCTCGAAAGCTTTATACGCGCCCGTGCTCTGGCCGGCCGGCAGGTAAAGCCGGTAGCAGTGCGTGGTATCCGGCGTAAGCCCGAACAGCGGCAGCCGCTGCTCTTTGGCCGCCGCCAGCATGGTCTGGAAGCGTTCGCAGTCCGGCGCGGCCCCGTAGGTGAGCCAGGCCGGGGTGGCGGCGTCCACCCTGAACCGCACCGTGGCCATCTTCGAGGTCATGCTTTCCAGGTACGGCCCGCGCTCCAGCCGCGCGGCGCCGGCCGGCGCCGCCGCGAACAGGAACAGGGCCGCGGCGAGCAGCTGCCTCATTTCCCGCCCGCGGTCTTGCAGAACAGGTCCGTGACCTCGAACTTCACGGCGTCTATGACGCCGCGGTCGGTTATCCGTATTTCCGGGATGGGCGGCAGCGTAAGGAAAGCCATGGCCATGAACGGGTCGGACAGCTTCGAACCCAGCATCTTGGTGGTCTCGGCCAGGCGTTCCAGCTTCCCGCGCACGAACTCGGAGCTGCGGTCGCTCATCAGCCCGGCCACGGGCAGCGGCAGCGCCTCCAGCACCTGGCTGTTGAGCGCGGCGGCTATGCCGCCCTGCATCTTCACCACCTGTACGGCGGCGGTATACATATCCCCGTCGTGCGTGCCTATCACCACTATATTGTGAGAATCGTGCGAGACCGAGGAGGCGATGGCCCCCTTCTTCAGGCCGAAACCCTTTACCAGGCCCAGCGCCACGCGGCCCGAGGCCATGTGCCGCTCGATAACGGCTATCTTCAGGATGTCGCGGTCGGGGTCGGCCGACACGTAGCCGCCGTCCTGCTTCACGGGCTCGATGCTCATCTTGGTCACTATCTGGTCGGGGATGACGTTTATCACCTTGGCGTATTTCCCCCCCGCCTTAAGGGCGAAATCCTCGTGCTCTATCCATTTAACGTTCACGGTGCCGCGGGTCTTGCCCTCGTAATCCTTTATCACGCCCGGGACTATCTTGCGGTCGGCCGCCACCAGGCGCCCCTGCTTGAACACCTTGGAAACCTTCATGCCCTTCAGGTCGTCGAGCACCACCAGGTCGGCCTGGTAGCCCGGGGCGATGGCGCCCAGGTTCTTCAGCCCGAAATATTCGGCGGTGTTGATGGTGGCCATCTGTATGGCGCGGATGGGGTCTACGCCCAGCTTTATGGCCGTGCGCACCAGGTAATCTATGTGGCCCTGCTTCTCTATGTCCTCCAGGTGGCGGTCGTCGGTGACGAAGATGAACTTGCGGGAATTCTCGGAGTTCACCAGCGGCAGCAGGCCTTTGAGGTTCTTGGCGGCCGTGCCCTCGCGGATCATGATGTACATGCCGGCGCGCAGCTTCTCGCGGGCTTCGTCCACGTCGGTGCATTCATGGTCGGATTTGATGCCGGCCGACACGTAGGCGTAAAGCTGCTTGCCCTTCAGCATCGGCGCGTGGCCGTCTATAACCTTGTTCCCGGCTATGGCTATCTTCTCCAGCACTTCGGGGTCGCGGAAAAGCACGCCGGGGTAGTTCATCATCTCGCCTATGCCCAGCACGCGCTCGTCGTTCAGGAGCAGGCCCAGGTCGTGGGCGGTCAGCTCGGCGCCGGCGGTCTCCAGCTTCGTGGACGGCACGCAGGAGGGCAGCATCACGTACACGCCCAGCACGGCGTTAAGGCTGGAGGAGAGCATGTATTTTATGCCGTCCAGGCCCAGCACGTTGGCTATCTCGTGGGGGTCGATGACCGCGGAGGTGGTGCCGCAGGGCAGCACCACGCGGGCGAACTCGGGGATCTTCACCATCGAGCTTTCTATGTGCACGTGCCCGTCGATAAAGCCGGGCGCCAGGTACTTGCCTTTCAGGTCCATGGTAGCCTTGGCCTTGTAATCGCCGAAGCCCACCACTTTGCCCCCGTGCACCGCCACGTGCGTGCGGTGGATGTCGCCGGAGAAGGTGTTGATCACGCGCGCGTTCTTAAGCAGGAGGTCCACCCGCTTGCCGCCGCCGGAAATTTCTATGGTATCGCTTAATTTTTTCAAGTTGTAATAGCTTTCCATAATTATATATACCTCGCGCTTATAATGTCCTAGATTCTACATTTTAGGTGGCCGCGCAGTAAAATTATACAATTAACGCATGCCTTTGCTTCACGCGCTTCAAGCCTCCCTGCCCCTGGCGCTGCTGGTCTTCCTGGCCGGTTTCGTGGACGCCATAGCCGGCGGCGGCGGGCTGATAACCCTGCCGGCCTACCTGGCCCATGGCCTCAGCCCGTTCATGCTGCTGGGCACCAACAAGCTTTCCTCCTCGATGGGTACGCTGGTAGCGGCGGCAAAATTCCTTAAAGAGGCCCGGTTCAAGGCCGGCTTCCTGTTCAGCATGATCGTCCTGGCGGCGGCTGGCGCGCTGCTGGGCGCCCGCGCCATAACGCTGGTCCGCCCTGAAACTATCCGCTGGCTGCTGGTGGTAACACTGCCGCCGGTGGCGGTCTTCCTGGTTTCCCGGCGCAGTTTCGGCCTGGCGGACACCAGCGCGGCGTACGCCGAGGACGCGCTGCTGCTGCGCGCGGGCCTGGCGGCCTTCTGCATCAGTTTTTACGACGGGCTGCTGGGCCCCGGCACCGGCACTTTCTTCGCGCTGGTCTTTGCGCGGTTCTGCGGGTTCGACCTGCTGCGCTCCACGGCGCTGGCCAAAGTGCTGAACCTCACCTCCAACCTGGCGGCGCTGGCGGCTTTCCTTTATTTCGGCAGGGTGAATATCGCGCTGGGCCTGGCCATGGGGGTGGCGGGCATGGCCGGCAATTACGCCGGCTCGCACGTAGCGCTGAAAAAAGGCGCCTGGATAATACGCCCGATGCTGCTGGTCATCTGCGCCTCGCTGCTGGTAAAAATAGCCTGGGACATGTTACTTTAACGCCGCTACCAGCCCGAAGTGGCCGGTGGCCGCGCCGTCGCGCCGGTAGGAGAACAGCAGGTCTTTCTGCTCGTAAGTGCACAGGTGCATGAATTCGTGCTTTTTCACGCCCAGCTGGTCCAGCTGGAAACGCAGCAGCTCGCGCAGGCTGAAGCAGTGCGCTCCGTCCTTTGCAATAAGCCACTTGCGGTGTTCCGGGCCGGGATAAAAAGCGGAAAGCTTCTCGAGGAAATCGCCCTTCACAGGGTAATTGGCCGGCGAGATCATCGGAGAAACGCCCGCGATAAGGTTCTCGGGGCGGGTGCCGAAGCGCATGCGCATGGTGCCCAGCACGGCGCCGTAAACGTTCAGCAGCGCGCCGCGCCAGCCGCTGTGCGCCACGGCCAGGGCCTTATGTTCCGCATCGTAAAGAACGGTAAGGGCGCAGTCGGCCGACAGCGTCAGCAGCGGCAGCCCGGGCGTGCCGGTAACCAGCGCGTCGGTATTCTCGGCGCGCTGCCCGCCTTCTTCCACTACGGCCACGTTGGCGGTATGCCGCTGGCGCATGAAAGCCATTTTAGCGGCGTCCACGCCCAGCGCGCCGCAGAACAGTTCAAGGTTCCTTTTCGCCGGCGCGGGTTCGTCGCCTGAGCCCGTGCCCAGGTTCAGCCCGGCGTAGGGCCCAACGCTTACCCCGCCCGGCCTGGTGGAAACGGCGCAGTTAACGCCCGCCAGGCCCTTGAAATTGTCGAAGCGCAGAAGTTTAAGCCCGTTCGTCTCTTCAATGAACATAGTTCCTCCCGTTGCCCGCCGCAGTTTACCCGGGGCGTCAAGATTGATATTATAACCTTAATATGCCGACAGGCCTTAAACTCAGGTTCCTCAGCACCGCGGACGCCCCGCTGCTTAAGCGAATTATAACACTTTACCGCGCGCAGGGCTGGTGGGCGCCCTCCGACAGACCCGCCCGGCTTCGGCGCCTCATCCAAGGCAGCCACTGCTTCGTGGTGGCCGAAAAGAACGGCGCAATAGTGGGCATGGGCCGCGCCATCAGCGACGGCGTCAGCGACGCCTACATACAGGACGTGGCCGTGCTCGGTTCTGAGCGGGGCGCCGGCACCGGCTCCGCCATCATGAAAGCGCTGCAGCGCCGGCTGAAAGCCGACGGCATCAACTGGCTGGGCCTCATAGCCCAGGACGGCTCCTCCCCTTTCTACGCCCGGCTGGGCTTCAGGGAGCTCAAGCGCGCCAAACCCATGCTTTCCAAAGGCAGCCATGTTTAACCGTCTCAAACCCGAGGATTATCCGGTCCTCGCCAGATATTTTGAGGCCCACCGCTACCCGCTGTGCGAATATTCGCTGGCCTCCATCATAGTCTGGAACCGCTGCCTTTACGAGGTTTCCTGGAAGCTGGACGGCGACCTGCTGCTGCTGGCGGAAACTGACCTGGAGCCACCCGCGGCCCGCCGGCTGCTGATGCCAGTGCCGCTGCCGTTCCGTGAAGTAACCCCGGAGGAGCTCGCCGAAACGGCCCGCCGCAACCGCCACGCCCGCTATTATTACGTATCGCAGGATTATTTCGAAAAGCACCGCCCGGAGCTGGAGAAATTTTTTACCGCCGCGGAACAGCCCGGCTTCGCGGATTACGTCTACAGTACGCCCGACATGGCGCAGCTCGCCGGCCGCAATTACGCGAAGAAACGCAACCTCATAGCCCAGTTCAGCAAGCAGACCGCCGCCCTGAAGGCCGTGAAGGTGGAAGAGCTGACCGAAGCCAACTGCGCCGCCTGCCTGGCCCTGCTGGACCGCTGGGCGCATTCCCCCGAGACCGGCGAGCACCTGGACATGCTCAACTGCGAGCGCAAGGCCATAGCCAACGCGCTGAAACATTTCACCCTGCTGGAGATGCGCGGCGTGCTGGTGAGCATAGACGGCGAGATAAACGGCTTCGCCTTCGGCTCCCGCCTGTCGGGCGATACTTTCGTGCTGAATTTCGAGAAGGCGCTGGACAACGTGAAAGGACTTTACCAGGTGCTGGACAACGAACTGGCCAAACGCCTGCCGCCGCAGTACGCGTTCATTAATAAGGAAAGCGACCTCGGCAAGCCGGGCCTGGCCAAAGCCAAAGAATCCTATTACCCGGTCTGCACCGTGAAGTCGTACACCCTCACCTTGAAAGAATAGCCCCCGCGCGCCATAAATAGGGATAGGGGCGGCGGCAAGTGTGCCGCCGAGCCCCTCCCACACCACCGGACGTGCGGGTCCGCATCCGGCGGTTCAGAAAGCGGCGTTAACCTCCGCCAGCCGGGGAACACCAAG
>JAPLKJ010000217.1 GCA_026388125.1 Elusimicrobiota bacterium
GTTCGTTCTGCACCGAGTTCTGCCCGCGCTACCTGCTGGGCCACAACGTGCAGCCGCACCGCGTTATGCGCACCATGCTGTTCTCCGGCGGGCCCGAGCACAAACTGCACAGCCAGTACGGGCTGCTGTGCTGCGAATGTTCGCTGTGCAGCCTGTATTCCTGCCCCGAGGGGCTTAACCCGCGCGAGGCCTGCGTAGCGGCCAAGTCCGACCTGCGCGAGCAGAAGATGGGCTTCAAGAATTCTTCCCTGAATACCGGCCGCGCTCCGCAGGTTCATCCCGTGCGCGATTTCCGCAAAGTGCCGGTGTCCAAACTGGTGCGGCGGCTGGGCCTTGAGGATTATAATAAGGACGCCCCGTGGACCGAGGTTTCGTACAAGCCGGCCAAGGTTAAAATTTTATTAAGCCAGCATATAGGCGCGCCGTGCGCTGCTACCGTGAAAGAGGGGCAGCGGGTGGAGAAAGGCGCGGTGGTGGGCGACGTGCCCGCCGACAAACTGGGCTGCCCGGTGCACGCGAGCATTGCCGGCACCGTGGGCAAAGTCAACGAGAAGTACGTGGAGATCTATGCTTAACGCAATAGGCGGTGTTGAACTTTCCAGCGTGGCCAAGGGCATGGAAGCGGCCGACGCCATGCTTAAAACTTCCGATATAAAACTGCTGCTGTCGCGCTCCATCTGCCCGGGCAAATACATCATCCTGGTGGCGGGGGACGTAGGCGCCGTGAACGCCGCGGTGGAAGCCGGCTCCGCCAAAGCCGCGCACGCGCTGGTGGACAGTTTCGTGATCCCGAACATCCACCCCGAAGTTTTCCCGGCCATCGAAGGCACCACCGCGGTGGAGGGCCTTGAGGCCCTGGGCATCATAGAAGCTTTCTCGGTTTCCGCCCTGGTGGAAGCCGCCGACGCCGCCGTAAAAGCCGCGCCGGTAAAGCTTTTGGAGGTCCGCCTGGCCATGGCCCTGGGCGGCAAAGCTTTCGTAACCCTGACCGGCAGCGTAGCCGCCGCCGAAACCGCCGTGAACGCCGGCGCCGCCGTAGTAGCCAAAAAAGGCCTCCTAGTAGAAAAAGTAGTGATCCCCCAGCCCCGCCAGGAGCTGTTAAGGGAACTGATTTATTAATTGGGGTCAGGTCTTGCATTTCAACTTTTGGTTTAAATGCATGACCTGACCCCACTGCATTTCGTGGTACAGCCGCAGAAAAGATTTTAAGGGGGATTCAAATGAAAAGGTTAATTGTTTTTATCCTGCTTGTAACGCCGGTAAAAGCAAAGAAGTTCAAAGTAATCGAACGAAAAGAAATAGAAAAAGTTTTTGAAGAACTAAAACTCCAACGCTCCGGAGCTATAGACTCCGACTCTGTTAAAGAAATAGGCAAAATGCTAGGCGCCGACTGGGTAGTAGTAGGAACCTTGACCGAACTCCCCAACAATCAGTTAGAATTAAACACCCGAATAGTAAGTGTAGAATCCGGAGAAATCCTATCCGCCGCTTCCGGCCAAATAGAAAAAAACTGGCTCGACCAGTACAGAAAGATGCTGGATGATCAAAACAAAATAATAGAGACAAACCCAAAAGATGCACAAGCATTTTATGAGAAAGGCGTAATGTGTTCTGATTTGGGTGAATATGATAGCGCCATTGCCAACTTCGGAATAGTGCTGAGCATTGATCCAATCAATTCGGAAGCTTATTTTGCCAGAGGAAATGCCTACTCCGATAAGGGAGAGTATGATAAGGCAATTGAAGACTATTTTAAGGCAATAGCTATTGCCCCAAAACTTATTGATGCATATTCCGCTTGCGGATTGGCTTATGGGAAGAAGGGGGAATATGATAAGTCAATTGAATATTTTTCCAAAGCTATAGTAATTAACCCTGAGGATTCATATTTATATATTAATCGTGGAATTTCCTATTCCAAAAAGGGTGAATATGACAAAGCGATTAAAGATGACTCAAAAGCAATATCCATTGACCCGAAGGATGCTGTGGCACATTTCTACCGTGGAACTCACTATCACAAAAAGGGAGAGGTTGATAAAACAATTGAGGATTATTCCAATGCAATAAAAATTGACCCGAAGTATGTTGACGCATATTCCGCCCGCGGAACTGCCTATGGCGAAAAAGGAGAGTATGACAAGGCGATAGAAGATTATTCTAAAGCGATAGCAATTAATCCGAAAGATGCCACAGTGTATTATAACCGTGGGATTGTTTATGCTGAGAGGAACGAGCATGATAAGGCAATTGAGGATTATTCCAAGGCGGTATCAATTGACCCAAAGTTTACAGAGGCATATGGTAACCGTGGAATATCCTATACCCAAAATAGTGAATATGATAGGGCAATTGAAGATTATTCCAAAGCGATATCAGTCAACCTGAAGTATGCTAAGGCATATTTGTGGCGCGGACGTGCCTACGATTTAAAAGGCGAGGATGATAAGGCAATTGAAGATTTTTCTAAGGCGATCGCAATAGACCCAAAACTTATTAATCCGAAGCTGGCCGCTGGATATAGTAATCGTGGAGTGACCTACGACGATGAGGGAAAGTATCTTAAAGCAATTAAAGATTTTTCTAAAGCGATAGTAATTGCTCCGAATGATGCTACCTACTACTATAACCGCGGACTTGCCGACAAACACAATGGTGAGTACACCAGGGCGATTGAGGATTTTACCAAGGCAATAGCAATTGATCCGGAATATGCTAAAGCATATATGGACCGAGGGAGTGTTAATGCTAAGCAAGGTGAATATAATATAGCGATTGAAGATTGTTCTAAGGCGATAAAAATTAATCCGAAACTAGCTGATGCATATTATAATCGTGGGACTATTTATGCTGAAAAGGGTGAGTATGATAAGGCAATTAAAGATTTTTCTGTGGCGATAGCAATTGACCATAAATATGCTTCAGCATACCATAACCGTGCAATTGTTTACGGTCTAATTGAAGAACATGAGAAGGCTGCGAATGATGAGAGAAAGTACCAAAGTTTAATACAAAAATAGCGTTGATTAATGAAAGCATATTATGCATGAATACTCGCAAATAGAAATAGAACAAAAAGTTTGTCTTGCCGTCGCTTTATTGCGCGAGAATGATTCTTTTCTTCTGGAAAATGCCGCCCACGAAAGGAGTATAACACACAAGTTGGCTGAGTATTTACAGCTTCAATTTCCCGAGTATCATGTGGATTGCGAATATAATCTTGATGGTGTGGAAACCAAGAAACTCCCTCGCGAATGCAACGGTAAAAATGAGGAAAAGGTTTTCCCAGATATAGTTATTCATCTCCGTGGAACCAATAATAATTTGTTGGTGATTGAGGCGAAGCCTTACCCAGGACTTGATAAATGTGACCAGAAAAAAATAGAGCTTTTTACGAGTAAGTCGGAGAGATATCAATATAAATTCGGATTAGCAATCGGATTTAACGGATTGAATGACCCCGAACCAACATGGTTTACGAATGGAGAAATGCAGCCGAGATTATAGAATTTAAGCAAAACGATAGATTTGTGGGGTTTAAGGTAATGAAATTAAGAGATAGGCAATCAGATGAGACTTTGCGTGTAATATCAGGCCGTATAATTTATGAATTAGGAATGTTGCAACAAACGTGCAGGTTTGCACGTGCTGAAACTATTAGAGGACGAAAAAACGCTTTTCTTGAATCTTGGACAATCCATGCTCGTAATCTGCTTTATTTTTTCTATTCACCTAATGGATCTAAAAAATGTCCGAGACGAGATGATGTTATAGCAGAAGATTTTTTCAATGAGGAATCTGTCTGGCGTCTTAAGCGTCCTACAAAATCTTTGATTATGAAGAATTTTAACAGGAGAGTTGGGAAGGAAATAGCTCATTTAACATATGTCGGCGCTTTTGGATTGCAATGGCCTAATTCCCGTATAACAAATGAAATTAGAGAGATTTGTCTAAGATTTTATGAGGTAGTTCCTTCCAGTAGAATAGGACCCAAATTTGTAAATTTTTTCAAAACATGACTTGGTCGGAACTTGGGGTCAGGTCTTGCATTTCAACATTTTGTTAAGAAGCAAGACCTGACCCCAATCCAAGACCTGAATTTATGAATGCTAAAGCATATAAGTGGCGCGGTCTTGCGTATAATGCTATCGGTCAGTATGGTCAAGCATTAGAGGATTTAACTTTAGCAGTAAAATTAGGCCCTCAAGTTCAGCCCGAGTTGCAAGCAGTCATTAGTGAAGTCAAAGAGCGGCTGCGAAGCGCATATCCCACTCGCTGATTGCGGGAACTGAATATCGCAGGAGTGGATGAGTAAAATTCGCCAATGAAGGAGTGAGTGTGAAAACAATAAAACGGTTTGATGAACAACTGGTTGAATTTATAAAAATCTGGATTCCTGAATTTAAGAAAGATTTTTTCGAAAGGCAAAGACAACATGACAAAGTAATAGTTTGGCTTGTTGGCCTTTCAACTGGTGCAATTGCATTATTAGTTTCACAACAATCAAAGATTGGGGATTTTTCGCTTATATATTTGAAATTGACAATGCTTTTTCTGGCAATTACAGTCTTTGCTGGAGTAATATTCCGCGTATGCTTTTATTTAATTGAGCAGATAGATTCCGATTGTTTCTTCCATATAGAGTCGTTTTGCCATGTGATGTCTGAAGATGTTAATGGTCCTCGTGAACTTCTCCCAACCTGTTCTGCATCGGATATTGCCCAATATCTGAAAGATGACATGGGCATTGATGGGTGGGATAAATGGTTAATTCGTGACAGCCTTCCGAGAGAATTTTGGGTTAAGTTATATGAGGATTGGGCTTTGCTTTGGAATAAATTGGAAAAAGAGGGCCTACGTAATATCGGGCGCACATTCGTCCCTCTATTGGGAAAATCAACAGAAGAATGTGAGGCTATGTTTAGCATTCCAAACCCTGCGGTAAATCAACCAAATGCCAGACTCATTGCATTGAGAAAAACTCGGGATTTTTGTTATTTGTCTGCATCAGTATCTTTTCTTTTATCAATTCTATCCATTGCTTTAGGGTTTCTTGTGCAGTAGAAGATGCATGGGGGCTGGTATTTTTTTTGGGTGGAATTATGGGACGCATTTGATTTATTGATTATTTATAAATTAAGGTTATTGAATCATTGATAATAGGTAAATGGTTTCATCTATCCCACACACACAAAAAAGAGATGGGACAAAAACTAGATGTTTTGGCGGCAAAATGAATAGTGGTTTGTGTAAATTTCATGAATGACAATTTCTTTGCAAAGAAAATTGTTGCGGTTCTGGTGACTGGAGCGTGGATTTTTGCTTTTGCAGCTTCCAGTTGTTTTGCCGGGCAGCTGGATGATTTCGAAAAGGCGGCTGTTCAAAAGAAAGAGAACGATAAAGACAAAAATAAGGAAAAATCCAAAAAATCAGGCCGTTACCAGAGGATCGATCCCACTTCGAAAGAGGAAGACGATTCCGGCGGGATATTTGCTGATGTTGTTTCTTTGCTTATTACCTATCCTGGCGTGGCCACTATGGCCCGTGTTAGAAGATCCCCGGACCCGGCTTTCGCGGATAGTGAAATAAGAGTGATCGGCGCCCCCGACATCCCTATAATAAGGGCTGAACTTAATTACCAGCAGGTTAATTCTCATATCTTTGGCGTTGACGGCCGGTTGCTGGCCGGATACGGCCCTTTTGGCGTTCAGTATCGTCAGACGCATTATTCCGAAGATGCAGCCTGGGATTCTTTGGAACTTATACAGATCCACGGGTTGTACCGTGTCTCGATGAATAAAAAATTCGAGTTCGATATGGGCTTTGGCGGGCTTATTCTTGACGGGAATGCGCAGACCAGCGGTTTTTCTATGACCTATCCGTTAAGCGTTTTCCCTTCCCCGCATTTCGGCTTTAATGTTACGCCGGCCTGGAGCTGGCTAAGCGGCAATCTGATCAGTGACTATGACTGGTCAGCTTCGTATGTGCGAAAATTTTATTCCGTCCGCCTGGGCTACAGGCGAAACAGGGCCGGCGGTGAAAAACTCACCGGTCCATATTTCGGTGTTTCCTGTTATTACTGATGAAAAGGTAAATGGGGTTACAGGTCAGAAGTAAGACCTGAACACAATGTGTCACTTGAAGAGTAACTTTTTCGCCGGTTATGTGCAAATACATGGTGTATTTATACATAACTGAAACGCCGGGCAACAGGAACTGCATATTGACAATAAAACATGCGTGATGTACACTATACATCATGAAACGAACTCAGATATATCTTTCAACGGAGCAGTGGGAAAACCTGCACGCCATGAGTTTTCAGACACATCAGTCCATGTCGGCCCTGATACGGGCCGCAATTGACAGGAAATACCTGCGCAGCCAGCTCTCTAATTTTGAATCTTCGGTGCGGGGGGCGTTAGGCATATGGAAAGGTCGTAAGGATATCGGGGATACCGCGGCTTATGTGCGGGAATTGCGCAAGGATACCCGCCTTCAACGGTTAAAGAGGGCTCCGCATGCGTGACATCCTCCTTGATTCCGATGTTATCATCGAGATCCTTCGCGGCAATGAAAAAGTGGCTGAGGAAGTGATCGGCCTGGGCAAATCCGGAAGGGCAGTGCTTTACACCCCTATCTCCAAAGCGGAAATATACCATGGCATCCGGGAAAACGAAAAGGAAAAGACAGAGGCGTTTTTTTCCTGTTGCCGACCCGTTCCGATAACCGATGAGATCGGTGAAAAAGCGGGCCGTTATCTACGCCAATATAACAGAAGCCATGGGACTGAAATAGCCGACGCGCTGATAGCCGCCGCTGCTTTCATCAACAACGCTGACCTTTTCACTTTTAATCACAAGCATTTCCCTATGAAAGACCTTAAGCTGCATAAACTTAAATAAGCGGGAGATTTATTAGCTGGTGGAATGGGGTCAGGTCTTGCATTTCAACATTTTGTTGAAATGCAAGACCTGACCCCATTGCATTAGCCCCAAGATTTGTATAATATTTTTATTGTTAACTAGGAGAACCATAAATGGCTTCAACCAAACGTACCCCCCTTATTGCCGGTAACTGGAAGATGCATCTGAATTCCAAGGAGGCTGCCGACCTGGCCGCCGCTATTAAGAAAGGCATGGATCCCGACCTTAAGCACGAAGTGCTGCTGGCGCCTACTTTTACTAATCTGCACGCTGTTAAAGCGGTGCTCGCCGGCTCTAAAATATTCCTTTCCTCGCAGGACGTGGCGTGGGAAGAAAAAGGCGCTTTCACCGGCGCCGTCTCGCCCTCGCAGATCATCGACGCCGGCTGCACGCACGCCATCATCGGCCACTCCGAGCGCCGCAAGATCTTCCTGGAGACCGACGAGGTCGTGAACAAGAAAGTCAAAGCAGCCATAAAGGCCAACCTCGTGCCCGTGCTGTGCATCGGCGAAACCCTCGAAGAGCGCGAAAGCCAGAGAACCTACCGCGTGCTCGAAACCCAGCTTAACGGCGCTTTCGCCGGCATCACCGCCGCCGAGGCCGTTAAAGTAGTGATAGCCTACGAGCCCGTCTGGGCCATAGGCACCGGCAAAACCGCCACGCCCGACCAGGCGCAGGACGCCCATGTGTTCGTGCGCAAGCAGATGGAGCGCATTTACGGCAAGCCCTACGCCGAAGCCGTGCGCGTGCTGTACGGCGGCTCGGTGAAGGCTGACAACGTGGACGAACTGATGGCGCAGCCCGACATCGACGGCGCCCTCGTCGGCGGGGAAAGCCTCAAGGCCGATAAGTTCCTGCGCGTGATACATTTTCAGGCCGTACTCGCGAAGTAACAAAAAATTAGACACCAGAGGAAAACAACAATGGACGAAAAACTTGTGAAAGAGATGGTGGACGACATAAAGCTCCGCGAGGAGCGCTCCTCGATGCCGGTGCCGGTGGGCATTTCCAACCGCCACATACATCTGACCAAAGAGGACTTCAAGACCCTGTTCGGCGCCGACTGCGACGACACGCAGCTCAAGCCCGTAAAGCAGCCCGGCCAGTACGCCTGCAACGAGCTGTTCACGCTGGAGGGCCCGAAGGGGTCCATCAAGGACGTGCGGATGATAGGCCCCTACAGGAAATACAGCCAGGTGGAAGTTTCGGCCGCCGACGCGCGCCGGCTGGGCATCGAGCCCCCGATACGCGATTCCGGCAAGCTGGAAAACACACCGGGCATCAAGCTGGTGGGGCCCAAGGGGACCGTGGTCCTCAAGAAAGGCGTCATCATGTCCAAGCGCCACATCCATTTCCTGACGCAGGAAGCCGCTAAGTATAAGGTGAAGGACGGCCAGGAAGTGCGCGTGCTGTGCGGCAAGGGTACCGAGCGCGAGGCCATCTACGAGCGCGTGCTGTGCCGCGTGTCCGACCAGTTCGCGCTGGAGCTGCACCTGGACGTGGAAGAGGCCAACGCCGCCGGCATGAAGAACGGCGACCCCGCGTTCATAGTTTGATACACTTTTGCTGAATCTTGAATAGTTATTGGAGGATACCATGGACGCACTTGGAATGATAGAGACGAAGGGCCTTGTGGCCTGCGTGGAAGCGGCCGACGCCGCCGTAAAATCTGCCAACGTAAGGATAGTCGGCTACGAAAAGATCGGCTCGGGGCTTGTGACCATCCTTTTCAGGGGCGAAGTTGCGGCCTGCCGCGCCGCCTGCGACGCCGGCGGCGCCGCAGCGCAGAAAGTAGGGGAGCTGGTGAGCGTGCACGTGATACCGCAGCCTCACGGCGACCTGGAAGGCAAACTGCCGATCAGTGAAGCGAAGAAAAAATAATCTGGGATCGGGAATCGGGGATCGAGGAGCGGCGGAAACTTAAATAAGTTCCCCATCTTCGATCCTCGATACCCGGTACTTGATTCTCGATTGCCGTTTTCGGAGGATCTATGCTATTCGCACGAGTGGTTGGCAACGTAGTGTGCACCCGCAAGGATGACAAACTTGTGGGGACCAAGCTTTTAATGGTGCAGCCCGTGGGGCTGGACGACAAGCCGCGCGGCAATACGCTGGTAGCCATCGACGCCGTGGGTGCCGGCACCGGTGAGCTGGTGCTGCTGGTGCAGGGCTCCAGCGCGCGCCAGACCTCGAAGACCGAGAATACGCCGGTGGACTGCACGGTGTTCGCCATAGTGGACACCATAGAGAAAGAAGGCAAAACGGTGTTCACGAAATCCACCGATAAAATGCTGTAAGCGGAGCTCATATGCCCATCAGCGAACAAGACTTGCAGAAAATAGTGGCCGAGGTGGTACGGAACCTCGCGCCCGGCGCCGCCTCCGCCGTTACCGGCGGGCCGGTGTTCGACAGCGTGGACGACGCCGTGAACGCCGCGAAGCAGGCCCAGCCCGCTTTTCAGGAACTGGGCCTGGTAGCGCGCGAGAAAATAATAGCCGCCATCCGCGAAGTTTCCCGCGCCAACGCCCGCCGCTGGGCGGAAATGGCCGTGGCCGAGACCGGCATGGGCCGCGTGGAAGACAAAGTTATAAAGAACATGGTGTGCATAGACGGCACCCCCGGCGTGGAGGACCTGCGCGCCGTGTCCTATACCGGCGATAAAGGCCTGACCCTGGTGGAATACGCGCCTTTCGGCGTGGTGGCCGCCATCACCCCTTCCACCAACGCTGTTGCTACCATCATCAGCAACGCCATAGGAATTTTATCCGCGGGCAACGCGGTGGTGTTCTCGCCGCACCCGGCCGCCAAGGGCTGCGTGGCCGACGCTGTGCGCATTCTTAACAAAGCTATAGTGGACGCCGGCGGCCCGGCCAACATCGTGTGCGCCATGGGCAAGCCCACGCAGGAAGTTACCAAGCAGTTGCTGTCCCACCCGGACACCAACATGAACATAGTCACCGGCGGACCGGCCATAGTAAAAGTTGCCATGACGTCGGGCAAGCCCTGCAAGACCATAGCGGCCGGCCCCGGCAACCCGCCCATAGTGGTGGACGAAACCGCCGTGTTCCCGGACTGCGCGCAGGAAATAATTTACGGCTGCGGCTTCGACAACAACGTGCTGTGCATAGCCGAGAAAGAGGTCATAGTGGTGGAAGCCGCCCGCGCGCGCTTCCTGGCCGCCATGCGCGCCGACGCGCGCGCTTACGAACTGAGCGGCCCGCAGATGGACGCTCTTTCGAAGCTGGCCATACTCGAGCCCGGCCGCGAGCCCAAGGTGAACCGGGATTTCATAGGCAAGAACCCGTCGGTGATAGCCAAGGCCATCGGGTTGAACCTGTCCGACGACATCCGCGTGCTGTGGGCGGAAGTGCCCAACGACCATCCTTTCGTGGTGAGCGAACAGCTCATGCCGGTGCTGCCGGTCACTTTCTCCAAGGATATAGACTCTGCCATAGAGCTGGCGCGCTTCGTGGAGGGGGAGAACCACCACTCGGCGGGCATGTACTCCACCAACATCAAGAACATGACCAAAATGGGCCGCCGCATGGCCTGCTCCATCTTCGTAAAGAACGGCTGCACGCTGCACGGGCTGGGCCTGGGCGAGGGTTACGCCTCCATGTCGATCGGCACCCCCACGGGCGACGGCATAACCAAGACCAGCCATTTCGCGCGGCCGCTGCAGTGCAGCGTAGTCGGTGACCTCAGGATAGCGTAAGGAGAATTTATGCTTTCAAATATAGCGCTCGGACTTGTGGAACTTTCTTCGATAGCCAAAGGCATCGAAACCCTGGACGCCATGTGCAAGGCGGCCGGGATAAAGCCGGAAGTGCACCAGGCTATTTCCAAGGGGAAATATATCATCGTGATCTCCGGGCCCATAGGGGAAGTTGAATCCGCGCTGGCCAGGGGAGCGGACATCGGCGGCAGCGCCATTATCGCGCGCCACATCATACGCAATGTGCATACCGGCGCGCTGGCCGCCCTGAACAAAAAAGTGAAGGCCGACAAGATAGAGGCCGTGGGCATTGTGGAGACCAAAGAGGCCCTGCCCGCGCTGTTCGCCGCGGATGCTGCCGCCAAGGCCGCCTTCGTGCACGTGTCCGAAGTGAACACCGGCAAAGGCATAGGCGGCAAGGGCTACTTCACCGTGGTGGGCGAGCCGGGCGCCGTGCGCACCGCCGTTACCGCCGGCGTGAAGGCCATAGGCGAGGACGCCGTAGTGAGCCGCATTGTTATCCCCAACGCGCACCATCACATAGGCGCGGCGATATAAATCGAGAGGAGAAAATTTATGAGATTAGTAATAGGCGCCGATCACGCGGGTTTTGAAGCCAAGGAAAAGTTGAAGAAATTCCTCCAGGGCCTGGGCCACGACGTGGCCGATTTCGGCTGCTACTCGCTGGAGCCGGTGGATTTCCCCGACATTGCCCTGCTGGTCAGCGAGGCCGTGCGCAAGAAAGAATTCGACCGCGCCGTGCTGGTGGACGGCTTCAACGGCGCCATGCCGCTGGCCGCCAATAAAGTGCACGGCATACGCGCCGTGGCCGCCTACGATACTATTTCCGCCCGCTTCGCCGCGGCCCACGAGGACTGCAACGTGCTGTGCCTGGGCGGCAAAACGCACGGCGAGCTGGCCCTGCAGGAAATGCTGAAGGTCTGGCTGAACACCCCTTTCGAAGGCGGCAAGTACCAGAAGCGGCTGGATAAAATAACCGCCATAGAAGAGCGCTGCTGCTGAGTATCGGAAAAAAGAGTTTATGAAACAGGCAAAGGTCATCGGCCGGGTGTTCTGCTCACGCCAGTGCTGCGGCATGGAGAGCAAAACCCTGCTGCTTATACAGCCTTTGGACTGGGAAACTGATAAGCCGGCCGGCGACCCGCTGGTGGCGGGCGATACCGTGGGCGCCGGCGCGGGGGAAACCGTATTCTTCGTGGCCTCCCGCGAAGCCATCCTGGCCTTCGAAGGCTGGGAAGGGGAAACGGCCACAGGCACGCCGCTGCCGCCGGTGGACGCCGCGATAGTAGGAATAATAGACGGCAAGAATTTAAGGGTTTGAGTCAGAGTTTTCTCGATCCTCGATTCTTGATTTTGGATTTTTTATGTTCATAGCGAAAGTTATCGGTAACGTCTGGTCTTGAAGAATTCCAAAGCCCCGGTGCGCACGGTGATAGCCGGCATTGTGGATACGGTCCACATAACAGGAGAGAAAACCATATGAACGACGAAGATATTAAAAAAATAGCGGCCGAAGTGGCCCGGATAATGAAAGGCGGCGGCCAGCAGGCCCCCAGGCAGACCCTGGGCGATTCCGTGAACATCGGCTCCGCCGGCAAGGTTTTCCAGCACCCGCTGGTGAACAGCCAGGGCGCGGCCCCGGCCAAACCCTGCTCGGCGCAGGGCGACTGCCGCCTGGAGGAGAACACCTGCAGTTCCTCCTGTCAGAAATGCAACCCGCTCTCCAATTATACGGCCCAGCAGGTAAAGGCCAGCGCCGACCGCGTGAGCTTCTGCAACCCTAACGAGGCCAGCACCTCCATAGCCGGCATGATAGACCATACCCTGCTCAAGGCCAACGCCACGCAGGAAGAGATAGGCAAGCTGTGCGAGGAAGCCCGCAAATACCGCTTCGCTTCCGTCTGCGTGAACCCCGGCTACGTGGCCATGTCCGCCCGGCTGCTCAGGGGCAGCTGCGTTAAGGTCTGCACCGTTATCGGCTTCCCGCTGGGATCGACCACCCCCACGGTAAAAGCTATCGAAGCCCGCGACGCCATAGCCAACGGCGCCGAAGAAATCGACATGGTGATAAATATAGGCGCGCTGAAATCCGGCAACGACCAACTGGTGCTGGACGATATAAAGGCGGTGCGCGAAGCCACCCGCGGCAAGCTGCTGAAGGTAATTCTTGAAACCTCGTACCTGACGAAGGACGAGAAGGTCCGCGCCTGCAAAATGTCTAAGCTCGCGCAGGCCGATTTCGTGAAGACCTCCACCGGCTTCGGCTCGGGCGGCGCCACGCCGGAAGACGTGGCCCTGATGCGCGAGACCGTGGGCCCCGAGATGGGCGTGAAAGCCTCCGGCGGCATCAAGGACGCCAAGATAGCCGAGGCCATGATAAAGGCCGGCGCCAACCGCCTGGGCACCAGCGCCAGCATAGCCATAATTTCAGGCGGAGAAGCGGCTAAGGGACAGTATTAGGAAGGGTGAAGGCCAAGGGGCGACCGGGAGGGACACTCCGAGCGCCCGTTGCAGAAGGGGGGCCCCGCCATAATTTCCCAAAGGCGGGGGGGAACCACGTAAGGGTTCCCTCTTCCGGG
>JAPLKJ010000103.1 GCA_026388125.1 Elusimicrobiota bacterium
GCCTGCGAACGTGCCGGTCGACCAGCTCCATTGTATGCTGTCGGGAGAAAGCGCCGCGGCAGAGAAGTCCGAGGCCACCTGGGTTACGGCGCTCAGGGGGCGCAGCACCCTTTTTGAAGTTTTCGAGACGGCCGCTTCGGAAACCGGGGTCAGGGCCAGCGCGAACACGCAGGCCGGCAGCAGGACCGTAAAGCTTCTGATTTTGTTTATCGTCATTATGTTTTCCCAGGTACAGGCCGCCCCGCGGCTTTAAAGAACGATTGTACTATTTATAAAACGCGTTTATCACCGGCCCGCCGGCTCAGGGCCCGCCCGCGGCGCCAGCGCCGCGCGGCGGCTGGCCTCCGCCTGCGCGAGACCGGGGGCCAGCGCCAGCGCCCGGCCGTAATCCTTTACGGCCAGGGCGCGGTTCCCGGCCAGCAGGTACGCGTTGCCCCGGTTAAGAAAAAGCTGCGCTGAAGAGGGGTTCAGCGCTATGGCCGCGCTGTAATCGGCCAGCGCCGGGCCGGGCCGTTTAAGCTCCGCGTAAATACGGCCGCGGTTGGACAGCGCTTTCCAGTTGCCGGGGTCTATTTCCAGGCACCGGGTGAAGTCGGCCAGGGCCGCGGCGTAACAGCCGGCGGCCCGGTAGGCGTTGCCCCTGCCGTAATAAGCCATCGGCTCCAGCGGGTTACGCTCCATTACGCCGGTCCACAGGGTAAGGCTGTCCTTCCACAGCGGGGCCCTGTAAAAAGAAGCCCCGGCCAGCGCGAAGCAATGCGCGGCTACGAGCAGCGCGAGCGCCGGCGCGAGCAGCCGCGCCCGGAGGGAGGCCAGGCCGAAAAGATAGACAACGAGTTCGCCGTAAAGGAAGAAAAGTCCCGCCGCCGGCACATAAACATAGCGGTCGGCCGGGGGCGAGACTATAAGCCCGGGCAGGGCCGTTATAAAGAAAAAAAGGACCGCGAACGACGTTTTTTCCCGCCAGCCCGGCCCGGGCGCGCCGGTGCGGCCGGCGGGCCGCAGCAGCAGGCCCAGCGCCGCGCAGCCCGCGAGGAACAGCAGCAGGTACCAGCCGGCGCCGAGCGGCAGCGTTAGCGCCGGGTACAGCGCGGAAAGGGAAACAGGCACGGCCAGCTTTCCCAGGTAAAAGAGGGCGCTGCGCGCGGCCGAAGCCGCCGCGCCGGCGAAAGAGAAGGTCCCGGCGCCGCCGCCCAGCAGGAACCCCTCCGGCGAGCCGGACAGCGCCAGCAGCGGCAGCGCCAGCAGCAGGTACGGCACTTTTTCGGCCAGCAGCCCGGGGCTGAAGCGGCGGCCCCTGTAATAGTCCAGCAGCGGCAGCGCCAGCGGCAGCACCAGCGCGGCCGGCTTGGCCAGGGCGGCCAGCAGGAAAAAAAGCAGCGACCACAGCCTGAACCGTCCGCCTCTACCGTCCAGGAAACGCAGGTAGCAGGTAAGCGACCAGAACGCGAACAGCCCCCACAGCAGCTCTTTGCGGCCCGAGATCCAGGCCGCCGGTTCCACGTGCACCGGGTGCACGGCGAACAGCAGCGCCGCCAGGAAAGCGGACGGCGGCCGGGCGCCCAGCGCGGCCAGGAAATAAAAGGCCGATACGCAGCAGGCCGCGTGCAGAACAAGGTTGGTGAGATGATAAGGCAGCGGCTGCAGTCCGAACAGCGAGAACTCCAGCTTATAGGTGAGCACGGTAAGCGGGTGGTAATAGCCGGGGAAAAAAGTAAGGACGTCCAGCCAGGAGCCGCGCAGCGCCCGGTTAGAGACCACGTACTGCATATCGTCCCAGTCCACGAAGCCGTTATTGAGGGCCGGAAAAAGAACGGCCAGGACTATCAGGACGAGCAGGACAGGGAAGGCGTTCTTCTTTAAGAGGTCCGTTATTCTTTCTATAAAGGTCATGTGGTTCCGGTCCGGCCTCTATCTGCCGCAGTCGCGCGCGCAGCTGCCCGGGTGTCTTCTTTCCACCATGTCGCAGATGCCGTCGCCGCAGTAGCGGCGCTGCGCTGGGCGCGGCGCCGGGCGCAGCGGGCGGAACCGCCCGAAAAAAAGCCGTTCTACGCGGCTGTACGGGCTGTGTACCGGCTTAAGCCGCGGGATCTCCGGGTCCCCCGGTCCGCGGTCAGCTTCGGCCTCGCCGGCTCCGTCGGTATCCGGGATGTCCGCCGTATCCGCGGCCTCGGGGATGTCCGGGATCACTATGGTCCGCGCGGGGAGTTCCGGCTTTGCCGTTCTTTCGGCCCTGGCCGCCTTTTCCTCACGGACGACTTTTTCCGCGAGGAGCTTTTCCTCCACCACCGCCGAGACGGTGCGGCTGCGGCCGCCCTGCGGGTCGCGGCCTTTCAGGAACTGCAGCCAGGCGTAGAAAGCCCCGAATTCGGAAGGCGAGCTTTTGAAAGCGGCGCCGTAAACCCCGCCCTTCATGCCGGAAAATACTTTTTTAGCCGCCTCTACGCCGGCCCGGCCGGACGGACAGGCGGACGAAAGCCGCCGGCGGCCGCCGGAGGCGAGGAGCCACCTGTTAGCGCCCTCGGCCGCGGAACCGCCGGGGCAGACCTCGTATTCCGGCGCGGCGGCCAGGAACTCCTTATCCGCCCTGCCGGCCACGCAGCCGGACCTTATTTTCGGGGCGAGCCCGGCGAGCATGAAAAAATAATCCGCGTGGCCGGGAACCGCTCCCGGCTCCGCGCTCCCCCGCGCGCGGACCAGAGCCGCGCCCCGCAGGTCGGAGAACCCGTCCCAGTCCTTGGTGTCCGGCCCCTGGTGATATGCTCCTATCTCGTGCCCGGTGTTTTTCCAGCTTTCGAGCTGCGCCGCCCGCGCCGGGTCGGTGGAAATATACGCCGCGTATTGCGCGCTGAACAGCAGCGTCAGCCGCACCTGCTGCGAATCGGCCAGCTGCACCATTTTTTCGAGCGCCTTGTAGGATCCCCCGTAACCGGCCCCGGCCACGCCGTTGCGCACCGTTACGAAATAATACGGTTCCGCGGCCCTGGCGCCGGCCGCCGCGCACAGCAGCGTTAAAACAAGCAGCGCGCGCGTCACGGGTATTCCCCCCCGCCGGCCTGGGCCAGGCCCTGGCGGGCCCGCGCGTAGCCGGGGTTTATTTTCAGCGCGGCCCGGAAATGCCCGACGGCCCCGGCGCGGTCGCCCGTGATCATCAGGGCTACGGCCAGGTTGCTGTGCGCTTCGGCATAGTCCGGCTTCAGCCGCAGCGCTTCCCGGTAATAGCCTATGGCCGCGCCGGGCTGGTTTTTGCGTATGAAAGAATTACCCAGGTTGAAATACGCGTTGGCATAATCCGGCATCAGCTGCAGCGTCCGCCGGTAATGCTCTATCGCTTCGTCCAGCCGGCCCTGAAAGCAAAGGGCGTTGCCGTAATTGTAATGGACGAAAGCGTAGTCGGGCCGTATCCGCAAAGCCAGCCGGAAATGCCCGGCCGCCTCCTCGACTTTCCCCTGCTGGTCCAGCAGTATGGAGCCGAGGTTGCTGTGCGCTATGGTGGAGGAAGGATTGCCCGCCAGCGTATGGCGCCACAAAGTTTCCGGGCTGAACCAGACGCCCGTCTGGCGCCTGGTCAGCAGCCCCAGCCCGGCAACGGCGCACAGGGCCGCGGCGAGCAGGACCTTCGCGCCGGAGGCGCCGGCCGCGCGCAGGCCGGCGCTCAGCGCCCAGCCGGCGCCCAGCGCCCAGCCCAGGCAGGCGAGGTAGCTGTACCGGTCGGCCACTATGTACGGCCCGAACGGCACCACCTGCAGCACCGGCAGCAGCGTGGCTATGTAGCAGCCCCATACCGCGAGCAGCGCGGGCAGCCGCCGCCGCAGCAGGAAGAAGATCACCGAGGCGGCGGCCACGGCGGCCGCGGTAATTATTATGGGCCAGTAAAGCGCGTCGGAATGATAGGCCCGCTCATACAGCGGCAGCAGGTTAACGGGCGCCAGGGTCTTCCACACGTAAAAGCCCGCCCCGTAAAGCGCCTGCAGGACACGGACGGGCAGGGAAGGCTGCTCCCCTATGTTCAGGAACAGGGTGGCGCCGGTGGTGATCTGCGCGGCCAGCCCGACAACGCCGGCGGCCAGCGAAAGGACCGCGAAAGGTATTTTCTCCAGCCAGACAGCCCGGTACTGCGGCGCCGGCCATTGCCCGGCCCCGGCCGGCAGGCGGCGCAGCGGGTAGACGTCCAGCACTATCAGCACGGCGGGCAGGCTGACGCCTATGCCCTTTGAAAGCAGCGACACGAAGAACAGCGCCGCCGCCAGCGCCAGCCTTTTCGGCCTGGCGGCGGCGTCCTCGCCGGGGGAGCAGGCCTTCAGGTAATACAGCACCGTCAGCAGGTAAAAAAAGCCGGACAGCACGTCGCGCCGCTCGGTAGCCCAGGCCACCGCTTCCACCCGCAGGGGATGAACGGCGAAGACCAGGGCGGAGAAAACCGCCCCGCAGAGCAGCAGCCCTCTTTTCTCGTCCGGCCGGCCGGGAGCGGCAAGCCCGAGCAGGCGCAGGGAGACGAAATAAAAAACCGCCGCGTTGGCGCAATGCAGCAGCAGGCTGGTAAGGTGGTAGCCCTTCGGCGCCATGCCCCAGAGCTTATAGTCCAGGGCCAGGGTAAGCCAGCTCAGCGGCTGGTAATGCCCCATGTGGAAAGTGGTGAACATCCACTTCAGCTGCGCCCAGCCCAGGCCGCGGTAATCGTTATTGAGCAGCAGGTTGAAATCGTCGTCCCAGTTCACGAAGCCGTTGCGCAGGACGCCGGAGAAGACGGCGAAGGTAACGGCGGCCACGGCCGCCGCCGGCAGCCAGGCGGGCAGGGAGCCGCCGCCGGGCGGCGGCGTTTTTTTCCTTGGATCAGTTCCCGGCGCGCCTCTCATTATTAGTCAAATTATATAATAGTCTTAAGTCTTGTTTTACGCTATAATTCCGTTACAAATGGACCAACTGCCCATACTGCAAAGCGCCGGGGAGATCTTGCGCGCCGCGGCGCGCGGCCGCCGCCTTATAATTTCATCCCCCCCGGGCTCGGGCAAATCCACCAAAGTGCCGCAGCTGCTGCTCGACAGCGGCCTGAAAGGCCGCATAGCGGTGCTGGAGCCGCGCCGCCTGGCGGCCCGGATGCTGGCCGTCCGCGTGGCCGGCGAACGGGGCGGCCTGCCCGGCGCGGAAGTTGGCTACCGCGTGCGTTTCGAGGACAAGACCGGCCCCAAAACCCGCATAATTTTCGAGACCGAAGGCATACTGCTGCGCGAGCTGGTGTCAGACCCCCAGCTGAAAAAATATTCGGCTATCATCCTGGACGAATTCCACGAGCGCCACATTTACGGCGACCTTACGCTGGCGGCCTGCCTGGCGCTGCAGCGGGGGCCGCGCCCGGACCTGCTGGTGGTAGTGATGTCGGCCACGCTCGACGAAAAAGCTCTGGCGGCTTATCTGGCGCCGTGCGAGACGGTGAAAGCCGAGGGCCGGGCCTGGCCGGTGCGCGTGACCTACTGCGGGTCCGACACGGCCAAGCTCCCCCCCTGGGAAGCCGCGGCGCGGACCTGCGCCGCCCTGCTGCCGGCAGTTCCCGGCGGCGCGCACAGCGGCACGAACACGGGTCACGCGCTGGTCTTCATGCCCGGCGCCTACGAGATACAGCGCACCTGCTCGGAGCTGGCGAAGAACCCCGCGTTCTCGGCTTTCGACCTGAGGCCGCTGCACGGCGACCTCCCGCCGCGCGAGCAGGACGCGGCGCTGGCGCCGGCGGCCCGCAGGAAAATAATAGTCGCCACCAATATAGCCGAGACCTCGCTGACCATAGACGGCGTGACCGCCGTGATAGACAGCGGCCTGGCGCGCATCGCGCGCTTCGACGGCACGCGCGGCATCAACACCCTTTTCACCGAGCAGATAGCCCGCCCTTCCGCCGAGCAGCGCGCGGGCCGCGCCGGCCGCACCCTGCCCGGCGTCTGCGCGCGCCTGTGGACGGAGAGGGAGAACCAGGGGCGCCCCGCGGCGCTGGAGCCCGAGATCCTGCGGCTGGACGTGAGCGAAGCGCTGCTTACGCTGAAGGCCTGCGGCTACGCCGGTTTC
>JAPLKJ010000002.1 GCA_026388125.1 Elusimicrobiota bacterium
CTTCTTTACCATGGTGAGCGTGCTGGAAAGGGACAGCTCTCCCACTCTTTCTTTTTCCGGCACGCCCGGCATTATTTCCACGGCGGCTTTCCTGCCCTGCACCTGCTCCTGCATGTCGGCCGAGATTATCACGATGATATCCTCGGTGCCCAGGGCTTCGGCCAGCACCAGCCTGAGGCGTTTTTCCAGGGAGTTCTCGAGGGCCAGCTTGGCTTCCAGGGGGGAGGAGCCTACCGCCTGCGCGTAAAGCTGCGTTCCGGCGGCGGCCAGCTGCACGGCGAGCGCGGAGAAGAGCAGGAGTTTCTTCATATATGGTCCCCTTGTTAAACGTACGGCGCAGTGAGCCCCAGACTGCTTGTATGGTTTCATTATATTAATATTACCGGTTCCGCACAAACCGCCGGCGCGGCCAGGCGGGGGGCGGGCGCGCGGAAATTACCGGTTGACTTGCACGGGCGGTTTTACTACCATTCAGAAGTATTCGAAAAAAACATTAGGAGGAGTTGATGAAAAACAAGTTACTCGCAGCTGCTGTCTGTCTTGCGCTGGGCTCCGCGGCCTTCGCGGCCGACGGTTCCGTGTCCTTCGACAAGAAAGGCAGCCTGGCGCAGATAGTCAGCCAGATCAATGCGGCCGCCCCCGTTGCCGGCGTGATACCTCTGCCCGGCAACCCCAAGGCGGCGAAGAAATGGACCGTGATGGTTTTCGTGAACGCCAAGAACAATCTGGAGGAATACGGCCTGCTGGACGTCAACGAGATGGAGAAGATAGGCTCCGACGACAATGTCAGCATCGTCGCCGAACTGGGCCGCATAGCCGGCTACTCCACGGCCGACGGGGACTGGAAAGGATCGCGCCGCTACCTGATACAGAAGGACGCCGATGCCGCCGCGATAACCTCGCCGGTGGTGATGGAGATCCCCAAGGCCGACATGGGCAGCTGGCAGTACCTGGCCGATTTCACCAAGTGGGCCATGACCAACTACCCCGCCCAGAATTACGCGCTGGTGGTGTGGAACCACGGCTCGGGCTGGAACAAGGCCGACCCCATGGCCGACGGCAAGGGCATCTCGTATGACGACGAGACCAGCCATCACATCACCACCCCGCAGATGGGCGCAATGCTTCAGGGCCTCGGCGGCGTGGATGTGTACGGCTCCGACGCCTGCCTGATGCAGATGGCCGAAGTGGACTACGAGATGGCCTACGAGGTCAAAGGGCTGGCCGAATACGTGGTGGCCTCGGAAGAGACCGAGCCCGGCGACGGCTATACCTACGACTCGTTCCTGGGCCCGCTGGCCAAGAACCCCGGCATGGATTCCGCCGCGCTGTCAAAGAGCATGGTGGACGGCTACACCGACCATTACCAGTCCGTCAACCAGGGCGCCACGCAGTCGGCCGTTAAAGTGGCCGCGCTGGACCAGTTCGTGAAGGTCAGCGACGCGTTCACCGACGCGCTGATAGCGGCGGGCGACCTCGCCGTGGCCAAGGCCGCCAAGGCCAAGACCCAGGCGTTCTACTACTCCAGCAACAAGGACATGTACCACTTCGCGAAACTTATCAGCGAAACCTCCGCCAACGCCGATGTGAAGGCCAAGGCCGTCGAACTGATGGGCTTCATAAAGAACACGCTGGTGCTGCATAACAGGGCCACCGGCGCGAAGTACGCCAATGCCTACGGCCTTGCCGCGTATATGCCTTCCTCCTACACCGCGGCTTACGACAGCCTGCTGTGGGCGAAGGACTCGAAATGGGACGACTTCACCAAATGGCTTAAATAAGGGCCCGGACGAAGCGCAGCGAAGGGCGGGGGAGACCCCGCCCTTCTTTATGTGTGCCCAGCATGAAACCAAGCCCGGAGGTGAAA
>JAPLKJ010000269.1 GCA_026388125.1 Elusimicrobiota bacterium
ACCCCCATGCTGGAGGCGCTGCACATACAGCCCGGCCAGCTGGAAGCCCTGACCGGCATACGCGAGCGCCGCTGGTGGGACGCCGGGTTCGCGCTGTCCGAAGGCGCCGCGCGGGCGGGCCGCAAAGCTCTGGCGCAGGCCGGGCTGGCGGCCTCCGACCTGGGCGCGCTGACCTACGCGGGCGTCTGCCGCGAGCACAGCGAGCCCGCCACCGCCACGGCCGTGGCCGCCGCGCTGGGCACCGGGCCGCGCGCCACGGTCTACGACGTTTCCAACGCCTGCCTGGGCGTGCTCAACGGCATTATAGATATCGCCAACCGCATCGAACTGGGCCAGCTCAAGGCCGGCATGGTGGTTTCCTGCGAATCCTCGCGCGAGATCAACGACAGCATGATAGAAACAATGAACGCCGACAAAAGCTTCGAATGCTTCCGGCTGTCCATAGCCACGCTCACCGGCGGCTCCGGCGCCGTGGCCGTGGTGCTTACCGACGGTTCTTTGGGCGGCGCGCACAACCGGCACAAGCTGCTGGGCGGGGTGTACCGTGCGGCCTGCGAACATCACAAGTTGTGCATCTGGCACCGGGACCACATGCTGACCGACGCCACGGCCGCGCTCAAGCACGGCGTGCAACTGGGCAAGCAGACCTGGGCCGACCTGCTGGCGGAACTGAACATGCGCCCCGAGGAGTTCGGCAAGGTGATCTGCCACCAGGTGGGCGGCACGCACCGGAAAACGATCCTGGAAACGCTGGGCATACCCGAGGAAAAAGAGTTCGCCACCTACGAATACCTGGGCAATATGGGCACGGTGGCCCTGCCGTCGGCCGCGGCCATTGCCGAGGAGCGGGAATTCCTGCAGCCCGGCGACAACGTGGCCTTTCTAGGCATAGGCAGCGGGCTGAACACCATAATGCTCGGCCTAAAGTGGTAGCCGGAAAACTATGACACCTTACCTCCCAGACGGCGTTACGCAGGAGCTTTACCCTTTCTCCGGTAAATTCCTCGCGCTGAACAGCGGCGCAAAAATACATTATCTCGACGAAGGCTCCGGCTCGCCCGTGGTAATGCTGCACGGCAACCCGTCCTGGTCTTTCTATTACCGCAACCTGGCCCTGGCCCTGCGGGGCCGTAACCGCGTGATAGCGCCCGACCATATAGGCTGCGGCCTGTCCGACAAGCCCGGCGACGACAAGTACGACTACACCCTTAAAAACCGCGTGGACGACGTGGAATTCCTGCTGGACAGCATAGGGGTGAAAGAAAAAATAACGCTGGTAGTGCACGACTGGGGCGGCATGATAGGCCTGACCTACGCGGTACGGCACCCGCAACGCATAGAGAAACTGGTCATCCTTAACACCGGCGCTTTTTTCCTGCCCGGCGGCAAATCCTTTCCCGCCGCGCTGCGCCTTTGCCGCACACCGCTGGGCGCGCTGCTGATACGCGGCTTCAACGCTTTCGCGCGCGCTACGGCCTGGATAGGCTGCAAGCGCGGCCGCATGGACAAACAGCTCCGCGACGCCTACGCCGCGCCCTATAACACCTGGGCCAACCGCCTGGCCACGCTGCGCTTCGTAGAGGACATACCGCTGGCTCCCGGAGACAAAGCCTACCCGGTGGTACTGGAAACCCAGGAGAAACTGCATACCCTGGCCGCCAAACCCATGCTCATCTGCTGGGGCCTGAAAGACTTCGTCTTCGACCATTATTTCCTCGAGGAATGGCAGCGCAGGTTCCCCGGCGCAGAGACACACGCTTTCCCCGACTGCGGCCATTACATCCTGGAGGACGCGCGCGAAGAAGTAATGGCACTGGTAAAACGCTTCGTTGAAAATGCTTAAAGACATCTCTTCGCTGATAGCGGAACTGGCGGTCTCCATACCTAACCGCCCCGCGGTCATAGACGGCGAAAAAACCATTAATTTCAGGGACCTGGAAGCGGATATCGCGCTGCTGGCGGCCGGCCTGGCACGCGCGGGGATAACGCCCGGCCTGCGGGTGGCGCTGCTGGTGCCCCCCTCCATAGAGTTCGTAGCCCTTACTTTCGCGCTGTTCCGCGCGGGCGCGGTGCTGGTGCTCATAGACCCCGGCATCGGGGCCGCCAACATGCGTTCCTGCTTGGGCGAGGCCGCGCCCGAAGCTTTCGCCGGCATTCCCAAAGCCCACGCGGCCCGGCTGCTGCTGGGTTGGGCGAAAAAGTCCGTACACATAAACATCACCGTAGGCCACCGCTGGTTCTGGGGCGGCTATACCCTTGAAGACCTGAGAAAAAAGGGGACAGGCTACTTTTCCGCGCCTGAATCCCCCGACGAAAATAAAGCAGCCTGTCCCCATTATTCAGCAGTGCTGTTCACTTCGGGCAGCACCGGCGCTCCCAAAGGCGCGGTCTACACGCAGGGCATGTTCGCCGCGCAGGCGCGGATGCTCAAAGAATATTTCAGCATAGAGCCGGGCCATTGTTCCGTGCCCACTTTCCCCTCTTTCGCCCTGTTCGACGTTGCGCTGGGCCTGACCATAGTGGTCCCTAAAATGGATTTCACCCGGCCGGCGGCGGCCGATCCTGAAATGCTCAGCGGCCTGATAAACCGGCACAAAGCCGTGCAGCTGTTCGGCTCGCCGGCGCTGCTGGATACGCTGAGCCGCTACGGCGAAAAGACCGGTGCGAAGCTGCCTTCGCTCACGCGCGTAATTTCCTGCGGGGCGCCGGTCTCGGCCGCCGTCATAGCCCGCATGAAAAAAATGCTGCCGGCCGAAACGCAGATCTTCACCCCTTACGGCGCCACCGAGGCCCTGCCCGTGGCCTGCATCTCCAGCGCAGAGCTGGCCGGGCTTAAACCCGGCCAGCCCGGCACCTGCGTGGGCAGGACCTGGGAAGGCATGGAAACTTTCATTATTAAGCTCTCGGACGCGCCTATAGCCGAATGGTCGGACGAGCTGCTGGCCGGGAACGGCGAGATAGGCGAAATAACGGTAAAAGGCCCGGTGGTCTCGCCGGAATATTCCGGCAGGGCGGAAAGCACTGCCCTGGCCAAGATCCGCGGCCCCGGCGGGGTTATCTATCACCGCATGGGCGACGCGGGCTGGAAGGACGCCGACGGCCGCCTGTGGTTCTGCGGCCGGAAAAGCCACCGCGTGACAACGCCTGAGGGCACGCTGTTCACCATCCCCTGCGAGGCCATTTTCAACGCCCATCCCGACGTGCGGCGCACCGCGCTGGTGGGCACCGGCCCGGCCGGCTTCCAGACGCCGGTGCTGTTCGTGGAGCTGGAAAAGGGCGTGGCGCGCCGGGCAGCCCTGACCGGAGAACTGCTGGCCCTGGGCGCGGCGCATGACTCGACCAGGAATATAAAGACCATTCTTTACCACCCCGGCTTCCCGGTGGACATACGCCACAACGCCAAGATCTCGCGCGAAAAACTGGCCGCCCTGGCCGTGCAGCGGCAGGCAACCGGCGGGGATCAGCGGACTTAACTCCTTATGGACGTTAAAACAATTAAATTCGAGGCTTTATCGGCCCCGGAAGAACACTGGGATGGTTTTTTCGAATGCATGGACGAGGCCAGCCTGGAGATAGACCCCGAAGAGCCCCTGCTGCCGCGGGCAAGAAGAAAGCAGCTGGTGTTCGCGGGAGAAGCCAATCCTTACAGGCGCACGCACAGGGTCCTGCTATTCCCCGCGGGCGGAGCCGGCTGCGCGGGCCTGGCTATGGTATTCGTCGAGACTCCGCGTTCTCCCTCGTATGAGAACAATAAACACATCGCCACCATGCACTTGTTGTTTATCCCCGGGAAATACAGGGGCAAAGGGCTGGGCGCCCTGCTGCTGCGGCGCGTCATTGAAGAGCTGGCCGCGAAAGAACCGCAGGTGAGCGAGCTATTCGCGCCCGTAGTGCTGGGGTCCGGCCGGCGTTTTATGGACCGGCTGGGCGGCACCGTTTCGCTTGAGACGGCCGAGAACAGGCTTTATCTTAAAGACGTGGACTGGCCTATGGTGGAGGCCTGGGCGGCCGACGGCGCCGGCAAGAACCCCGATACGGCGATAACGACCGTGTCCGTCATACCGCAGGCGGATATAGAGGACTACAGCGCGGCCTACACTGAAACCATCAACCAGCAGCCTTTGGGCGACACCGGCATCGACATGAAATATACGCCCGAGCAGATACGGTTCGGCGAACAGAAGAACCTGGAATATGGCGCCGTGCGCACCACCATTTACACAAAGGAAACGGACGGCAGGATAAGCGGGCTGACGGAAACGGTTTACATGAAGGAAGAAGGGCATAAAGCGGCGCAGCTGCTTACCGGCGTGCGCGCGCAATACAGGGGGCGCGGGCTGGGCAAGCTCCTGAAAGCCGCGATGCTGCTGCATATCAGGAAAGAATACCCGGGAGTTAAATATATAACTACCGGCAACGCCGATTCCAACGCGCCCATGATGGCCATAAACAACAAGCTGGGCTTTAAAAGACACCTGCCGGTAAGGCTCTACAAGCTGAAAATAAAGTAGCCCAGGGGACGCTGATGACTTTATGACTTATTTCCGGCAACTTGGACGCCGTCCTGCTGATAAATAATCATAAAGTCATCAGCGTCCCCAAGCAGGCCCCCCTAGACCCTTGACAGGCATTGACATGTCAATTACACTATCATCAAGGCTTATGAAAACCCTGTCCACGCTGTTCCTGGGTCTTATCCTGACCGCGCCGCTCACCGCGGGCGCCCAGTCTTTTTCACAACTCCCGGGAGCCATGGACTACGATGCCGCCGCGGCGCCGGTTTCCGGGCCGGTCCCTGTAGCCGGGGCAACAGAGAACCAGCCCGCCCCGAAGAGCGTGGATTTCCTAGTAAGGCCGGCAGCGGAGCATGAGCCGGGCGCCCAACTTTTCAACATCACTGGCTCCGCGGACAAAGCCGCCCCAGGCGCCTCGAGTTCCAAGATACCTTACTTCGACCTGGCCAAAGCCGAAGCCGCGGCGCAGGGCGTGGACCTCTCCCTGGTGCTGGCCATCATACAGAAAGAGTCCTCTTTCGACCCCAAAGCCCGGAGCAAGGTGGGCGCCAGGGGCCTTATGCAGCTGATGCCGGCCACGGCGAGATGGCTGGGACTGAAGAACACAAAACAGATCACGGTTCCCGCGGTGAATATTAAGTACGGCGTTAAATATCTGAAATACCTCTGGGACGAGTTCGCGGACATGCCGTCGGGAGACCTCTCGGCCGCGGACATCAAGAAGCGGACATCGCAGATGGCAATTGCCGCCTACAACGCGGGCGGAGGCAACGTGCGCAAATACGACGGCGTCCCGCCCTTCAAAGAAACCCTGAACTACGTAGATAAAGTCACGGAGTATTTCAACGCCTTTGAGAAATTACTGGCGGAAATACCCGTCCCCTGACGATACCGCGGCCGCCCGTTCGCTTACGCCCGCTCCGGGCGCAAGCGCTGCGTTCTTTGAGCGTAGAGGCCGGCACCGACTTTTTGTATCATTAGGTAAAGGAAAAGTTTTTACGGACCTTGAACCATGAAAGTATTAGTGACCGGCGGCGGCGGATTCCTGGGCGGGGCCATAGTGCGCCTGCTGCTGGCCAAAGGCGCGGCCGTGCGCTGCCTGGGGCGCGGGGAATACCCGGAATTAAAAAAGCTGGGAGTTGAATGCTTTCAGGGCGATGTGGCCGACGCTGAAGCGGCTGCCGCCGCCTGCCGGGGCTGCGACGTCATCTTCCACGCGGCGGCCAAAGTGGGCATGTGGGGCCGCTACGCCGATTTTTACCGGACCAACGTTACCGGTACGGCCCGCCTGCTGGCCGCCGCGCAGGCCGCCGGCGCGGCACGCTTTATCTTCACCAGCACCCCCAGCGTTATCTTCCCGGGCGGCGACGTGGACGGCTGGGACGAGACCGCGCCCTATCCCGCTAAATTCGATTCATACTACGCGCAGACCAAGGCGCTGGCCGAGCAGTTGGTGCTGGCCGCGAATTCCCCGCGTTTCTCTACCGTCTCTCTCAGGCCGCACCTGGTGTGGGGGCCCGGGCACGACCACATGATCGCCACCATAGCCGCCAGGGGCAGGGCGGGCAGGCTGCGGCGCATAGGCGCCTTCAATAAATTGATAGACACCACCTATATTGACGACGCCGCCAACGCCCACTGGCTGGCCGCAGAAAAACTGGCCCCGGGCGCGGCCTGCGCCGGCAAAGCGTATTTTATTTCGCAAGGCGACCCGCGCCCGAACTGGGACATTATCAACATGATACTGGAGGCGGCGGGAACGGGCCCGGTGATAAAAACCATCCCGTATATGATCGCTCTCGCCGCTGCCTCCGTCATGGAACCCGCATGGCGGCTGCTGCGCGCGGCCGGCGAACCGCCGCTTACCCGCTTCGTGCTGCAGCAGCTCACCACCGCGCACTGGTTCAATATCTCGGCCGCCCGGCGCGACCTGGGCTACGCCCCGGCGGTGAACATAGAGCAGGGGATGAAGAACCTGGCGGAGTGGTTCAAGGAGCTGCCAGCGCCCTCCGGCACAGGAAGGAGGACGCTTCAGTAAGCGTTTTTATGGACCCGGCAAATAAAAAAGGACTTGTTTGCGCCTCTTACGGGCTTTACCCCGAGCAAATCACTTTCGAAACCATTTCCGCGCTCAAAAAATGCGACAAGCTTTTCCTTACCGACGTAAGGGAAGGGAAGGACCTGCTGTTTTCGTTTTTTCCGAAGGCGGAGCTGGTCAGCGCCGTCGCTTTCGAGGCCCTGATCCAGAAGGTGATGAAGGCCTTTTCCAGGCATGACCTGGTCGGTGTAATGGATTACGGTGACCCGTCTTTCCTGTGCAACTTTTCGGAACGGCTGCGGAAGGAATGCGTTAAGAACAAGATCGGTTTCAAGAAGTACCAGGCGGTTTCCTCGCTAAACACGATAATTTCAGATCTTGGCCTTGGCGATCTCAGCCCCGCCGGGCTTTACCTGGCCACGGCGCATTCCTGGAGCGCCTCTTCCGGATTCATAAACCCGGCGGTCCCATTCCTGTTGTTTTCCCCGGACCGCGTGCGTCTATACGGAGATTCGAAAGGCCTGCTGGCTTACGCCGTGAAGGACATACAGCGTATTTATCCCCCGGCGCATGAAGTGTGTTTTATCGGCTGTAAAAACTCAGCTAACGGTAAAAACCGCAAGGTCTGGGTAAAAGTAGCCCGGCTGGGCCAATCCCTTTCCGAACTGAAGTTCGACACTACACTATATATCCCCGCGGTCACGTCAAAAAAAACAGCCACAGCCCGCTGAATAAAACGCCGCTGCTTTTTATGCAGGGAACGGCGGGGCTGCCTACCTGCGCTCAAGGGCGGGGGCCAGCTGCTGCGCTTTGCGGTACTGCTCCAGCGCCTCGGCGTGCTTTCCCTGGCCGTCCAGCACATAACCCAGGTTCTGGTAGGCTATGCCAAGGCCGGGGGCCAGGCTTATTGTCCGCCTGAACTGCTCTTCGGCTTCGCTCAATTTTCGCTGCAGCATCAGCGCCAGGCCCAGGTTATGGTGCGCTTCGGCGTAATCCGGCCGCAGCGCCGCGGCCTGCCTGAAGGAGTTCACGGCCGGCTCCATTTTATTCTGGCTGGCCAGCGTGTTGCCGAAGTTGTAATAGGCCTCGGCGAAATCCGGCCGCAGCCGCAGGGCCTCCCGGAAATGCCAGGCGGCCTTTTCAAATTCTCCCTGGTCCGATAACGCCACGCCCATGCTGTTATGCGCTTCCGCCAGCCGCGGCTGCAGCGTCAGGGCCTGGCCGAGCCGGACCAGCGCTTCGGCCGGCCGCCCCTGCTTGAGCAGACAGTTGCCCAGGTTATGGTACGCCTCTATATAGCCGGGCTGAAGCCGTATGGCCTCCTCGAAATTACTCACGGCCTCGGGATATTTCCCCTGGTTGCACAGCACATTGCCCAGGTTGCCGTAAGCCACGAACAATACCGGTTCCTTCCTGAAAAGCGGCCAGTTCACGAATACCGCCGTAAGCAGCGCGGCCAGCCCCGCCGCCAGCAGCCTGCGCCGCCGTCCCTCTTTGAAAGCGGCGCGCGCCTGCGCCAGGCCGCCGCCGGCCAGCAGCAGCAGCACAGGCACCAGCGGGAAACGGTACCGCGCGTACACGAAGAACAGCGCCACGCTGGCGGCAGTGCCCAGCAATAAAAAATAAAGCGGGGCCAGTTCGCGCCGGCGCCGCCAGGTAAGGACGAAGCCGGCCGCGGCCAGCGGGCAGAGCACGCCGAAATGAAATACGCGGTTCAGCCCGCGGAGCAGGCCCGACCATTCCTGGTAAAAATAAAAATCCTCGGTATCCGGCAGTTCGTAGGCGTTCCAGACCAGCAGCCATTTCCTGGCCAGCAGGCCCAGCCAGCGGCCCGGCCGGGCGCGGATATCCTCCCAGGCGCGCCCCAGCCAGTAAGACGAGACCTCTTTGGGGGAAAGTTTTTTGCCGACGCCCTCTTCCGCCAGCCTGGCGGCGTCCTGGCTGTCCAGGTCCTGGTGCCCCTTTATCAGCGGCACGAACTCGCCGGTGGCGTTCTTATTGTTGCCGATATAGAAGGCCGGCCCGGATTGCGAGGAGGTCAGCACGAATTCCCCGCCCACGGCGTAATTGCGCAGCCCTGCCGGGGACAGGGCCAGCGCGGCGCCGGCGGCGAACGCGGCGGCCGGGGCCCAGAACCTGCCCGGGTGGTCCCCGCGGCGCAGCAGCAGCCAGGCGGCCAGCACGGGCAGCAGCAGCAC
>JAPLKJ010000239.1:0-22681 GCA_026388125.1 Elusimicrobiota bacterium
GGATAAGAAGGAACAGGCCCGCCAGCACTAGATAAATAGGCCGGCTGGCCGCCGTCAAAAAAGACAGAACGAACAGAACAGCCAGCTCCTTCGCGCGGAGTTCCTTCCCGCCGCCGTATGAAAATCTGAGGAAGAAAGCGATAAGCAAAAAAGACAGACTGAAGATCATCGCGTCCTTGGCCAGCGAAGCGGAAAGATACAAAGTCATCGGCATAAGCCCCAGCAGGAAGAATACCCACTTAAAGAACGGGGCGGTCCGGATGGCGAAATAGACAAGAGCGATGGAAAACAGCAGGTTGAAGATCCTTCCGGCATATAAAAGCGTTATTGGAGAAGCGTTGAACAGCCTGCCGGTGAATATGCCCAATGCCTGCGGAAAGTAAGGAAAAATAAAAGTAGGAACGGCGATCTCGTCCCTGCTCCTGGAGGCCGGGTCCAGCGCCACTCTTCTCTGGGAAAAAATTTCGCCCGGGCTGGTTTTTCCCAATGGGTCGAAATTCAATCTTTTGAAGGTCTCGGACAGCCGGAGAAGCGAAGCGGGAACGGAGGTGTCAAACTGAAAAATATTAAATTCCGAAAGTTGGTACGACCTGTTAAGATGTTTGTTCTCGTCCGGTGTCTGAAGCGGGGGCGTAATAAATGCCAGCGCCAGGCCGAAGACCAGAGCCAGGACGACATAGATCTTTTCAGGCGCAAAGCGCAGCCCGGCCATGACCGGTTTCAATCGGTCCGCGAGCGCGATGAACGAAGCCGCGAGAAAAGCCGCAAAGAACAGGAAGGTTTTCAGCCAGTTGACGGACCCCCAATTCGATTCATAGGTCCGCGCGCACAGGCTGCCTTCCATGCGGATAACCGGCCCGGTTCCCTTTAAGGCTGCGGCCGCGTCGTCATTAATGACCGGCCTCGCGGAAAGTTTCCCCAGCTTTCCGTCAGCTTTTCGCGGCAGGACGAGGGAGCTGTCCATACTGCCGTTCGCGGAAGACAGGCAAAGCGTGACCTTGTTCCCCCTTCCCACGTGCAGTTTTTTGGGAAAGACGAAAGTGCGGTATTTCATCCTGCTTATGTTCGCGCTGGTGAAGCGTTCCGTGTAAAGCACCTGGCCGCCGGAGTCCAGCACCTGCAGCGTATTCTCGCAAGGGGCGCCGCCGCCCAGCGCAGCCAGGCCCAGATCTACGGCGGTAAGCCAATCCTTGGCCGCCGTCACTTCCTGGACAAAAAGATACCCTTTGAGCAGCCTGCCGAACTCAAAGCCCCCCCGCAGATCCACTTCCTGCGCAGGGAAGAACCGGACGGCCAGGTTCGAAGAAAAAATAACGGCTCCCGAAAGGGCCAGGAAGAGCAGGCCGAGGAGCGGGTTCAGGAATTTCTTCATGCTCAGTTGCTTCCTTCGTCCCGTTTGTGGACGAGCACCTGCCACTTTGACCGGGAAACGTAGTTCAAAGCCTCCCGGCCCCACAGGTAACGGGCCGGGTCCAGCTCTATCACGCCCACCTGCGTGTACTTGTTCCTCCGCAGATAATCGCTGCGCCAGGCTAACAGCGGTTCCACCTGGCCCGGCTTTGCCAGCCAGGATAAATGGGTCAGGACGGAAATAAAATATTTGGGTTTCGCTTTCTCCACCTCTGCCATCATCTCCTTGCGCATTTTCTCGACATAGGGATGGACATAGACAAGGTCGTACATGTAGATATACCCGGTAGCGGACTTCCGCCCGCTTTGAAAATATATTTCAGGCTCGGAGCCGAAGACCATAACGGTGTCCTGCGGGGCAGTGTTGTTCTTGATATAGTCAGCCACCGGAGTGAGCTCGGCGAAGTAGTTCCCGTGATAGTACTGCGAGCACAGCTTCAGGGGATCGGGCCTGAAGTAGAAATCCGCCTGGTTCTTTAAGCCCGCGGCGAGCGCGAGCACGAGCAAAGCGGCCGTGAACCGCGGCGCCTGTTTAAAAAAGCCTCCGGCCCAGCGGTTCAGGGTCGACAGGAACAGCCCGGCCAGAAGCCCCAGCGCCGGAATAAAGGGAACAAAATAATGTCCCCTGAAATAGAAGCCCGGCACGGCCGGCAGAAGGGAAAAGACGGCGAAAAGCCCCAAAAAGAAACGGCTCCATGGTTTTTCCTGACGCGAAAAGAGAGTTAGCGCTCCGAGCCCGGCCAGGATCCAGCACCAGATAAAACCTGTGAACAGGGGAGGGATGTTGAGCGCCAATTGTTCGAATACCGCGCTGACGGGCACTTTCGTCGCGTAAACGGCGGGATAGATGAACGTCCAGAACCAGAATTTTTCAAAAACGCCGGAGGAGAACATCGCCAGGAAGACCAGCGCCAGAGGGAGCAGGGCGCCTGTCCCGTATAGCCCGAGGTTAAACGCGGTTTTCCAGAACGGGTCCTTTCTGTGAACAAAGAAATCCGCGGCGATGATCAGCCCTCCGAAAATGGCGAAAAAAAATCCGGACTGCTTCATCACGAGAGCCAGGCCGAGGAAAAGCCCGCTTATAAAATACCTGTGCCAGCCGCCTTTCTCCAGCGCTCGGAGCAAAAAGAACACTCCGCCCAGCATGTAGAAAGTTACGAACTGGGTGGCATGGGCGGCCTGCCCTAAAAATACGGGGTTAACAAAAAGGGCCGCGCAGACCGCCGCCGCGGAAACCGCTACGAAGTTGTTGAACAGCTTCCTGCCGATAAAGAACAGGAAGACGAGCGACCCCAGATTGAAGAACAGCAAACCAAGCCGGATCCCCTCTTTTGTCTGCCCGAAGACGGCCATGCTCAGGGCGTACATACAGGCGGTGCCGGGAAGCTTAAGATTATAGGCCAGCTTGAAGGGCGCTATGCTGTTAAGCATCAACTGGCCTAAATACGCATATTCCCCCTCATCGCGTTCAAGCGGGAAGGAAAGCAGGCTGACGCGGACATAGGCGAACAGGACCAGTACGAGCGCCAGCAGCATATAAGGGATGAACCGGGCGGGGTCAGCCGTTTGCGCGGCGGCCTGCTTCGCGGGACCCTGTTTTTTGGATTTTTTTATTTTGGAAGGCATGCTGTTCCTTCACTTTCGCATTACAGCTGCAGCTGCCTGCATCTCTCCGGGACCCGTCACAGGGTCCGCCTGAAAAGCCGCAGCTTGAACAAACCGCTTTTCTGCAGCAGGAACTGCGCAAGGATCAACAGCGTGTGCAGGCCGTATTTAAGGCTGCGGCTGAAATTGATGGACGAGGCTTCTTCGAAATATTTGGTTTCCACGGGGATGTCCCCCATCCTGAAACCGAAGCAGGAAGCCTGCGCCAGGAACTGCATGTCGAAAGCGAAGTCATCCGTATTGTTCTCCCAGGGAATGGTCTCAAGAACTTTGCGGGAATAGGCGCGCATGCCGCTATGCCATTCCCCCAGGTTCTCGCCGGTAACGATGTTGCACAGCAGCGACAGGAAGCGGTTGGAGAGATATTTGTAGAAAGGCATGCCGCCGGCCAGCGTTTCGCGGCGGGTGCGTATGCGGTTGCCCAGCATCATGTCGCAGATATTTTTGTCTATTACGCCGACCAGGTGCGGTATTACCTTGGGGTTGTACTGGTAGTCCGGGTGCAGCATCACGACAATGTCCGCGCCGGCCTTAAGCGCTTCGCGGTAACAGGTTTTCTGGTTGCCGCCGTAACCTTTATTGACCGGGTGCGGTATGGCGGTAATGCCGAAGCCGCGGGCCACCTCCACGGTCCTGTCCCTGGAGCAGTCGTCGACAAGGATAACGTTGGCCAGGTATTCGGCCGGGATATCCGTAAGGGTCTGCGGCAGGGTCTTTTCCGCGTTGTACGCCGGAAGAACTATCATTACTTTGGGCATTACGTCTCCTTATAAACGCGCGCGGCAGAGCGCCGTATTCCCGTTCGGCGGCAGCTTTTGGTTATCCCCGGGGGCACATTAGCGCCTGAGCCGGGGCCGCCGGCGGACTTATTCAAGGCTGGCGGATCCTCTACGGCAGAGGACCGAACCGTTTTCCGCTTCCCGGCGTGCGCTGCCAGGAATTTATTTTAACATATTGGCCCGTTGTCCAAATACAGCCCCATTTTCACGGGAAATAACCGGGCGCCGCTCCGCTCCGGTCCAGCCGCGAAGGACCTTCCCGGGCAGGACCTTCGCGGGACCTTCGCGGGCAGTGTTACTATCGCAGGAACATCTGGTAAAATAACCATATAGTAAGAACGCTTCTGCATGGAGGAGATGGACTATGGCTTTGCAAAACAAAGGTTCTTCGCTGACGCTCGGGATACACAAGATCGAGCCGGTCGATATAAGCAACCCGCTTGTAGCCAGCTCGCTCGAACAGGCAAGGCGGTCGATCTCGAACCCGCGCCTGCGCGACATCCTGCTGGTCCGGACCACGATCCAGCAGTTTCTCTGTTCGGCGCTGGCCGCGGAGGGCTACATCCATCCGCCCGTCTATATGCTGGCGGGCTGCACTGACCCGCTCAACCACTGGACCTATCCGGCGCGGATCAACTATTACGGCGAGGAGGTCTCGGTCACGCAATCCCTGATCCTCTACAAGATGCTGATGGTCATGCTTTCCCCGATCCCCCAGGTGTTCTGGGCTTCGCCGAACATCCGCATGGAGATGCGCATCAACCGTAAAGAATATAAATACGTCTGCGAATTCATGCAGATAGATTTCGAGAAGCGCGGCGCGACCTATGAGGAGATGCTGGCGTTCGTGTCGCGAACCATATCCGGGCTTTACGCCCACCTGCAGGAAAAGCACGGCGAGCTCATCCGGCGTTTCCGCGGGGGGCCGCTGCCGCAGATAGACGGCAAACTTCAATTGTTCGACGTGCAGGAGATAAAGCGCCGGGAGAACCTGGGAGACGACGATGCTGTGGAGCAATGGGCGGCCCAGAGAACGGACGGCCGGCCCTTCCTGCTCGTCAACCTGAAACGCGAAGCCTACGACCTCTATGACGAGAAGGCGGGCCGGTTCCTGAACTACGATGTCGTGCTGCCTCCTGCGGGCGAGAACCCGCATCCGATAGAGTGCCTGTCCGGAGCCGAGCGCACGCGCTCGGTGGCGGCGCTTGAGCAGCGGATGCGGGAACTGAACTATCCCATGGAATACTTCGCGCCGTTCTTCGAGTTGTTCTCGTCCCTGGACAAGGGCAGCGGGGAAATCACCTGCGCGGGCGCCGGGTTCGGGGTAGAGCGGCTGACCTACGCCATTCTCGGGCTCAAGGACATCCACGAGGTGTATCCGTTCCCGAGAATGGCCGAAGGCCGGATCTCCATCTGAACTCGGGGCGAAAGCCCCGGCCGTTCGCTGCGCCCCGGCGCCAGAACTGCGGCGGCATTGCCGCCCGGCGGTAAAATGGAACGGCAGCAAGCCGGAGTTTCATCCCGGCTGGCGGGCCGCTTATTCCCCCCGTTTTTTTAACTGGTCAGTATAATAGGCAGCTTGTTTTTTATCGCCGGCTCCGCTATAAAGGGTAGCCAGGTCGCGATAGGCATCAGTAAAATCCGGATTCAGCTGAATGGTTTTTTTCCAATAGAACTCCGCCTGCTTAAGGTCGCCTGATCTATAACAGACAAAACCCAGGGCGAAATTGGCTTTGTCATAATTGTCATAGCGGGCAAGTTCTTCCTTGAATTCAACCCCTGCCTCTTTGAACATATTCCTCTGCATATAGATAACGCCTAAATTGTAATGAGCCCGCGGGCTTACGGCGTTCAGCTCCAGCATTTTTAAAAATTCCCGTTCAGCCTTGTCCAGCTGGCCCTGGGACAGATAGAGCAGCCCGATGTTGTTGTGGGCGTAGATCGAGTGAGGCGAACTTTTAACCGCGCTCTCCCAAAAGCTCTCCCTGTTTTTAAATTGCCTGCTGTAGCTGAAAGTCGTCAGTGAAAAAATGATCGCCAGGAAAGCGCCGACAGCGGTCAATCTGCCAGCCTTTGCACAAATATAGCGTACCGCGTCAGTTTCAAGCATCAGAATGATGAGCCCTATCATCGGGACATAGGCCCTGTGCTCAAAAAAATTTGTCGCGATCCCGTTATTAGGCGCAATAAACGACGGGAGCAGGAACAAAAGGAACCAGACGATCCCGAAAACGATATACGGGTAGCGCTTGTTCTTTGAGATATACAGCAGCAGTGTCATAAGCGCCGCCGCCATAAGCCCGTAAACGAACGTCGTGTCCTCCATTACAGGCAATACCGATAAATTGACCGGCAGCAATATCTTGCCCGCATATTGTATTACCGCCGGCAAATTCCCGGCCAGGACATGGATGAGGTCATAGAAAGACATTTGTTCCGGAGGATTTATCAAAGCCGCTCTTCTCATCAAATACCAGACGGCCAGAACCGCCGCCCAGCCTATAAGCAGGCGTCTTTCTTTTAAGAAAAACCCGTTCTTCTTCAGAACGGCATAATAATACAGCAGGCACACTGCCACAAAAAAAACAGCGGTTTCTTTCGTGAAAAGTGAAAGCGCGAAGAACAGGACGTGCAGCAGGTAATACTTCAGTTTCCCCGTTTCGGAATAACGCAGCAAAGTAATAAAAGCGGAAAGCAGAAAGACCGCCGCCAGCGAATCGTTCCTGCCCGGGATCCAGGCCACGGCCTGCGTAAGGACAGGATGCACGGTAAAAACCGCGGACATTAACAGGGCCGGCGCCTTTGGGTACTTTAATTCCGTTAAGAACAGGTAAAGAAGGCAGGCGGCGGCGATATGTATCGCCACGTTGGTCACATGATAAATATAAGGGGATAAGCCGCCGATCTGCGCGTCAAGAATTATGGAAACTGTCAGCAGCGGGCGGTAATATGCGGTCCAGCTATGCATGATATAGAACGCATCATCTTTGAACGCCGCAAAAAGACTGGAAAGCCGGCTTATGTATTTGAAATTGTTCAGGATCAGGACATTATCGTCAAAGTACGTAAAGTCGAAATAAAAGGTCTGGAAATACGCGAGCAGCCCTAAAAACGCTATCAAAGCATAGGCGCCCCGGTTGTTTAAAAAAAAATTCGGGAAAACCCCCTGCTCCTGATCGTTTTGAGTTCTTAGCCGGATCTTCCTCATTGTCCCTCTGCAGCCGAAGTTTTGCGCCCGGCGACGGCCGGGCGCGGCGGACTTTTTGTATTATAACGGTAAAGGAAGACTTTTTGCAAATCTTTCAGGCAGCAAAAGAGCGGCGAATTATTTTTGAGACAGACTTCGGTATTTTTCCTCGTCAGCCGCCGCCTTTCCGGATTCGCCCATCACAAGATAAGCGTTCCTGCGGATATAATATACCGCGGCATCCTTCGGCTCGATCTCTATTGCTTTTGAATAGTCAGCGATCGCCTTATCATGCTCGCCCCTCATCCCATAAGCTAATCCGCGGCTGACATACACCCTGGCGCTACCCCCGTCTATCTCAATAGCTTTGGAATAATCCTTGACCGCCTTGCCGTACTCGCCTTTATCGGCATACAGATTTCCGCGAACAGCATATACCGCGGCAGCTTTCGGGTCGACCGCTGTCGCCCTGGAATAATTTTCTATCGCCTTATCGAACTCGCCCCTGGCTGCATATGCGTTTCCGCGGACAACGTAGGCATTAGCCTCCTTCGGGTCAAGCTCTATCCCTTTGGAATAATCCTCAATAGCCTTGTCATAGTCGCGTTTACTGAAATAGGCGTTTCCGCGGTTAATATATGCCACGGCGCTCTTCGGGGCGATCGCCATTGCCCGGGAATAATCCTCGATAGCCTTGTCATACTCGCCGCTCCTGTAATAGAGCGTTCCTCTGTTAACATAAGCTTTTAAGTGGGCCGGATCAACGCTGAGCGCTACATTGAAGTAGGCTTTGGCGTTATCGTGCTTCTCAAAATCGGCGTATATTGCGCCCCACTCATACAGTATCTGCGCGTCATTCGGATTTCCGCTGATCGCCTTGCTTTTCTCATAAAGGAGCACCCTATACCTTTCCAGCCAGTCTTTTTTAAGCTTGCCGGAGGCGGCGGCCAGGATCTCGCCGGACCTTGCTCCTATCAGCCGGGCGTTCAGCTCCAACTGTTTGTCGGGGAGTTCTGCCAGGGTGCCGACCACCACCCAGTCGGCACCCAGGAGCTTGCCTATTGCTTTGGCGGAATCGGGATAGATGGCGGCGGAACGCTGGAGTTTTAAGTCATCGGAAACTTTTTCTATTTCTTTACGCTCGATCACTTTTATTTTTTTCGCTTTGACCAGTTCGGCGGTTATTCTTTCGGCCACAATGCCGCCGTCCCCGGAATCACGGCCGTCGGGATAGGAAAAGCCGGCCACGGCTATCTTTTTATCCGCGCCCTCGCAGTTCTTCAGGAGTTCACCCGCAATTGTCCGGTAACCATCGGCTATATTTCCGGGCTCCGCCTGCGCAGCGGGCTGCCCGGCGCCGGCGGACATTTTCTCCTGTGCGCCCGCAAAAGCCGGCACGAGCAGAACAACAGCGAACAGTTTCGCGATTTGAAGCCCACGGGAAATTTTCTCCGCTATATTATCTGTATTGAACATAAAGGCTGTTATCGCAAATTTTTTTGTTCCGCTCTTTTCTCTGCCTGAAAATTCTTCAAAAAAAGCGCCCCTTCCGTCATTTCTTCTATAATACCAAAAGTTAATATATAGAAAATGGTTATATTTTCAGGAGGACAGACTATGGAGCGATCAGGCCCGCGGGATTTCAGACGCAGCAGCGGCATGTATATCCCGATGCTTATAGCAGCGGTAATATTCGGTCTTTTGGGTTTGGCGACAATGAACGCCGGCAAGGGCCCGGCCGGATTTTTCTTATTTGCTGGCGGCTGTATCGCGGCTTGCGCGTTCTACTGGGGAAAAACCACCCCGTTCGTGCGGGCGGCCGGCGAAGAGATAATTATCCGCGCAGCTTTACTTCACCCGGCGAAAGTCTTTAAGGCGGACACGCTGCGCGGGATAAATTCTTTGGACGCGGATATTGTTCAGCTGACATTCACGGGTTTTGAAGAATATAAAATAAACCTTGCGGCCATAAGCCGGGAGGACAGGGAGCCGCTGCTGGCGTACCTGAAGCAGATAACGGCCAGGTAACGCGGCTCAAGGATAAATCAGAAAAGCCGGAGCGGATTCTATTACTTCGCATAATTCCCCTTTCGGATCTGGCTGGCAGTCTTCATACGGCGTCAGCTTTTGCCGCACGTTGTTCTGGAAGCCAACGCTCCCCAAAAGCGAACCCGATCTTACCAGGAGTTAAAATGAACGCGCGTTTTTTTATAGTGCGTGGGGCGTTTCTTAAGCGGCTCGGCCGGGCAACCAAAAGGCACCAGCGCCAGCGGCACCACGCCCTTGGGCAGCGTCAGCAGGCGGGTAAAGCTCTTTATGCGGTCCGCCTGCGGGTATATGCCCGTCCAGACGCCGCCAAGCTTCAGCGCATGCATCGCCAGCAGCATATTCTCTATTGCCGCAGAGCAGTCCTCCACCCATAACCCTTTATATTTCTCAAGCCTCGTATCGCCGCAGACCAGAATGGCGCAGGGGGCCTTTCCCGCATAAGCCCCTCCGGGATGCACAGCCGCTATTCTTTCAAGCAGTTCAGTATCTGTTACCACTATGAACTGCCACGCCTGCTCATTGCCGGCCGAGGGCGCATTCATGCCTGCTTCAAGTATTCTTTTAATTATTGAGAGCGCGACTTTCTTTTCCGTCCAGGCCCTCACGCTCTGCCTGCCGTTTATGACCTTCAGCATTTCTGCCTCCCTTTTTCCGGCTTCATTAAGCCGGAAGTTTCTCACTTAGATCCCTTACAATGAAATAGATCACGAAGCTTATCACCGCCGCGAAGAAGCACCACACGGAAGTCAGGCATTTCATATAGAACACGGCGGAAACCATAAACGATAAACCCATTATAATGCCCAGGACATACATCCTTCTGATACCAGAAACTAACAGGGGGATCACGGTAACCGCGAAATACAGCGCCAGGGCGACTTTGCCGAACCCGGCGTGCAGATCGTTCTGATAGACAAGGTGCCTGCTGCTGATGTCCGCATGCACGGGGTAAAGAGCCAAGTGGTACAGATTAGACAACGCGATGCACACACCGGCGAAAAACAGCGCGAGCAGTATTTTTTTACGTGTTCTGTTCTCCTCCAGCAGCAAAACAGAAACCGGGATCATCGCTGGCCAGATAACCTGCGCCATAACGATAAATATCTGCGTGGTTATTGTTTGCAGACCTGAATACCCCGGATGCATCATGGTCAGCCATAGAACGCCCTCCGCGAACTGCTGTAAAGCAAAGAATATCGTAATACTGGCGAATACGACTTGCGAAGGTTTATTGACTTTCTTAAGCGTAGCCGCGCCGACCGCTGTAAGCACCACGCCCGCCGTAAAACTTGCACCTGCTGAAAAGCACATATTTTCTCCCGCTATCCGACCTTCTTCTTTCCGGTGAACGGATGCCCTGCGTCGGCAGCATCTATTATTCTTTTCTGCGCCTGCGCTTTTACGAGCGTGGTATGCTTTGCTTTTATGCCCTGCGGCGTGCTTACCTGGTAACCGCCTTTTACCTTCTTTATTTTTACAGGCATCATTCCCCCTTTTCGCTTCCGCCCTTGGCGGAGACCTTCACCGCGGCTTCTTTCACTCCCCTCGGGTCAAAACTCAGGGACAGCTCACAAGTCCTACAAATTGCCGCTGCCGGCCACAGCAGAATCCTGCCAGGCTGCCCGGCCGATAGTACGCAAACCAATGCAAATCATATTGCCATTGATCTGTTTTCTTGGCTGCGGGACTTGCCCCGTGATTATGCATACACCATACCCTTTACGCGCCTTGGGGTGTTATTCGGAGTTATACGTGCGGTTATAAGTAAAATTCCCGCTTCCCCACCCCTGCCGCAGTCCATAGAGCCGGCCGTAATACTACCTGGCAGGCCGGGGATAATTCCGAATAGCTGCCAAACCGGCGAAGGGTTATACTTACTTCAAATCCGGCTTCAGGAACAAGGAGTTTTATAATGAAAACGAACAATTGCAGCAGAAGGATCAAAGAGTGTATGGCATTATCAATCCTGTTATTAGGGCTGCAGCCGGCCGTATCTGCAGGGGAAGGCGTAGGCGACAGTGTGTTTTCGATCGGCCCCAGGGCGACCTATTCTACTCCGAAGGATGCGGATAAAGGGCTGTGGGATCCCGGTGTGCAGGCCCGCCTGCATTTGTCTCCCGCTTTAGGCTTGGAAGCGTCCATCGATTACAGAAAGAATGATTTCGGGCCGCTCACGACCGTTAAGACCTACCCCGTACAAGCAAGCCTGCTGGCGTACCTTATGCCCGGCGGCGTTGTAAGCCCGTTCCTGCTCGGGGGCGTAGGCTGGTACCACACCCAGGTAGAAGGCCCGTTCGATTACAACAAGATCACCTCCCGTTTCGGCCTTCATGCCGGGGCCGGCCTTGAGATTATGCTGGGCAAGTCCATATCACTGGACGGCGCCTATCGCTATGTCTGGCTGGAAGACGTGGCTTCAAAGGATTTGAACGCTCTGCATAAAACCTATAAGGACAGCGGTTCCATGATCACAATAGCGCTGAACCTTCTGTTTTAATTAACGCAGTATCCACGCGGGTTAGGATCCGCTTTAACCAGCAAGTTTAAATCCCGGGCGGAACCGGAATTACGGGACTATGTTTATGGTTTCCCCGCCGGCCTTGCTGAAACCGGAAACGCTGAATATCCGCCCGTAGCCCGCGGCGGTGTCGGAGCCCCGGATCTCGGCGCAGAGGGGACCGTACAGGGGAACTGTGGAGCCGTCGGCCAGCGTGAGCGCGGCGCTTTCCCAGGAGGCGTTCCTGGCCGCGGTCCTCGTGGCCATCACTTTCCTGCCCTCGTTGCCGCCCCGCTCGCCGTTGCCTTTCTCCCGGAACTGGTCTATCGAGTTCACTCTTTTAAAGGTGAAGTTAGCGTTCTTAGAAAAGCCGTCCTGGTTGAAGGCCGCCGAGAAATTATTCTTCCCGTTTATCTCCAGCACCACGTTGCCGTTGGCTATGACGGAAAGCTTCATCTCTATCCTCTCGCCGGGATAGAAATAGACGTTGTCGCGCGTGCCTATTTTGGGATTATGCCAGAGGTTGCCTTCTTCCATGTTGGTGGTGCGCCAAAACGGGCGGAAGGCGTAATCGCCGCGGAGCGCCCCGGTCTTGCGCTTCTTCGCGATGCTCGCGGCGTCGGCGTCCACCACCCTGCCGTTAGCGTCCACGAGCTTATTGTCCACTATGAACAGCCTGTGTTCCGGGTCGCCGCCGTCCGTGAGGGAAGGGGAATCCGTGTAAGCCGGCGCCCCGCTTACGTCGTACACCCGGTCCAGGCTCAGGCCGCAGTCGACCTCGTGGCCCGCCGCGGAGCCTCCCATATATACGCTGGGCCGGTCCAGCGGGCCTTCTGTGTAGCCGGGCTCCTTGCCTTTGGGCACATGGTACCGGTCCGCGTCAAAGCTCAGCTCCGGCAGGACGCCGGTCGCGGCGATGGCGGAATACTTCCCCGGCACGCTCTCTACCTTCCTGAAATAGGCGCCTTTGGCGCTCGATACCCTGCTCTTCAGGCAGGCGGTGGTAGCCCCTGCACACCGCGCCGGGACCGGCGCGAAAAACGCGGCGAATAAAACCGGCACTAAAATATAAGCGGATATTTTCACGGCTGCCTCCCCCTTTTACCGCGGACAACTGCATAGAGTATAGCGGGAGAAAGAGCGTAACGCAAGGCGCATTTAAAAATGAAGCCTGTAGCGGCTGCACTTGCCGATGACTTTATTGCTTTTATGGGCAACCCGCCCGGGAAGCCGGGCTATTTTTTTGCGACGACCTTATACACCCTTGAGTCGACAACGGTGGTCTCGGTCTCTCCTTCCGGCTTTAACGGCGTAAAGATCGCGAGAGCGCTGGTCTTCGGAACCGTTATAGTCCTCTTGAGCGTAAGTTTGCCTGAACCTTTCTTTATCGGCTCGAGAATACTGCCGACAGGCGTGTTCTGCGCGTCCTGGACCACAAGGTTGATAGAACCATTATCCTGCTTTAGATTATATTCCAGCGCGACCTCTATGTCGATCTTGGCCCCCGCAGAAAGTTCGACATTAATGTCCGGCGATATGGACACGATCTTCACTTTGTTTTCGCTCATCACTGAACAACCGGCCAAAACCGCCAATACGCCCGCAAAAAACACCGCCGCCAAACCGCTGATCTTATTCATCATTTTTTATCTCCTTTGATCTGTAGAAACATAAGGCCTGTTATCGGAAGCTCTTTCCTTGTTCCGCTCTTTTCTCTGCCTGAAATTTTTCGAAAAACCGTTCCCCGTCCTTCAATTTATTGTAATACCAAAGCCGGGGCGGTCTATTACTTCGAATAAGCCCCCTTTCGGCTCCGGCTGGCAGTCTTAATCCGGCGGGCCGCAGGCTCGTTCATATAGCGCCGCCTGAGGGGTTGGATTAAACCCAGGCAATTCAGCGGGCAGGCCCTGGCGGGTTAAGCTGCCTTTTCCTTCCATCTAACCCGAATTTTCCTGCTATTCCCTCTTTGCCCCTAATGCCCGGTCTTACGAAGCACCTTTATTATCACGAACAGCGCCAAGCCGAGGCCGCTCAATATCCCGAAGAAGTACTTCTCAACCGTAGAGACACTCCGGAAGTGAACGGGGCTGTAGGCAAAAACAGGATGCTGCCAGAACAGAAGCGATGCGCACAAAACCAGATTTTTTACTTTCATGGGCCGGGCTCCGCAGCGCCAGAGGAAACTCTTTCACGCTGATAGGTTCTATCTTTTTTTCACGCGGGCAGCGTCGGCCCGCAGCACACGGTCGGCTTCTTTTTTCCACGCCCGCTGGTTAACCCCCATCAGGTACGGGGGGATGGCGTACTTCATGCATTTCACGCAGTTGACGTGTCTTTCTTTCCTGCGGTTTATCTCCGTCAGGGAGTCCTTCAGGTAATCTTTCGAGATGGTGGCGGTCTTCATATCGAAGCAGACGCAGCAGAGCGGCACGCTCCTGTCCCAGTTGATGTTGACCTGGTTGGAGAGGAAGCGGCAGGCCCGGCCGCGGTAGGGCTCAGCTATCTCGCGGCCTTTCTCAAGGCTTACCAGGAGCAGGTCCAGGAATTTGCGGGTCGCGGCGTCCACTTTGCCTTCATGGTAGTTCACGAGCCGTTCCACCGGGGTGACGTTGGCGTAGCAGGGGGACAGGACGAACCCGAGGTCGTCGCACAGTTCCTGCATCTTCCTGAGGTCCCTGCCGACATTGTTCCGGTACATGTGGTAGTTCACATCCACGAAGATATGAGCTTTGTGCTTTTCGATGAAGTATTTAATGCGGTAAAGGTTCGATTTGACCAGGTCGACGTTGCCGCCGGTGTGGGTGCTGCCGTAAGCCTCCGGGTAGAAGCCGGAAGTGGAGATCTTGAGATAATCCGGCGACAGCCTGATGACGTTCTCTATCTTTTCGGCCGACTCGATGGAGAGATTCGTGGAAACGGCGGCCGCTATTCCCAGCGCATGGGTGCGCTCGATGAAGCGCGGCAGGTCCGGGTGCAGGAAAGGCTCGCCCCAGCTGTAGAGGCAGATATGGCTGATCAGCCCCGCCTCGTCCATCATTTTGTCCGTTATCTTCACGTAATCGTCGTAGGACATCAGCCCGGCCGGGTTCCTGATGCCCGGCACGGTGTAGGCGCAGGAGGGGCAGCGCAGGTTGCAGGCGCCGGCCACGTCAATGGTGAAAAAAGCGCCGCAGAACTCGCTGTAGCGCACGCAGTTCCCCGCGGGCATCCCGAACTTGGCCAGCGCGGCTATTATCTCGTCCTCTTTAATGGAGACCGCCACCAGCACGCGCAGGCCTTTGTGAGCGGCCTTCAGGGCGGGGATGGAGGCCGGCAGGGAGATGGGCAGCCCCGAGATCCTCCTGCCGCACAGAGCGGCGTCGGAGTCCGCGAACCCGATCACGTCGATCCCGTGTTTGCGCGCGAAACGCAGGAAGCCTATGCCGGTCATCCTCGCGCCCCACACCAGTACGGGGTTCCTGCCCAGCGTTTTTAAAAGTTCTTGCTCTATTTTCTTCATAAATTATCCGGCGGAGCGCTTCCGTGTCATTCGAACAGCTTGGGGCCGAACGGCAGCCCGCTGGCGTCCCTGTACCAGCGGTACAGTTCCTCCACCGCTTTTTCATGCGGGGTGTAGGGGAATTCGCCGAATTCCGAAGTAAAAAGGGCATTGTCCCCGGAGTATTCCGGGCCCAGGCCGGGTTCTTTTACCGTTATCGGGACAGCGCGGCCGGCCGCCCTGCGCACCAGCCCGGCCAGCGTCAGCAGGTCCACGGTCCTCCCGGTGCAGATATTGTAGCTGCGCTGCGCCGGCTCCCTTTTCGCGAACAGCTCGGCGATCTTCGAGAAATCCTCGACATACAGGTAGTCGAAAGCCACGTTCCTTTTGATCGAGATATCGAGGCCTGACAGCACCCTGCAGATATTGTTGGAGATGAACCGCTGCCTGTAGTCCTCGTATTTCCCGTAGATGCCGAACACGCGCAGGTTGTAGATGTTCCTGCCGGCGGCCCCGATGTCCTTGGCTATCACGAATTTCGAGAACCCGTAGATATCGGAGGGCACGCGCCTGCCGAAGCAGTCTTCCTTCACCCCGGGAGGGATATCTTTCTTGGCGCCGTATTCCGCGCCAGAGCCCACGCAGAGCATTTTGCCGAAGGAGCCGGAACACCTTTCGAAGTTGAAGTACATCTTCAGGTTCTCTTCCACGGAACTGTATGACACCCCGCAGTGGATAACCGCGTCGAAGCTGTTCTTCTCCAGGTAGGCGCGCACGGCCTGGGCGTCCAGCAGGCCGAGCTCGAGACGCCCCGGGCAGCACACCCCCTCGTAGCGGGGCTGGAAGTATTCCTTCAGGTTATGGCCCACGAAGCCCGTGGCGCCGGTGATGAGCAGCTTCATTTTTGCCAGTTGTCCGACTTTATCTTTTCCAGCAGTATGCCGGCATGCCCGTCCAGGTTCTCCAGGCAGCAGACCATCGGCGCCATGCATTTGGCGCAGAGCGGTATCTCGCCGCGCTTCTTCTCCAGGTGGGCGGTCTGCAGCGCCTTCAGCCGCTGGCCGGTCCAGATGTCGGTGACGCTCTCTTTGTTCACGTCGCCTATCAGCACTTCCTTGCTCCAGTCCAGCGTACAGCCGCTGGCCGTGCCGTCGTAGTTGAAGTGCATGTACATGAACAGGAAGGGGCAGACATGCTTGTACTCCGAAACCTTCTGGCCGTACATGCCTATCGTGTCGAGGGAGAAAGTGTTGGTCTCGGACCACTGCGGCACCACGTGCTCGATGTAGATCTCGTCGCAGATGTCCCCGAAGGTCTCGTAGAACTTCTTCTTGTCGTCCTCCGTGAGGCCGGAATCCACTATCTTGACGTAGATCTTGCAGTCCTTGCGCACTTCGTAGAGGTCCCGGATATTATCCGTGAGCTTCTTCATGTCCACGGCCACGCCGGTTATCGCCTTGTATCCCTCGGAGGTGATGGCCTCCACGGAGACATTAAGGCGGGTAAGCCCGGCGGCGATGATGGCCCTGTTCAGTTCCGGGGTGAGCAGGGAGCCGTTGGTGAACATCTCGATGACGCCGGCGACGTTCTTCTCTTTGACGTAGGCGATCATCGCGGGCAGGTCGGGGTGCAGCGTGGGCTCGCCGTGCAGCCCTATCTTCACCTTGCGGAACTTGTCGGGGAACTTCGTGGAGTCGTCTATTATCTTCTTAAAAAGCTCCAGTTTCATGAAGCCGCGCTTGAGGCCTTTAGCCCTGATGCTTTTCTCGTCGGCCTGGAAGCAAAACTTGCATTTGAAGTTGCAGAGGCTGCAGATGTCGATGTGCATGGAGTAAGGCGTGCGCAGCGGGACCGCGTTCTCGAGCGGCGACTTTTCCGAAGAGTAGATGCGCGCCTGGATCTTTGCTTTCATGATCTTAACCTCGTTCCGCTCTTTTCTCTGCCTGAAAATTTCAAGAGTTTTCCTTACTTCCGGAGAAAGAAACAGCTCCGGGTTTGGAACTGCGTACCGGCAGCACAGCGCCCTGGGAAGGCCCGCCTGGCTTATTTAGCCGGGGCAGCCGGATTCTTTGTGGGGATGTGGAAGAAGAAGCGCGAGCCTACGCCGAGTTCGGATTCTATGCCCATCTCGCCGCCGTGGCGCTGTACGATCTCGCGGGCTATCTTCAGGCCCAGACCGAAGCCGGCCTTGCGCATGCCCTGAGCTTCCTTGGTCTGGAAGAACCGCTCCCACACGCGCGGCAGGTCTTCCTTTGAGATACCGATGCCGGTATCTATAACGCTGACCACTATCCGGTCGGGCTGGGCTTCCGCTTTAATGGTGATCTTTCCGCCTTCCTTGGTGTACTGGATGGCGTTGGTGCAGAGGTTCTGCACCACCTGGCCCACGCGCGAGTCGTCGCCGGCCAGCGGCGGCAGCACCGGCGGCACTTCCAGCGTCATATTAAGGTTCCGTTTCTGGGCGGCTATCTTCACGCGCTCGAACACGTCCTGCACCACGGCCAGCAGGTTCAGCGTGCCTATCTCCACGCGCAGCTTGCCTGATTCTATCGCGGCCAGGTCCACCAGGTCGGAAATAAGCACGTTGAGCGTCTTGGCTGAAGTGTTGATATTGGAGGCGTAGCGCTGCTCGCTGGGCATGGCCTTGAGCTTCATGTTCAGCACTTCGGAGTAGCCGAGGATAGCCGTCAACGGGCTCTTTACATCGTGGGCCACCGTGGCGAAGAATTTTTTCTGGAAGCCGTTGATCAGCTCCAGCTGGCTCTTCTGCTCCTGCGTTTCTTTAAGCAGGCGCGCGTTCTCCAGCATAAGGAACCGGCGCTCCAGCGCCTTTTCCACCGAGAAGATCAGGCGCGAGGCCTCCACGGGCTTGAGGATGGCGTCGTCGAGACCCAGCTCCACCACCTGGCTGACGCCTTTCAGCGCCGCCTGCAGCGGGTACTGGTCCACCATGAAAATAATGCGCAGGTCGGGGTCGCGCTCGCGCAGCTTCTGCGCCAGCTCGGCCCCGGAATGCTCGGCGTAAGTGATGGCGGTGCCTATGACCGCCAGGTGGAAAGCGCCTTTAACGCACAGCCCGAGGGCCTCCTCACCGTCCATCGAGGAAGTAACCACATAGCCCGCGCCCTGCAGGGCCTGGCCCAGGGTGGTCAGGGCGGGCTTAAAATTGTCCAGCAGCAGGATGCGCTCGGTCCCGCGCCCTTTAACCCGGATGTCCGCGCCTTCGCTGTTCTCTATCAGTATGCCGGCTATGCGGCCGGCGTGCTCCCGCGGAATGGCCACATGGTGCCCGTCCTTGAGCGACTGGATGGCGTAGCGCACCAGGTCCGTGCCCGAGATCGTATAGCAGACGGTCTCCGGGGAAGCGCCGCGGATGGCGGCGTCCAGCGCGTCGGCCTCTTTCTGGGTGCCGGTGAACTGCGCCACCACCACGTTGATGAGCGGAGGCGCGGCTTCGGATTCTTCTTCCTCGGTGCTGCCGCCCAGCAGCGACCAGGATTTTTTGATTTTTTTAGGCTGCGAGGCGGCTATGCGCGCCTCGGTCTGCCGGCGGATGAACTCGGGCAGGTCGCCGGGAGATTCCAGGGACATCGGCTGCACGCCCGACTGATGGAAAGCGGTCTGCACGGCCCCGGTGGAGAACAGCACCTGGTCGGCCAGGATGATCACATTGCGCACAGTTACCCTGACCTGGTCCGCGAACCCCATGGGCAGCGGCCAGTTGAGCCGGCGCAGCGGCGAGCTTAAGGTGGGCGTGATGCTAGCTACCGACTCCAGCATGAACATATGCAGCTTCGGGAATTGTTTATGCAGCTCTATGAAAGCTTCGCGTTCGGCCGGGGGCACATGGTTAAAATCCACCACCATGGCGGAACAGTCGCCGGTGGCCAGCCGGGCGGCGGCGTACTTAAGGGTAGGCACGCAGACCAGCTCCAGGCCCCTGCCCGACATGGACGGCGCCAGCTCGTCAAGGAGCTCCTTGCCTGTAGTGATGACCAGTACGCGGCCTTTGGATTCTGCCATGAATAACTATTATAGCGGTAGCAAAGACTCTATGCAAATCTTTCCGGCGGCTTGCCTCCGTTCGAAGCCGCTACGGCTTCGGCTTCGCCGCCGGGGTCAGGGCGTCCAGCAACAGGCCTTTGGTAAGCAGCTCGGGCAGCAGCACCGCCGGCCCGCCGCCGGGGTGCACCACGTAAAGCGGCACGCCGCTGCGCCCGTACCTGGCTAGCTCGTCCTGTATGGCCTTGTCGCGGCCGGTCCAATCGGCGCGGAAGGCGGAAACGCCGGGGCTGGAGAGCGCCGCACGCACTTCGGGCGCGGCCAGCGCCGTGCGCTCGTTCACCTGGCAGGACAGGCACCAGGCGGCGGTAAAATCCACCACCACGGTATCGCCGGCCGCACGCGCCCGCTCCACGGCCTGGGCCGACCAGGGCCGCCACAGCGCGTCGGCGGGCGCGGGAACGGCCGCCAGAAGGTGCCAGCACACCCACAGCAGCCAGGCCGCGGTGGCGAACATGGGCAGCGAAAGGGATCTTTTCAGCACCACCATCCAGTTGCCGGGCCGCGGCAGCAGCCGGGTAAGCGCGGGCCAGGAAGAAAGGCAGGCGTACGGCGCGGCCGCGCCCGCGCCCAGCGCCCCGAACACGGCCAGCACTTCTATGGCGGGCCGCGTCAGCGCCCAGCCCAGCGTAGCGCCCATGAACGGCGCGGTGCACGGCGCGCCGGCGGCCATGGCGAACACGCCGGAAAAGAACGAGCCTATCCTGCCTTCGCGGGCGGTGAGCGCGCGCCCCACACCCATCCACCTGGCCCCGAACTCGAAAACGCCGAACAGGCTCAGGCCGGCGAAAATAAACAGCGCGGCCAGCGAGGAGACCACCCAGGGCGACTGGAACTGGGTGCCCCAGCCGAGCGTTGCGCCGGCGCGGCGCGCGGCCAGCAGCACCACCGCCAGGGCTTCGCAGCTCAGCACCACGCCGGCGGCGTAAGCCAGCGCCTCGTAGCGCACCTGCGCAGGATGGTGATCTTTGCGGTTCAGCAGCCCCAGCGCCTTGAAAGTGAGCACCGGCAGCACGCAGGGCATCAGGTTCAGCAGCAGCCCCCCCGCAAAAGCCAGGAAGAAAAACCGCGCCACGGCGCCGCCCGCGCTGACCGGAACGGAGATCTCCGCCGGCGCGAAGCCCGGGCGGACCACAACGCCTTCCACCCGCGCCGGCAGCGCCTCGCCCGGGGCCTGCTTAAGTGTCAGTTCCGTTTCCACCGGGCTTACGCTTACGCCGGAACGCGCGTTGGCGAAAGTGTAGGGGTCTTTCGGAAAGAATTCGGCCCTCGGATGGCGGCCCCGCAGCCGCAGCAGCACTTTATCCCCGCTGCGCGCCGCCGCCACGGCCGCGCCGGCATCCGGGCGCGGCACCCCGGCCAGGGCCGCGCCCAAAGCCGCCGCATCGGCGGTTTGTTCAAGCGGTTCCCTGGCCACCCCGATGTTAAGCCTCAACTCCGCCTCGCCGGGCTCGCACCCTTCGCGGCATTCCAGCCACTCGGCATGCGCGCTCAGCGCGGCGCGGGTCCCCGGGCGCGCGGCGGCGGGCACGGTAAGCGTCAGCGGCAGTATAACCTCTCCGTTGTAGCCGAAATTGGTCAGCGGCGGGAATTCCAGGCGTTCGGGGACCGGCCAGCTTAAAGGCGCGGCGCTCCAGCCGCGGGGCAGCCGCCAGTCAAGGCTGGGCGCCAGCCCGGCGTCGCCCGGATTGCGCCAGTACACGTGCCAGCCGTCCCTCATTTTAAGTTTCAGCCCGGCCGTGAAGCTTTCTCCGGGCGCGGCGGCGGCGCGCGCCGAAAGCAGCGAAGCGTCCACATGCCCCGCCCGCGCGGGCAGAGAAAACAGCAGCAGCAGGGCGAGTGTTCTCATTTAATGTCCGAAGAACCGGCCGTCAGCGGCCGGGGCTGTCCGTGTCCCCGGCAGGTCCTGCTTCGAGCAGTTCGATAGTGCGCACGCCCGGCACCAGGGTTATGCCGAACTGCGCCTTGAGGGCGGCGGCTACGGCGTCATTGTTCCCGCCCGTCCATTCCAGCTTCATATCGTAGATCCCGGTCAGGCCGGTCTCGTCTTGCACCGGCTGTCCGAACCGGGACTCCAGGAATTCCAGCAGCTTGTCCATTCTGGCGCCCGCCGAGCGGACATAGCCCCGCCCCTCGCTCCAGCCCCCCAGGTCCCCGGCGGGAGAGAACCCGGCATGCGGCGCGTTATCGTACTGCGCCAGCAGGACCTGTCTGGCGCCGGACACCGTACGCACCTGCGCGCCGTAGGCCGCCAGCACCGCCTGCCGCAGCAGGGGCTTCAGCATGTTTTCCGCCGCCTTAGGCGCCCGCACCAGGAAACTGAACCTTTGCGCCGGCAGCGCCGAAGAGATCTCTACCCGCTGCTCGCCCACCCCGTAAGCCTGGGCAAGCATGGCGCGCAGGTCCAACCGGGTATACTCCTCGTACACCGTACCGTTACGGGAGCCGTGCCCGTAGCCCATATCGCCGTTCTCCGCAACGCTGGCCACCCGCACTTCGAACAGGGCGGGGTTCTCCGGGGCCTTTTCAGGCGCCGCGGCCTTGCTGTTGTTTATTTTCTCTATGGCCCCGGCCGAGCCGAGGTCCACCAGCTGCCACAGCGCTTTCTCGGAAAGCTGGTCCGGAGAAGTATACCTCAGCACCGCGCCGGCCTTGCTTATTATTACCGTCTGCGGGACCCCGGTAACGCCGAAAGCGCGCCAGGCGTTATTTCCGTCTACGGCTACGCTGCCGGCCATAGGATGCGTCTTCAGGAATTTTTTGACCGTGTCCGCGTTTTCCACCGTGACGGAGATGAATTCCACAGGTTTCCCCCGGAAAGCCTTCGCCAGGTCGCTCATATGCGGGATATTGGCCACGCAGGGCACGCACCAGGTGGCCCAGAACTCCAGCACCACCACCTTGCCTTTGTACGCCTGCCAGCCGGGGAAGTCGGACACGGCGCCGCCCCTGAGCAGCTTCATGCTCACCCGCGGCGCGGACCGCCCTTCAGGCACCGCCGCGGCTAAAAAGGCCGGCAGCAGCGCGAGCACGGCCAGGAACACGGATAGTTTTGTTTTCATAAGCGGTAATACTATTTTACTTTTATCCCGCCGGGGAACAATACCCCCCGGCCGCGGTCCGCGGACAATTCCCATGCCGGCCGCAACCCGGCCAGGCCCGCTCCTTGACAATACGACGGTGAAATACATTTAATTGAATAGCTATTTGCAGAACGAACCTACTGGAGATCAAAAAATGCCTATCGACATAGAAAAGTCTTTAACTGAACTTGCCGGGCTCGGGGCCGACCTTTACGGCAAGGATTTCCTGCTTACCTGGGAAAAATCCGACGCGGAACTTAAGTCCGTGTTCATCATAGCGGAGCTGCTCAAAGAGCTGCACGCCAAGAACATCCCGCTCGACATGTTCAAGACGGGACTGGCCGTCTCGAACTTCCGGGACAACTCCACCCGCACCCGGTTCTCGTTCGCCTCCGCCTGCAACCTGCTCGGCCTGGCCGTGCAGGACCTCGACGAGGGCAAATCCCAGATAGCCCACGGCGAGACCGTGCG
>JAPLKJ010000239.1:22715-25164 GCA_026388125.1 Elusimicrobiota bacterium
CTCGCCGTGCAGGACCTGGACGAGGGCAAATCGCAGATAGCCCACGGCGAGACCGTGCGCGAAACGGCCAACATGATCTCTTTCCTGACCGAAGCCATCGGCATCCGGGACGACATGTTCATCGGCAAGGGCCATACCTATATGAAGGAAGTGGCGGAAGCGCTGGACGACGGCTTCAGGAACGGCGTGCTCAACCAGCGCCCGGCCGTGGTGAACCTCCAGTGCGACCTCGACCACCCGACGCAGTCGATGTCGGACATGCTGTTCATCAAGAACCATTTCGGCGGCTTCGACAAGCTCAAAGGCCGTAAGATCGCCATGACCTGGGCGTACTCGCCCAGCTACGGCAAGCCCCTCAGCGTACCGCAGGGCGTGATAGCCCTGATGACCCGCTACGGGATGAACGTGGAGCTGGCCTACCCCGAAGGGTACGACCTGCTGCCCGAGACCATAAAAGTGGCCGGCGACAACGCCGCGAAGTCCGGCGGCACGTTCAAGGTCTCCAACAGCATGGAGAGCGCGTTCAGGGACGCCGACATCGTTTACCCGAAGAGCTGGGCGCCGTACAAAGTGATGGAGCGCCGCACCGCGCTGCTCGAAAAGAACGACCACCCGGGCCTCAAAGAGCTGGAGAAAGAATGCCTCGCGCAGAACGCCAGGCACATGGGCTGGATCTGCGACGAGGAAATGATGAAGCTCACGAAGGGCGGCGAGGGCCTTTACCTGCACTGCCTGCCCGCGGACATCAAGGACGTCTCCTGCAAGCACGGCGAAGTCACCGCCGGGGTGTTCGACAAGTACCGCATAGGCACCTACAAGGAGGCCGGCTACAAGCCTTTCATCATAGCGGCCATGATGACCGCCTGCACCAAAAAGGATCCCGCGAAAGTGATAGAGGCGCTGTACAAGGCCGGGCAGCGGCGCGTTCTGTAGAGCCGGGAACAGTTCCTAAAAATAAAACCGGGCACATGGGTGCCCGGTTTTTTGCGCGCCGGAGATCCGGGGCCGCCGCCTGCCGCGGCCGGCCCCCGGGAGCCAGTTACAGGTACTGCGGGATGGCGGCGTAGAACGCGGCGGCCTTCACCAGGTCGTCCGCCGGCATGAACTCGTTGACGGTATGAGCGTACACCTCGTTGCCGGGGCCGAAGCCGATGGTCGGGATGCCCAGCCGGCCGGCCGAGGCCACGCCGTTGGTGGAGAACACCCACCTGTCCACCACGGGCATTTTGTTAAGGGCAACTTTGCCCGCTTCCACGCCGGCCTTCACCAGCTTGTGTTCGCGCGGCAGCACCCAGGTGGGGAAGTATTTTTCCTGGCCGACTTTCAGGCCGGTCCAGGCCACGGCGTCGTAATGCAGCACTTCCACTTTGGCCTTGGCCTTCTTCACGGACGGCAGGCGCTGTATCTCGGCCACCGAGCTCTTCAGCGTCTCGCCTATGGTCAGGCGGCGGTCCAGGTAGATGGTGCATTCATCGGGCACGGCGTTGTAGGACGGCGTCTTGCATTCGATGCAGGTAACGGCCACGGTGCCTTTGCCGATGAACTTGTCCACTTTCAGCTTCTTGTTCAGGGCGGTTATTTCCTTTGTGATGTCGGCCATCTTCACCACGGCGTTGTCGCCGCGCTCGGGGGCTGAGGCGTGGCAGGAGCGGCCCTTGGTCACCACTTTCATCTCCATGCGGCCGCGGTGTCCGCGGTAGACCTTCAGGTCGGTGGGCTCGGTTATCACCACGAAATCCGGGCGGAGCTTCTCTTTATTGATGATGTGCAGCAGCGGCAGGCCGTCGCAGTCCTCTTCCATCACGGAGCCGACCACCATCAGCGTGTAGTCGCCTTCCAGTTTCAGGTCCTTTATTATTTTTCCGGCATAGACCATGGAAGCCATGGAAAGTTTCTGGTCGGTGGCGCCGCGGCCGTAAATGGTGTCGTTCTTGTAGATCCCGGCGAACGGGTCTATCTTCCAGGCGGTCCTGTCGCCTATCCCCACGGTGTCTATGTGGGCGTCCATCATTATCTTTTTTTTGCCGTGGCCGATGAAGCCGATGATGTTACCCATCGCGTCTATCTTCACCTTGTCGAAGCCGACCTTTATCATTTCCTTCTTGATCAGCTCCACCAGCCTGCCTTCCTGGCAGGAAAAGCTGGGCGTGCGGATTATGTTCCTGGCGAAAGCCACTATATCTTTTTTATATTTCCGCGCGGCGTCGCGTATAAGTTCGGCGTTGTTCATTTGTTCCTCCGTAAAGATTCTGAACGTGCTTACATTCTATTTAAAGCGAAAGGCCTTGTAAAACGTTTTTCATAAGGACTGTAGCGATTTTTTTAAAATGTCATGGTTGCGGCAAGTAGAAATGTCATGGTTTGCGGTAAACTAACCCTTCAGGCAGCGAGCCGGGAGGGATTTAATGGAGCAACTGACCATGAGCAACCGAGAGATAGACAAACTTAA
>JAPLKJ010000005.1 GCA_026388125.1 Elusimicrobiota bacterium
TCACCGGACAAGGCTGACCTCCCGGCCGCCCGCACTTTTCTTTACCGCGCCCTCAACGCATACGAGAACAAGTGCAGCGTTTTCATCGAAGGCTTGCCGTTCTGTTTCCTGCCCGACGCTTACGACCATATCCCCCCCCCCCGCCGCTGCGGGAAGAACGTTTTCCCGGCCATCTGTAAAAAATGCCGCCTGAGGCCCGTCTGTCCCGGTCTGCGGCCGGGCCCGCTCCTTTCCGGCTCGGCACAGCTCCTTAGACCGGTCCTTGCAACGCCCAACGAACTGGTCATCGAGGTCAACCGCCGCTGCAACCTCGCCTGCGCAGTCTGCTCAGCGCGCGGGCTGGACGAAGAACTGTCTTTCGGCACGATGCTGCGCCACATACGGCGGGCGCGCAGGCTGGGCATAAAAGATATCCGCTTTACCGGCGGAGAGCCGTTCCTCCACCCGCAGATAATAAAAACGCTGGCCGCCGCGAAAAAGAACGGGTTTCACGTACTGGTCAACACCAACGCGACCTTACTGAGCCCGGCGCTGATAAAACAGATCGCCCCCTTAACGGACAACATACTGGTCTCGCTGCAGGGCCACGACGAGAGAAGCGAAGCGGAAGCTACCGGCACTCCCGGCTTGTTCACAAAAAAGCTCGCCAATATCCGGGCTCTCAGGCGCGCCGGCATCCCGGTCTTAAGACTTGGGACCGTTATCTCCGAAGACCTGCTCGCGAATTTTGAAAAATATCTGCGGCTGGCGAAAGAGCTGGACGCCGACATCTGGGAACTGTACCGCCCCATGCTGCCCGCCGGCAACGGCCCGGCTCAGACCGCGACCCCCGCGGCGCTGCGCCGCCTGGCGCGGCGGCTCGAGGCCGGGCTCGGCTGCAGGCCACGCGTGCTCTTCGCGAACCCGCTGCCGCTCTGCGTTTTTGAGAAAAAACAGGCCCCTTTGTTCCTGGGGGCGCGGTTCGACGACGGGCACACCAGGCTGGTACTGGACCCGCGCGGCTTTTACAAGCCGAGCTATTACATACAGAAAAACCTGGGGCCGGACATCCTGGCGGCCTGGAACAGTTCCTTTTTAAAAAAGACGTGCGGGCTGGATTATCTCGGGAAGAAATGTTCCCGCTGCGCCTTCCGCCTGCGCTGCCTGGGAGGCAGCCGTTTTCTTGCACTGACCTGGCGGGGCAGCCGCTTCAAGCCTGATCCCTGGCTGGCCGGTTAGCGTCACTTCGCTCCGGCAATCTCCATCCCCCGCGCCTCGGAGAGCCGCGGCCAGGAAAGCGGAGCTGTCCTTATGGCCCAGAGCAGCGTTTCCCGGGCCTCCTCTGCGCGCCCCAGCGCTTTCAGCAGTTTATAGCTTTCAAGCGAGGCGTCCCAGGCTGTGAACGCGCCGTCCCCGGCGCCGGAACTATCGGCGTAAGCCGCGCTTTGGCAGGCGGAGAGGGCCTCTTCCTTATTATTTAGGGCGGCCAGGCGCATACAAATCTGCATAAGTGTCTCGGGTTTGCGGCGGGTGTGTTCCTCTACCAGCCGCGAAACTTTCAGTATAACTTCCGCTGGTACGCCATAAGACGAGAGTTTTTTCAGGACCTCGACCTGCTGCGCGCGCGAAAGGCTGTATTCCCCGCGGTGGAACCAGCCCAAACCAAGCTCCCCCAGCCATTCTATGTTCTTTTCGTCGGAAAGCAGCTCGCTGTGCATGGCCGCTTCGGTCAGCCCGAGGGCCAGCCAGGCCGAGAAATTTTCCGGCTCCAGGAAAACAGCCTTCCGGAAGCACGCGAGCGCCATTTTCAGCCTTTGCGCCGGCCAGACATGCCGCACGGACACGTTGAACAGCCACCGGCCGCTGGTAACCAGAGCGTTCGCCTGCTTGTGCCTGCCGTATGAAAAAGTCCGGTACACGTCTTCCGGGCCGGAAAACCGCTTCAGCAGCGGTTCCTGAAAGCGCTCCGATATTTTCTCCGCGTAAGCCGCGGTCAGCAGGATATAGCCGCCGAGGTTCGGGTGATGTCCGTCGGAGAAAAGGCCGCTGCCTACCAACCCGTGCGGAGAGCTTGCCTCGAAAAGGCTTACGGCGTCCACCAGCGGCACGGAATACCGGCGGGCCAAGCCGCGGATAAAATCGTTCTGCACGCTCGTTGCCCGGTTGAAATTATCCAGGGCGCCCAGGTCAACAGCTTCCCGGTAGCTGCGCGCCGCGCTTTCATACCGGCCCAACGCCCGGTAACAGCCGCCGATACGGTATGTCAGGTACGCGCGCATCCCGGGATGTGCGCCGGCCTGTTCGGTATAATAGGGAACCGCGGCCGCCGCGCGTCCGCTGTCTTCAAGAGCCTGCCCTTTCGCCAGCACCGCCCGCATCTGCGCGGCGCTCAGGTCCGGCTGCTGGAACAGCCCCGGGTCTATATCGGCAATATTGGTGGGCACCGTTGTGAGTATCGGAGTCAGGCCGCTTTTCAGGCTCAGCTCGACGATGCGGCGCAGGTGGTATTCGTAGGTGTCCAGGGTCCGCGCCCTCAGGAAACTGAACCTTTTTTCCGCGTAGAAGAA
>JAPLKJ010000149.1 GCA_026388125.1 Elusimicrobiota bacterium
GGGTATCATCATGGCTAAAGAACCGTCTGCCCAGCAAACCGTTGAACAGCCGGCCGGTAAGATTAAGCGCGCCCGCAAAACCCAGGAACGGCTCGTCTATAAGGCAGTGATATCCGTAAGAGGGAAACCCCAGTTCCACGCAGGGCCTTTTCATGTCCATCGACTCGGTCACCATGAACGAGTTGCCCACGGCCAGGTCCGTGCGGGCATAGCCGGTGAGGTCCCTGATGGTGCGGACGGCCTCGGCCGTATCCGGCGCGAACATCAGTTCGCGCGGAAGCATGGTGGTTTCCAGCGGCCTGGCAAAAGAATCTATAAGCGCGCAGTTTATGCGCATCCCCAGCTCAGCGGCAAGGGCGGAGAAGGCGGCGAAAAGATAGGGGTCGCCGCCGAAAGTGACGTTCCGGTGAGAAAGCACGTGCAGCGCCGGAGCTATCTCCCTGGCCGTTCGTTTTCTCAGGGAGGTGACCGCAACAGGGAGTCCGCCCTTCACGCCGGCGGCGGCCAGCACGCTTTCAAGCCAGCGGGATGTCCCGTTAAGCCCCAGCGGCAGGCCTGTCTCCACCAGCTTAGCGCCGGAACGGGCCGCCAGCGCGGCGGCCGCGCCGCGCCCGTAAGGCAGCGACACAATAACTTCGGCCTCCAGCGCGCGGCTCAATTCGGAGAAACTGCCGCCGGAAGGGAACACGCTCACAAGTTCAAGGCCGCACAGGTCCAGCAGCCGCCTGAGTTCGCCTATATTGGCGGAATGGTCGCGCTCGTTGCGGTCCATAAGGTATCCGGCCAGCGCCACGGCGCGCTTGCGCCGTTTTACCTTCCGCTCCGGCAGGGCGCGCACCAACGCCTCGAGCGCCTGCGCGTAACCGTCGAGCCAGTCGGCCTCGGAATGCTTTATCGGCACATCCACCACCGGGGCGCCCCCTTTGACCCTGGCCGCCAATCCCTCGTAATCCATGCCCGACATCTTTAAAAAAGGCAGACCGGTAAGCATTATCACGGAGAAATCGCCCTTGGCCGCTACGCCGTGAAGTATCTCGGCCAGTTTTTTTTCGGGGTCAGGCCGCTGAGGCAGAGGGGCGGACATGGTGCAGATGACCCGGTGCCGGCCGTCCGCAGAAAGCAGCGTGGAATATATATCGTGATTGCCGGCCAGGAAATCCAGCTTGGGCATCACGCAATTGGGCCCGTCCATGACCAGGCAGGAATCGGAAACGGCGTTGGCGGCGAGGTAGATCCCGACCTGGTAAGGGAGATTAAAGGACTTGGAGAACTTAAATTGTGGAGAGATATTTTTCATTAAAATCCCATTCGCAGAGTTCCAGCAGGCGCCGCCAGGTCTCTACGGCGCCGAGGTAGCCGGGCTCCAGCAGCGCGGCGGAAAAAGAATTTTTACCGGCCGCCACCACCCGCGGGTCCATGCGTATATCCGAATAAACCAGTTTAAGCGCGCTGTCGGTGCGCAGCAGCACGGCCAGCTCATCCATAGTGTTGAAGAATTTAACGGAAAGCGCGCAGCCGGGTACGGCAGCTTTAAGTTTGGAGAAGCCGGCCGCGGCCGTTTTCGAAAGGCCTTCTCCTTTTATGAACAGTCTCACCCGGAAACCGGCCTCGCCCAGCACGGGCAACACCGGCGCCATCGTCAGCGCCGTTTCCCCGCCCATGAATTTTATATCCTCCGCCTCCAGCACGAAGCCGACCGCATATTTACGCGAACGGCGCCAAAGTACCGCGGCCTCCTTCACCAGGGCGGGCGCGGGGCCGGTCTTTATTTTTTTGCGGCCAAGCGCGCCGGCTATCGCCGCCAGCCAGGCGTCCGTGCCGGCGAAACCGTAGGGAGACGGAGGCAGCAGCCACTTCATGGAAGCTTTATCGAAGGCAGGCCCCAGTACGGTGTCCGGGCCGGACAGCACCTGCAGGCGCGCCGAGCGGGCGGCGGCGTAAAAATCCTTTCCTGGCCTGGCCACGGACAGACCTGCGCAGATCAGGAGGCCGGCGAGCTTCTCCCCCGCCATGCCGTCGTCTACAAGATGCACGTCATGCGTTTTTCTGCGGCTGCCGCGCGACAGTTTGCCGGCCATGTGAGCTATGCGCACCGCCACCTTGGCCGGCGCATATTCGCTGAAGCTGTTATAGTTCTCCAGCACCACCTTGGCGTCCGTTTCGCGCTCCACTTTTTGGGCGTATGAGCTGACGTCTCCGGCCAGCAGCATCGCGGAACAGCCGACGTAAAATTCCACCAGCCCCCCGGGGCCGGTCTTCTCCGCAGCGGAATACAGGGAGGCCAGAATTTTCTCGTCGTCGCCCATAACGGCGTCGCGCGAGCTGAACTCCGTGTTGACTATCTGCCGCGTCTCGCGCGGCAGCAGCGGGCCGCGCGTGTAGGAAGAGCTCGGGCGGTCAAAGTCGGTGAACATCCCCATGTTCCCGCCGTCGCAGCCGCTGAAACGGCACTCCATGTCTCCGTGCTCCACCATCATCGAACCAGGAGGGATGGCGGCGCGCACCATGCCGCGAGGGAAGATAAAGCGCTGCCATTGGCCGAAAGCGATGTGGGGACGCTTGGGCGTGCCTGAAGAAGCCTTGTCCTCGTGCTCGGCGCGGGAGCTGGAAACGAGCCCCCCGTAAAAGTCCTTAGTTCCGGTAAAAGCCGCGAGCATTTCGCCGAAGCGGAACTGCGCCAGCCGGGAAACGGCGGCACGCAGTTCCTCGTACAGGCCGCCGGGGATCTGCCCGGCTGAAGGGTGGAAACAGGAGGTCCAGTCCGAGAAGCGGAGCATGCCTTCCCTGGCGGAAGCCTCGGGAGCTATCACTATCCTGCGCGCTCCGGCGGAGGAGGCCCAGTCGCACATTATCTGCCCGTCCTCCATGCCCGCCACCTTGAACCCGCCTGACTCGAACACGGAAAGCAGCGGCCTGCCGTCGCGCGGGGCCGGTTTCCCGGGGGCCTGCGGCGGACGCGCGGCCTGCGGCGCGCCCTGCGCCTTTACCGGCTTCACGCCCTCGGCGAAAGCGAAGAACTCGGAGTCGGACAGCGCGCGCGGCGGCGTTGCCGGGGCGGAGGCGGCCTTGACGGCCGCGCAGAGGCGCGCGGTCCGGACGGCGAAATCGCTCTTTGGGTAGGCCAGCGCGGCCGGGCGCTTTTCCTTCTCCGCCCTTGCAACTACGGGATCGAAGAGTATCACGCCGAGCACGCGCGTATTCGCCGCTGCGGCGAAAGCCGCGGCGAAAGCGGCGCCTTCCTTGCTGCGGGCGTTCACCGCCAGCCCGGCCAGGTAGATGCCGTTGCGGGCGTAATTGTTGACCATCGTTATCAGCCTGTTCGCGGCATAAAGCGACAGTATCTCCTCGGAGGTCACGATAACGACTTTTTTGGAGAAGCCCCGCCGGAGCGGGGCGGCGAAGCCGCCGCAGACCACGTCGCCCAGCACGTCGAATACCGCGGCGTCGTACCCGTCCTTCGCCAGGATATCGTCCGCCTTCATTTCGTCGAGCATGGCGCCTATCCCGGCGCCGGCGCAGCCCACGCCCGGGTGCGGGCCGCCGGCCTCCACGCAATAAACGCCTTTGATCGCGGAAGGGAAGATGCTGTCGCGCAGGTTGGACCGGCCGGAGCTGCTGGGATTCTCGGAAAAAGGCTTGATCCGCCCGCGCATAAGCGTGAGCGCGGAATCCATTTTGGGGTCGCAGCCGATATGCAGCACTTTGCTGCCTCCGGAAGCCAGCAGCGCCGTCACGTTGGACGCGATGGTGCTTTTGCCGATACCGCCTTTACCGAAAAATACGATGCTTTCCATGAGTTGAGACCGGAGCGAGTTTAGCACGGGCCGCCCGCGCGCGGTGAAAGGTGTCCCCGACGCTGTATTATAACCGTATGGTATAATAAATCAGCCGGAGTAGCAAGCAACCTGCCGGCATAGTTAATAACTGCGTTTATGAATTTTTTCAGGAATATAAGCGGACACAGGACGGCGCGCCATGGTTAACGAAACCATCGGCTGTCTGGCCGCTTTGGGCTCGGCCGCGGCCTGGGCGTACGCCTCCATACTTTTCCGCGAACTCGGCTCGGACGTTTCTCCCGCCGGCATGACCCTGTCCTCCAGCGCGATAGGCATTCTCTATATGTGCCTGGCGCTGCTGGCCGTCGGCCTGGAACCTGTAAGTTCCAGAGCTTTCTTCGTGCTGGGGGTAAGCGGCGTGCTCGGCCTGGCCCTGGGCACCGTCCTGTTCTTCAGGGCGCTGATATACCTGGGCCCGAAGCTGATGATGATACTGGGCCTGATCTGCCCGGTCCTTACCGTGGGCCTGGCGGTCGGCCTGCTGAAAGAGCGCCCCTCAGCCGCGGCCTGGGCCGGCTCTTTCATCACCCTGGCGGGGCTGGCCGTAGTCCTGTGGAAAAGGCCAGATTCCGAGCCGCGCGAAAAGCTGGTTCCCGGAGTCCTCTGCGCGCTGCTGGCGGCTTTATGCACCGCTTTCAGCATAATCCTGGCTAAAGTCGGGGTGGAGGGTATCCCGGCGCTGGAGGCCTCGCTGATAAGGCATATCTGGGCGGCGGCGGCGCTGCTGGCATGGGGCCTCGCCGGCGGCGGGCTTAAAAGCTGGCTTGCCCCCTTCCATGAAAAACGCCTGGCAAAGCTGGTCTTCTTCGCCACGTTCGTTGTAATCTTCGGCGGATTCTGGCTTTCAATGGTGGCGCTGAAAAACGTCTACGCCTCAGCAGCCACCGTGCTGAACATGACCGAGCCGCTGTTCATACTGCCGCTCACGGCCCTGCTGCTGAAGGAAAAAGTGTCGGCCCGGGAAATAACCGGCGCGCTGGTCGCCTTCTCGGGCGTGGCCCTCATCTTCCTGCGCTGACGCAAAACCTCAGGCCTCTGTTTCGTATCCCGCGTAAGGGTTAAGCGGCCCGTCCTTATATTTGTCCTTCTTAAATGGCAGCAGGTCCGGATGGCTGAAGAACTGCACTATCTCGTCTGCGAAGAACCGGCCCAGCTTGGTGAGCTTTAAATATTCGGCGTCCTCCTGGAGCAGGCCGTGGTCCTTAAGCAGCTGTATCTTTTTGCCGAACACCGCGCCGGGGTCCGTGCCGGTTATGTCCCGGAACTGCTTCTTCAGCAGGTGCATGTTCTTCAACGGCATGGCGAGGTTCCTGCGCAGCTGCTGGTCCCTGGTGCGTATGGCTCCGGTCTTTACCGGCATCTTGCCGCTCTCAATGGCCGCATAATATTCCTTCAGGTCGGGGGTGTT
>JAPLKJ010000067.1 GCA_026388125.1 Elusimicrobiota bacterium
CGGATGTTAGCTACGCGCTTCTTTCAGCGCGGACCTCACGGCCCGTCGCCTTGCGTTTCGCTTGAGGTTACTGCAACCTGTTTCCTCAGAGGACTTTCACCTCCGGGCTTGGTTTCATGCTGGGCACACATAAAAAAGCCCCGGATGATACCGGGGCTTTCTTATTTGTAATTAAGCGCGGCTTATTTCTTTTCTGCGGGGGTCGCTTCAGCGGGCTTCGTTTCCGCGGGCTTCACTTCCGCGGGCTTCACTTCCGCGGGCGCTGCGGCAGCGGCCTCTTTCACGATGTCCAGCAGTTCCACCTCGAACACGAGGGTGGCGCCGCCGGGGATCGCTCCGCCCGCGCCCTGGTCGCCGTAGGCGGTCTCGGAGGGGCAGACGAGCTTGGCTTTGCCGCCGACCTTCATCTTCTGCACGCCTTCGGTCCAGCAGGGGATCACGCCGGACAGCGGGAATTCGGCGGGAGTGCCGCGCTCCACCGAGGAGTCGAACACTTTACCGTCGGGGAACGTGCCGTGGTAATGCACTTTCACCATGTCTGAAGCTTTAGGAGAGACGCCGGCGCCTTCCTTTACCGGGATATAGATAACGCCGGAAGCCAGCTTTACCGCGCCCGTCTCCTTGGACATTTTCTCCAGGAAAGGCTTGGTCTTCTGTTTTTCTTTGGCCACCAGCGCGTCCTGCTTGGCCTTCAGGTAGTCGTTGAGCTTGAGGCCGTACACTTTCTCGTCGATCTTTTCGCCTTTCCCCGCCAGCGCGCTGGAGAAGCCCTGTATGATGTACTTGGTCTCGTCAGCAGTGAACTCGAACTGCTTGATCTTGGAGCTGACCGCCTGGCCTAAGAAATAAAGGGTCTTCTGGGCTTCGGTCATTCCCGGGCTCTTAGCCGCTGCAGTTTTGGGGGCCGTTGCGGGAGCCGCTGCGGGCTTCACCGCGGCATCCTGAGCCATTGCCGAGGCAGCTATCGAACAAACGAACACCGCAAGTAATATCTTTTTCATATTGTCCTGTTTCCTCCATTTTCACTGTCACGAATATAATACCAAAAAAACCCGCCATATTTCACTAAGGCGGCCGGAACCGCGGCCCAGGCGGCGGCAGGCCTTAGAAAGCGACGCCGAAAGTAAGCTGCGTATCGAGCCTGGCGCCGGAAAAAGTATATTCCCCGCGCGCGGGGCCCAGCAGGGCGTTCACGAGCAGCCCCGCGGAGAAGTCGTTGAGGTTCCTGTAAGTCACGCCGGCGGACAGCACTCCGGAAGCGTCGTTGAGGTTGCGCACGTAGTTCGCGTTCAGCGTCAGGTCCGTAATTATGAACCGGCTTACGGCGGTGAACACCGCCGCGTAATACCTGGAAAGATAGTTGGGCTCGTAAAGGCCGCTGCCCAGCAGGAATTCCCCCTTCGTGCCGGCCGGGCGCGATAGCGCCAGCGGCCCGGAGAAGGCGTAAGCCGTCCGGTCCCGGAAAGGGCTCTTCGTGTAGCCGGTCTGGTTGTAGAAGAACTCGGTGGTCACCGTCAGCCTGTCGTTGAACTCGCCCAGCCGGAAACCTTCGCTGAAGTTGACGGCGGCCTTGGTCACCCAGTCGTCGTTCTTCCTGTACGTTTCAAGCACGCCGCCGTTCTCCCGGATGAAGCGCGTATTGTCGCGGCGCGCCAGGCTGACCTCTCCGGCGATATCCACGTCCCCCAGCCGGCTGGACAGGTCGTAGCCGAAAACGGGCCGCCTGTTCCGCTTGCCCCAGCCCGACACGGCCATTTCGGTCTTGCCGGTGAGCAGCTCGAACTTCAGCGCGCCGCCCAGGTCGCGGTCCTCCGCCGCGTTACCGGTATCGAGGAAGCCGTAGATGTTATAGTCCGTGCCGAACGGCACGTGGAATTTAAGGCCGTAGGCGCCGTCCCGGTAGCCTATCTTGCGCACGAAGGTCTTTTTCTCGACGTTTATCAGGTCGACGGGGTTCCACAGGTAGCAGCGCCCCCACTGCAGCACCTGCTTGCCGGTGCGGAAATAAACGCGGCGGTCTATATTGAAGTCCAGGAAGGCCTCCCGCAGCATGGAGGCGGTTTCCCGGGTCTTGGAATAATAGGAGGTCTCCATGTTGGCGAACGCTTTAACGCCGTTCTTCAGGCGCGCGTCCAGCATCAGGTTGCCCACCAGGTAGGAGTTGAACGCGTTGCCGGCCGAGGTGCTGTTGACCACGTCCTCGAACACGCTCAACACCTCGCCTGAAAAACCCAGCGACCGTTTTTCCTCCGCCGCGCCCGGCGCGGCCGCGGCCTGCGTTACTACTTCGGAACTGGAGAACAGCTCCAGCTCGGCGGCGGCGTCCTCAGCGTAAGCGGCGGCGGCGCAGAACAGAAGGGCCGGTACGGCGCAGGCAATGATAATTTTCATGGTCTACTTGCTCAGGTTCTCCAGATAGGCTTTCGTGAATATTTTATCGTCAAGTTTGCCCGGAACTATATTGGCTATCTCCACTATGGTCTTGTTGCCTTTTTCGAACTCGTCGATGAACAGCTGCTTCACCGGCACGAAACGCCCCTCCACCTCGGTGAACTTCAGGAAATAGGCGGTCTGCATCAAAGTGCCGGACTGGGAATATGACTCCTGCTTGAGCAGCAGGTTATTGTCCCTGCGCGTCCAGAAGATCTGCCGGGGGTAATCCACGTCGTTGACCTTGGCCTTCAGCTCGAACCTGTTAACGGCCACTTTGCCCAGCATGTCCTCGGAGAATTTCTCCGTGCCGGAGGAATCCAGCACCGGCCCGTAAAGCTCGTCGAGCTTGCGGGTCTCGAAATCCTCGCTGTGCGCGTCCGAGCCGCCTATGCTCTCGTCGCGGTTCACATGCTGGAAGGTGCGGGTGTTCTTGCGGTACATCCAGAAATTGTCGCCCACGCGCAGATAGCCGTTGCCTTTCTCGTTCTCGGGCGCGTTCATGGCTATCAGGAAAGCGTCGTCGGAGTCGCGGCGGAAGTAGGACATCGCCATGATCTTAGTGCCCTGCCCGGCCCGCTGCTGGGTCAGCGTCACGTCCGCCCTCACGTCGTTCTTCAGCTTGTAGTTGGCGTCTATGGCCTTCAGCACCGGCGTCACGCGGCTTTCCGAGCAGAACCCCGGGGCGGGCGGCAGCGCGGCCAGGAACAAAAGAATAAGCTTCATCATGGTGTTTCCTTAAGTAAAATGCCCTAAAGCCTGCGCCGGAGAAAAATTCGCCGCCCGGCGCGCGGGGAACCAGGCCGTGATTACGGCGATGGCGAGGATCAGCAGCACGCTGCCGGCTATGCCCGTGAAAGTGGGCAGAAAATACAGGTGGCCGTTGACCAGCAGCATGCCCAGCGGGTTGTCCTCCGGGTGGAAGGTCAGCAGCGCCAGCCCGCGCATCACCGCGAACCCCAGCAGCAGCCCGGCCAGGGCGGAGAACAGCGTCAGAAAGAACGTTTCGAGCAGGAACATGTCGCGCACGTCGGCGCGCTGCATGCCTATGGCGCGCACGGTGCCTATCTCGCGGGTGCGCTCGCGTATGGTCATGCGCAGCGTGTTCACCACGCCCAGCAGGATTATAAAGAACAGCACCACCACGGCGGAGATGGTGATGATGTTCAGCACGCTCTCGAGCTTTAAAATATCGCTGGCGGTCTCGTACATCGTGGAGATGTCGATGGTGGTGCCTTTCCACTTGTTCTTGGAGATGTCCTGGTATTTTTTCTTATAGTCGTCGGTGGTATAAGTGCGCGGGAGCAGTATCCATTCCGGGGCGGCCAGCCCGGCCCAGGGGCCTTCGGGCAGGTACGGACCAACGCCGGGGCCGGGCGGGGCCGGCATATCCTCGTAGTAGTAGTCGTAGAAGCCGGCGTCGTTCATCAGCACCACGTCAGGGCCCGGGCAGCCGGCGGCGCACACGGCGGCCACTGTCAACGAGGCGTCTTTAGGCCCGGCCTCGAACTTGCGCCGGTAGGAGAGCTTTACTTTCCCCCCCGCCGCAACGCCCAGCCTCCGGGCCAGCGCCGCGGGCAGCATCACGCCGTCCTTCCGGAAAACCTTGTCGAAAGTCCCCGAGGAAAGTTTAGCCAGCCCCCGTATTTTCTCTTTGGAGGCGTCGTCGCTCCTGAACCCTATGACCGTCACGGGTCTGCCGGCGGCGGAGGCGTAGATCACGGCGGTGCCCGGCGCGTACCTTTCATGTATGCGGTCGGCCAGGGCCCGGGCGTTCTTCTGCGGGTCCGTTATGTTAAGAGTGATATTCCCCGTCTCCCAGGGGCGGAAGCCGAGCAGTTCTTTCGCGCGGCCCAGTTCCACGAAGACCACCGACTGCATGAAGATATTGTCGTTGCGGCTGATGCCCACCACGGTAAGGCGGGCGGCCTGGTCCTGGCCGAACATGTTGCGGAAGCGCACCCTTATCGTGTCGTTCCTCTTTACGTTAAGGTAGCGGGCCTTGTCCTCGGAGATTATCGCCGGGTTCTCCGCGTCGGCGCGTTCCAGGTCCTGCCATTTCCCCTCCGACATCCGGAAGGATTCCTCCAGCTCTTTGAGGTCCGCGGCGCTGATGTCCTTTTTAA
>JAPLKJ010000206.1 GCA_026388125.1 Elusimicrobiota bacterium
CACCAGGGCGGGCACGTCTTCCTTGCCGCCGAAGCCGCCGCCGGTCACGGTCTGCAGGATCTTTATCTTATGGTAAGGCTGGGCCAGCGCGGCCGCCACGGCGTCGAGGATATAAAAAGGGCACTGCGTGGTGCTGTGCACCGTCATGCCGCCGCCCGGCTCGGGGATAGCTATCGAACCCTGCGTCTCCAGGTAGGCGTGCACCTGGTAATTGGTGGAAAATTCCCCCTCCGCGGTGAAAGCCGCTTTTTTAAAAGCCTCGTCTACGGAGCCTTTCTTTATCACGAAGCTGGAGAACACATTATCTTCGCCGTGAATTTTAATCGAGTCCTTTTCCAGCGCCTTAAGGGGATCGGCCACGAAAGGCAGTTCCTTATATTTCAGCTCCACCAGCGCGGCGGCTTTTTTCGCCGCCCCCGCGGTCTTCGCCACCACCAAAGCTATGGTCTCGCCGGCGAAACGCGCCTCTTTTTCCGGCAGGAAAGGGTAGTCGTGCATGACCACCGGCCATTTGTTCACGCCTTTAATGTCCTTGTACGTAACCAGGGTCACGTAGCCCGGCACCCGGCGGGCTTTCGCGTCGGAAATGGAAAGTATCTTTATCCTGGGCCTGGGCGAGCGCACCGCGGCCGCGTACAGCATGCCGGCAAAATCCCGGTCAGCGGCGTATTGCGCCGCGCCGGTAGCCTTTATCAGCGCGTCCTTCCTGGGCAGCGATCTTCCCACGCAAGAAAGTTTTTCCATAGGTAGCCTCTTATTTTTTATCGTCGGTCACCCGCATATGCGCGCCGTCGCGCTTATAATGCGTTTTTATTATTTCGGCCAGCACGGAAACGGCTATTTCCCCCGGCGCTTTGCCGCCCAGGTTCAGCCCCACGGGCGAATGCACCCGCGCGTCCCTGAGCGGGTAAAGTTTTTTCTTGGCGAGCAGGCGGAAGATCTCGCGCACTTTGTCGGCGCTGCCTATCATGCCTATATAGGCCGCCGGCGTCTGCATCATGGCTTCCAGGCACTCCCTGTCCAGCGCGTGGCCGCGGGTGACTATCACCGCGTAGGTGTCCTTGTCGGGCGCGGCCAGCGCCACGGCCTTATGCGGCTCTGCGTTTATTATCGACAGAGCCCCCGGAAAGCGCTCGGAGTTGGCGAACTCTTTCCGGTCGTCGGCCACCAGGTACGGGTAGCCGGCCAGCCGGCAGGCCTCGGCTATCTTCAGGGCCACGTGCCCGCCGCCCAGCAGCAGCACCTTGAAAGGGTTCTTGTAAACGTCGATGTAGACTTCCATCCTGCCCATGCAGATCATGCCGGTGTTGCCTTTGGGTTTAAGGTCGAAATTGAATTTTCCGCCCGTGCCTGTCCTCAGGCACTCCACCGCTTTTTTAATGGTCAAAGCCTCTATGGTGCCGCCGCCCACGGTGCCCTCTATGGAGCCGTCGGCATAGACCAGCATTTTGACGCCGGCTTCGCGCGGCGTGGAACCGTCCACGGAAATTACAGTGACGAAAGCGGCGCTGCGGCCGGCGTCTATGGCTTCGGCCAGTATTTTTATGATGTTTTTTGTGTCGTTCATGGTCTGTTATTTTACCAATTTACAGCACTTTGTATATTTCCACCTGTTCGGTGCGGCCTTTCAGCACCGTTCTGCCCAGCGGCTCGAACGCCAGCTGCCCGCCCAGCGCCTCCCGCGCTTTCTCCAGCGCGGCCGCGCTGACTATGATATCCGTGCCGAAATCCTTGGTCTTGGACTGCAGGCGGGAGGCGGTGTTCACCGTGTCGCCGATAAAAGTATATTCCAGCCGCGAGAACGTGCCGATATTGCCCGCCACCAGCCGCCCGGAATGCACGCCGATGCCAAAGTTCACCGGTTCGGGGGCTTTGCCGGCGGCATTGAACTCGGCCAGCGCCGCGCGCATTCCCGCCGCCGCGCGCACAGCGTCGGCGGCGTAGTCCTTCGAGCCGAGCTGCGGCGTGAACACCGCCATCACCGCGTCGCCCATGAACTTGCTGATAACGCCGTTATGGGCCGTTATCGGCGGTGTAATGTAGCGGAAATAGTTGTTGAGGAACTCCACCACGGCGGTGGCGCTCAGCGGCTCGCTCAGCGGGGTGAAATTGCGGATGTCGCAGAACATCACCGCGGCCTCTATATCCTCGCCGCCCAGGTTCACTTTCTTGTTCTTAATGAGCTCGCGCGCTATCTCTATTGACAGGTACTTGCCGAAAGTGTCCTGCAGCTCCGCGCGCTCTTTCAGCCCGTCCACCATCTCGTTGAAGCCGGCCTTCAGGCGGGCCACCTCGTCGGAAAAATAAACGCGCGTCTTCACGTCGAAATTCCCGTCGGAAACGCGCCGCATTTTATCTATCAGCCCGTCCAGCGGCAGCTGTATGCCGTAAAAGACCGCGCCGAGCCCGGCCAGCAGCGTGATAGTGCACATCGCCAGCAGGCCGGTAAGTTCCGTATGCCAGGCCGAAACCGGCGCGCCGAACTGGAACGCCAGAAAGATCATCCCGAAAGGCAGGATGGCGCAGGAAAAGATCAGCAGCACTATTTTGAGGTAAAGGGGGATCGAGAATTCCGGCCGCAGCCTGTAGAGCTCCTCCTTTTTATAGAGCATGTCCATAATAAGGTTGTTCTTCGACCGCGTCCAGTCTATGGCTATGGGGAAAATGCAGGCCTGGGCGAGCGCCCCGAGCAGCAGGGCGGGCAGCGTGCCTGCGGGAATGGCCCCGCCGCGCGACAGCACGAAAACCAGCCGCGTCGCCGTCACGGCCAGCAGAAGGATACCGGCGGAGCGATAGATGTTGCGGAGCCTGCGGCGTATTTTTTCTTTAAGCGCGTCCGATGGCTTTTTCTTATAAAGGATGGCCGGGCGCATCCAGAAATAGACGAGCGAGAACATGACCAGGATGGCTACGCCGCCGCCGGCGTCGACATCTTTATAGCCCTGGAAATGTTCATCCGCGCCGTAAAAAGCTGACAGGCAGACTTTTGAGAAATCGGCGCCTATCACGTGCAGCCAGTAAGGGAGGCCGGCGAAGGCGAAAAAACCCTTCAGCTTTTTCTTCTCTTCCTCGTTGAGGACCGCTATAGCCATTCAAGAACTCCGGTTAGGCGAATTTAAGAAAAACCCAGTATATTATGGCATTTATGAAAGTCAGCGGAATGCCCACGCGGGCGAACTCCAGGAAGGTTATGGTGGCCCCCGTTTTTTTCTCGGCGGCCTGGATTATCATCACGTTGCTGGCCGCGCCCAGTATGAACAGGTTGCCGGCGATAGTGGAAGCCGCGGCCAGCGCCATATACGCGTGCGTGCCCGCGCCAGCGTGTTTGAGCACGGGCAGATAAAGCGCCACCAGCGGCACGTTGGAGATCAGCTGGCTCAGCACCACGCTTACCACCATGACAGGGCCGAGCCCGGCGATATCGGTCCCGGAGCCGGTTATCAGCCCCTGGAAAAATCCGGTATCCCAGACGCTGCGCATCAGCACGAACATGGCGGCGAAAAAAGCCAGCGTCCTCCAATCCACCTTGCGCAGTATATCGAAGCGGCTCCCGCTGAAGAGCAGGCCCGGCGCAGCCGCCGCCACCGCTATCCAGGAGAAGCGGTGCGAATTTTTCAGCGGGCACCTGGTGAACTCTTCCGGGTAAAAATACCGCACCAGCAGGAAAACCGCCCCCAGGTTCAGCAGCGTGGGCAGGGCCAGGTATTTAAAGAAGGTCAGGAAGGGCGAGGCGACCGGGCCTTTCACCGCCACCAGCAGGTTCTGCGGGTTGCCGATGGGGCTCATCACGCTGCCCACGGTAATGGAGAACGCCAGCGCCAGCAGCAGCGCCTTCGGGGAGATATCGTGTTTCCTGGCTAGCAGCAGCGCCACCGGGGTGCCTATTATAGCCACGGTGTCGTTCATCAGGAAAGCCGCGGCCGTGCCCATGAAGAACACCAGCAGCAGCAGCAGTCCCTCTTCCGTGCGGGCGCGTTTGAACACCTCGTATTTGGCGTGGGCCAGCCAGCCGCTCAGCTCGAAGACCTGCCCCGCGGCGAACATGCCGAGCAGGAACAGCATCACGTCGGCGTCGATGGCCTCGAGGGCGGCGGCCGGCGTTATAGCCCCGGCCAGCAGCACCGCGGCCGCGCCGCCGCACATCACCTGCCAGATCTCAAGGCGGAACCGCCCCGCCTGCCGCACGGCTATGAGCAGGAACACGGCGGCCAGAACTATTATGGGGAACATCAGCCGGCTTTTACGAGCGCCTCGTAATCATCCTTGGTATCGAAATCGCGGATTATCTCCGGGTCGGTAACGTCAAGGTCGGCTATTTTTACCGCCGGGTGATGCGTTACCCAGTGCAGCCCCTTCTCCAGCGGGCCCTCGAAGCATAAGGCCCTGTGCGCCGCCGGGATGATAATGGGGTGGCCCCTTTTGAGTTTGGAATCGGCAACCCTGATGGTGCGCGGGATAACCATGGCCTCTTTATCGCAGCGCCAGCGGTCTACTATGCGCCTGTAAGTATCCGGCAATATGGTGGGCTGATCGGCCAGGCAGACCATGAACCCTTCCGAATATTCCGACACGAAGGCCAGCCCCGCGCGCAGCGAGGAAAGCTGCCCGTGCTCCGGGTTCAGGTTCACCGCCACCTTCTCGCCGGCGGGGACCCAGGCCGCCAGGATGGCCTGCGAGTCGCGGCCCAGCACCGCCACGCGGTCCTCCACGCCGGCGCGCCGCAGCGCGTCGCAGACATGCTCGATGAAAGGCCGGCCGCGCCATTGCAGCAGGGCCTTGGGGCTGCCCATCCTGGAAGAATCGCCGGCGGCGAGAATAATAGCGGATAGCATATTAGACCTCTCTTTTAATCCCCGAAGGAGATGCCCAGGTCGCGCGCGGTCTGCACGGTGTCGCAGTCCAGCGGCACAACTTTCATGCGGTTGGTGGCTTCTTTCAGCGGCACGTAGCGCACCGTGGGCGGGTCCAGCGCCACCATCACGCCGCTCTTCCCCTCCTCCAGCGCCCGCACCGCCGCGGCGCCGAAGCGCAGGGAAATAAGCCTGTCGAAAGTGGTGGGGCAGCCGCCGCGCAGCAGGTGGCCCAGCACCACGGTGCGGCATTCCTTGCCTACCAGCGGCTCCAGTTCTTTGGCCACGCGCTCGCCGGCGCCGCCGAGCTTCTCGGCGCGGCCCAGCTCACGGCCTACTACTGACGCCGAGCCGCCCACGGGTTTGGCGCCTTCGGCCACCACCACTATGGCGTAATGCTTGCCGCGCCGGGGCCTTTCTTTAAGCGCCGCTGCCACTTTGTCGATATCGTACGGGATCTCGGGGATAAGAATAGCGTCGGCGTTGCCGGAAATGCCGGAGTTAAGCGCTATCCAGCCGGCGTAGCGGCCCATCACTTCCACCACCATCACGCGCCGGTGCGCTTCCGCCGTGGAATGCAGGCGGTCCAGGCACTCGGTGGCGAAAGAAACGGCCGTGTCGAACCCGAAAGTTATAACCGTCTTGTCCAGGTCGTTGTCTATGGTCTTGGGCACGCCTATCACCCGCAGGCCTTTTTCTGCCAGCACGCTGGCTATGCCCAGCGAACCGTCCCCGCCCAGCGCCACCAGCGCGTCTATCTTGTTCCTGCGAAAAGCCGCCACCAGCTCGCCCGAGCGGTCAGCCTCGTACATTTTGCCGTCTGCGCCCGGCGTGGGATATTTTAAAGGGTTGCCTTTGTTGGTGGTGCCGAGTATGGTGCCGCCCAGGTGGGTTATGCCGCGCACTTTGCCCCGGGAAAGCGTAACCAGCCCGCCCTCGGGATAGTCCTCCGGCTTCATCAGCCCGTTATAGCCGTCGCGGATGCCGAAGACCTCCCAGCCTTTGTTCAGCGCGGAAACCACCACCGCCCGTATCACCGCGTTAAGCCCCGGCGCGTCCCCGCCGCCGGTATTTATCGCTATCCGCTTTATAGTCTTCCCGTTCATGGTCCCCCCCGCGTTCAGCAGCCGGCTTTCCTGTAAAGCGCGGCGGCCGCTTTGTTCGCCCTTTCGGCCAGCTTGAATTCGTCCACGTTCACCAGGCGGCCGTTCTCAACCACCACTTTCCCGTTGACTATGGTGTATTTGGTGCGGTGCGAAGCGCCGCAGAACAGCAGCGAGGCCAGCGGGTCCGATTTCGAGCCCGCGAAGTCCAGGCCGCTCACGTCGAAAATGGCTATGTCGGCCGCTTTGCCGGGCTCTATGGAGCCTATGTCCGCGCGGCCCAGCACTTCGGCGCCGCCGCGCGTGGCCAGTTTGAAAGCGTCGCGCGCGGGCATGGCTTCCACCCCTGCCTTCACGCGCTGCACCAGCATGGCCTGGCGCACTTCGCCCAGCATATCCGAAGCGTCATTGGAGGCAGAGCCGTCCACGGCCAGGCCCACCGGAACCTTATGGTCCAGGAACATGCGTATGGGGGCTATGCCCGAGCCCAGGCGCAGGTTGGAGCAGGGGCAATGAGCCACGCCGGTGCGGGTCCTGCCCATCTTTTTAGCCTCGGCCTCGTTGATGTACACGCAATGCGCGAACCAGGCGTTGCCTTCGCTCACCCAGCCCACGGATTCCATGTAATCCAGCGGGCGCATTTTGAAAAGTTTTTTACAGAACGCTTCCTCGTCGATGGTCTCGGCCAGGTGCGTGTGCATGCGCACGCCCCATTTTTTGGCCATCTCGGCGGTGAGCTTCAGCAGCTCGGTGGTAACCGAGAACGGAGAGCAGGGCGCCAGCGCCACGCGGGTCATGGCGAACTTGCCGGCGTCGTGGAACTTGTGCACCAGCCGCTCGCAGTCCTGCATGATGAACTCTTCGGTCTGCACCACGCTGTCCGGCGGCAGCCCGCCCCTGGAGCGGCCGCGCGACATGGACCCGCGCGTGGGATGGAAGCGCATGCCCAGCTCCCGGGCCGCCTCTATCTGCGTGTCTATGAACAGGCCGCTGTTCTTCCGCGGGAAAAGATAAAGATGGTCGGTGCTGGCGGTGCAGCCGGTGAGCAGCAGCTCGCCCAGGCCTACCTGGGTGCTCGCGTAGATGGCCTCGGGGTTCACGTGCTTCCAGATATCGTAAAGGTAGATCAGCCAGTCGAACAGCTTGGCGTCCTGCACCTTGGGCAGGTTGCGGGTGAGGGTCTGGTAAAGATGGTGATGGGTGTTCACGAAACCGGGCAGCACCACGCAGTTTTTCGCGTCTAGGACCGTGTCGGCTTTTACCTTCAGGTTCCTGCCTACTTTCTTTATTTCCGGTCCCTCTATATAAACGTCGCCGCCCTTTATCTCCCGGCCCGCGTCGTCCATAGCGGCCAGCACCAGCGCGTTCTTGATAAGTAGTGTTTTCATAAGGTCCTTAAAATGGTGGCTGCACCGATATTATAGTAAAATAAAGTTTGAGTTATTTTAACGTAATATGCCTAAATATGGATGATAAAACAGGCGCTTTCTCCGTCTCAGCGCGAAGTTCCGCCATAAACGCCCGTAAAATTACTAAAATCTATTATCTTTAAAGAGGTGCTATATGAAAAACAAGATCAGTTTTCTTTCCGACGCCCAGCTTAAAGCCGAAGCAGAACGCTGCCTCTATTGCGAGGAGAAGCCCTGCAAAACGGCCTGCCCCGCCGACTGCTCACCCGCCGATTTCCTGATGGCCGCGCGCAAGCTCAACAAGTCCGACATCCGGCGCTCGGCCGCCCTGATCATGGGCCACAACACCTTCGGCGGCGTCTGCGGCGCGGTCTGCCCCGACTGGTTCTGCGTGAAGGCCTGCTCCCGCAAGCTCTTCGACAGCCCGATAAATATCCCCGCCGCCCAGGCCGCCATAATCCAGAAAGCCAAAGAGCTGGGCGTGATGCCGAAATTCAAACCCGCCAAGCCCAACGGCAAAAAAGTGGCCGTGGTAGGCGCCGGCCCGGCCGGCTTCGCCGCCGCCGGGACCCTCGCCCAGCTGGGCTACAAAGTGGACGTCTTCGAGAAGGACAAAAAAGCCGGCGGCGCCGCCAACCTGATACCGGACCAGCGCTTCCCCAAGGAAGTGCTGCGCACTGAAATTGAATTCATAAAGACGCTGGGCGCCATCTCCATAAGGACCGGCGCGGCCGTAAAGGACCCCGCCGCGCTGCTGAAAAAATACGCCGCGGTGATAGTTACCGCCGGCGTGGAAAAACAGCTGAAGCTGAACATCGAGGGCGAGGCCCTGGGCGTGGAAGGCCTGGAATACCTGCGCAATTCCGCCGGATATAAGGTGAAAGGAAAGAACGTGGCCGTGATAGGCGGCGGCGCCGTGGCCGCCGACTGCGCCATGAAAGCGCTGCAGCTGGGCGCGGCCAGGGCCGAGATCTTCACCCGCAAGAACATAGGGGACATACAGCTCCCGGAGCACGAGCTGCGCGACATCCTGAAAAAAGGCGTGAACATAAACGCGAAAAGCCGCATCACCGCCATCCTTAAGAATGGCGGCGGCATAAAGCTGGTCCGCCTCGACGACAAAGCCAAAGACCTCCCCGGCACCGAACAGGTCCGCTCCGACATCGCCTTCGTGGTGCTGGCCATAAAGAACCTGCCCGTCTTCGAAGATAAAAAGCGGAAAGGCGTGTTCCTGGCCGGCGACTGCCGCAACGGCGCGGCCACCGTGGTGGAAGGCGCCGCCTCCGGCAAGAACGCCGCGCTGGAAGCGCACGCTTTCATGCAGGGAACCAACGCCCCCGCCATAAAGGACAATAAAAAAAGCACGGTCATACTTGCGGGACGCAACCTTGAACCGGTCTCGCTGGAGACCGATTTCTTCGGCCGCCGGCTGCGCTCGCCTTTCATCATTTCCGCCTCCCCCCACTCCGACGGCTACGAGCAGGTGAAGAAAGCCTACGAGGCCGGCTGGCCGGGCGTGGTGATGAAGACCGCCTTCGACGGGCTGGACATCCACATCCCGTCCGAGTACATGGTCACCTTCGATGCCAACACCTACGGCAACTCCGACAACGTCTCCGGCCACGCGCTGGACCGCGTCTGCAAAGAGGTGGCGCGCCTGGTGAAGGAATACCCCGACCGACTGACCGCGGCCTCCACCGGCGGCCCGGTAACCGGCAACGACGAGTTCGACCGCAAAGGCTGGCAGAGCAACACGCTGAAGCTGGAGAAAGCCGGCGCGATGGCCATAGAGTATTCGCTGTCCTGCCCGCAGGGCGGCGACGGCACCAAAGGCGACATCGTGTCCCAGGACCCCGAGCTGACCGCTAAAATAATAGGCTGGGTGATGGAAATTTCCAACCCCGAGATCCCCAAGCTGTTCAAACTGACCGGCGCGGTCACCGCCATCTGGCAGGTGGTCAACGCCATTAAGCAGGTTTACGCGCAGTACCCAAATAAGAAAGCCGGCATCACGCTGGCCAATTCCTTCCCCGCGCTGGCTTTCCGCGGGCGCCTCTCCGGCCGAGGCGCCTGGGAAGAAGGCATGATAGTGGGCATGAGCGGCGAAGGCGTGGCGCCCATCAGCAACCTTACCATCTCCAAGGCCGTGAACCTGGGCGTGCCCATCTCGGGCAACGGCGGACCGATGGACTACAAGGCCGCGGCGCATTTCCTGGCGCTGGGCGCCAGATCCGTGCAGTTCTGCACCGTGGTTATGAAATACGGCTACGGCGTGATAGACGAACTAAACTCCGGCCTCAGCCACCTGCTGGAGGAAAAGGGCTATAAGTCGGTGCGGGAATTCACCGGCTGCGCGCTGCCGAACCCCGTGACCGGTTTCATGGACCTTACCCCGGTAAAGAACATCCCGTCCGTGGACGCGGAGCTGTGCCGACATTGCGGCAACTGCGAACGCTGCGGCTACCTGGCCGTGCAGCTGGACGCCGACAAGGTGCCGGCCTTCGACGCTTCGAAGTGCGTGGGCTGCTCGCTGTGCGTGAAGAAATGCTTCTCGGGAGCGCTGAAGATGCGCCGGCGCACCTCCAAAGAACTGGCCGTCTGCCCGGAGTAAACCATGAAGAACATACTGATAAAGAACGGGATAATCGTCACCCTCGGCGAGAAGAACAAGGTGCTTACCGGCCACGCGCTGCTCATAGAGAACGGGCTGATAAAAAAAATAGCGCCGCAGAAGAACTTCAAAGGCAAGTACGCCAAGGTCATAGACGCGGCCGGCAAAGTGGTGATGCCGGGCTTCATCAACGCCCATATGCATTTCTACAGCACCTTCGCCCGGGGCCTGGGCAAGGCGGCGCCGTCGCGCAACTTCACGGAAATACTCAGCAACCTCTGGTGGCGGCTGGACAAGAAGCTCACCACCCAGGACTCCTACTACAGCGCGGCGATACCGCTCATCGACGCGGTACGCAAGGGCACCACCACCCTGATCGACCACCACGCCAGCCCCTTCGCCATCAAGGGCTCGCTGGCCGCCATCGAGAAAGCCGTACGCGAGACAGGCCTGCGGGGCTGCCTTTGCTACGAGCTGTCCGACCGGGACGGCGCGGAAACCGCCAAAGCCGGGCTGGACGAGAATTCGGAATTCATACGGCACGCCGCGGCCGCCGGCGGCAACACCATAAAGGCCATGTTCGGCCTGCACGCCTCCTTCACGCTGACCGACGGCACGCTGGAGGAAGCGGCCTACCGCGGCCACAAGCTGGGCGTAGGCTTCCATATCCATACGGCCGAATCGCAGGCGGACCAGCTGCACTGCGAGTCGCATTACAAAATGCGCGTGCTGGAGCGCCTGCGCGGCTTCGGCATACTGGGCAAGCAGTCCATAGCCGCCCATTGCGTGCACGTCAACGACGCCGAGATCAATATTTTAAAAGAGACCGGCACCGCCGTGGTGCATAACCCGCAGTCCAACGCCAATAATTCGGTGGGGATAGCCGACATCGTGAAAATGGCGGCGCGCGGCGTGCTGACGGGGCTGGGCACCGACGCCATGACGGTGAACATGTTCGAGGAGCTGCGCGCGGCCCTCTGGCTGCAGCATCTCAAGCACGATCCCTCGCAGGGTTTCATGGAAGCCTTCAACGCCCTTGCGGTGAACAACGCCAAAATAGCAAACCGCTACTTCGAAGGCTTGGGCGAGCTGAAGGAAGGTTTCGCCGCGGACGTGATCCTGATGGATTATTTCCCGCCCACCCCCATGGACGCCTCGAACTTCGCCGGGCATCTGATCTTCGGCCTCAGCCAGAGCGCGGTGGACACCACCATAGCGGCCGGCCGCGTGCTGATGGAAGGCAAGAAGCTGAAGCTGGACCTGGACGAAGAGGAAGTGTCCCGCAAATCGGCGGAACTGGCGAAAAAACTCTGGAGCAGGTTCTAAAAAACACCCCGCGGGCGGAAGGGGCCGGCCTTTCCGCTTTCAAAACTTTATTTAAGGCCTTTCAGCCTCGCTATGGCGTCCTGCGCGGATCTGCGCACTTCGGGCTCCTCGTCCTTGAGCAGCCGCTGCAGCGCCTTTATCCCGCGCTTATCTCCCAGATACCCTATGCCCTTGGCGACCGAAGACCGCACATAGGAGGAAGGGTCCCTGAGCTTTTCGGTCATGGGGAGATACGCCCTGTTCCTGCCTATCCGGCCCAGGGCCATAGCGGCTATGCCGCGCACTTTCTCGTTGCCGTCGGCCAGCAGCACCAGCAGCGGCTCCACGGCGTAAACGGCCTTCAGCCGCCCCAGCTCGAACGCGGCTTTGCGGCGCACCTGCCAGTCCTTGGAGTCCAGCTGGGTGATCAGTTCCTCTTCCCGCGGGGTAAGCAGTTTCCCGTCGACAGCCGCTTCCTTGGCGGCCAGCGACTTGGCCACGAAGACGAAAGGCGAAAGGCTGAGGTCCTTCTCCGGCGCCGTCGCCTTCCTTACCGCCACGAAAGTCTCGCCCTCTATCTTCGGCTTTTTAACTTCCTTGGCGGCCGCGTCGCCTTTGCCGCCGAAGCGGTAATAGACGCCGGCGTTCACCACGAATTCCACGCCGCTCACCGTCACGTCCGTGTAGACCGAGTGCCGCAGCATTATCAGCGTGGGCGCAAAATCCATGAGCAGGAAGAAATCCCTGGACAGGCGGTACTGCCCGCCCACGAAAAGGGCGGCCTCGTAGCCGGTCCCGCGCATGCTCATGGAATTGAAACTTATATAGCCGGCCTCCACGCCGGCAAAACCAGTCAAAGGGTCCGCCCTGTGGAAATTCCAGTAGCCCCTGCCCGCGTAAACGCTGATGCCGCTGCCCGCGGCGTAGCGGGCTTCCGCCGAAAGAACGGGGAAATCGTATTTCACGGAAAGATAGGGATACCCGAAACCGAGGTTAAGGTCCCCGGAATAGGAAGCCGCCGGCAAGAGCAGCAACGCGATCGTTAATAACGCCAGCCTTTTCATTTTCGTTTCGCTCCATCCGGGAAACTTTCCCGGTTCTCCTCCGCTCTGTCCCCTCCGCCCGCCCCGCCGCTTTCCCGCCCCCCCGTTCTCCACCCTCCCCGCGCTCCGCCTTTACTTCGCATATTTCGTCAGGTAAAAATCAACGCCGCGCTGGGAGGTGTTGGGCGGGATAATGCCACCAGTGTAGCCAGTGAGGAAGACATTTCCCTGTGAGTCAGTAGCCACACCATACGAAGAATCGTAACCTGGTGAACCATACTCTTGCGCCCAGACAGCATCTCCGGCGGTAGTATACTTGGCCAGGAAGAAGTCGTTACTACCTGCCCAAGCATTCCCAGGGAATACTCCGCTGGTAGTACCGGAAACATAGACATAGCCGGAATGGGTGGTTACAGCTAAACCGGATTCATTCCCGGAAGTCCCGAATTGTTTTGTCCACACTTTCGTTCCTCCGGTGTCGTATTTGATCAAGAAGACATCACTCCCGCCATTAAGTGGCCCGCCCAAATTGGCCCAAGTCATTCCGGTAATATATATGCCGTCGGAGGAATCTATCGCTATGCTGTATGAGTAGTCATCATCGCCTGAGTCGATAGTTTGCACCCATTTCTGGTTCCCGTCCCTGTCATATTTAACCAGGAAAGCGTTCCAGAAGTTAAGTGGTTCTCCGGTTTTACCAGCTAGATAAACATTGCCGGAAGAGTCCACCGACACACCGTTGCAAACAGAATAAGCATCTCCCAGAGTGAAGATCCGGTCCCACTGGTAATCACCGCCGGAACTATACTTCACAAGGAAAGCATTGGAATAGTTATCACCCGAGTCGGCATTCGCCTGCCCTGCCATATAAACGTTACCGGCGGTATCTACGGCCACTGAGAAAGCTTTATCAGTGTCTACCGTACCCGCTTCCCTCAGCCACAGTTTGTTCCCGGCGCTGTCGAACTTCGCGACAAAAGCGTCGTATGCACCGCCAGCGTGGGGCTGTCCGTCAATCACCGAGGCAGTATAACCAGCTATCAGGATATTGCCCTGAAGATCTACCGCGACACCTCTAGCGCCATCAATAGCATCAGAACCCACCTGCACAGTCCACAAATTATTACCTTCCGTGTCGTACTTGGATAGGAACGCATCTTCAGCCCCGTACCAGGTAGTACTGGGGGTAAGTTGTCCTCCAGCTGAACCGGCGACTAAAGCATTCCCGGAAGTATCTATTGCCACAGAATAACCATAATCAGCCCCGGCTGACCCCGGCTGATCCACCCAGAGCCTGGCGCCGCCGGCCGTCATCTGCAGGGTCTTGTACGCGGTGCCGCCATGGCTGGTGGCGGCGCAGGTTATCCCGTAAGTGCCGCTGGAGACCGGCGCAGTCCAGCGCATCTGCGAGCCGTCGCCGGCTATAGCTTTGGTGCTGCCGGCCTGGGCGGTCCAGGCGTAGGTCAGCGTTTCGTTGCTGTCGGGGTCCAGCGCCGTGCAGGTTATGGTGGAAACGCCGTTCTGCAGCACGCTCGGCGGGCTGGCCGTCACGGCCGTTATCAGCGGCACAGTGCTTACTATGATGCTCTTGTTGTCCTGCGCTACGCCGGCTTCACTACCGTCGGACACGTTACAGGTGACAGCGAACGTACCGGTAGAGGCCGGCGCGTTCCAGGTTATGGTGGAAGTGTAACCGACCACGGAATGGGTGCTGCCGGCCTGCGCCGTCCAGCTGTAGGTCAGCGCGTCGCCGTCGGCGTCGGAGGCCGCGCAGGTAACGGTGGAAACGGCCGAGGGCGAGACCAGCGCCGGCACGGCGGTCAGCGAATTTATGAAGGGCGGCGTATTCACCAGCATATCTACGCTCCGCTCCACGGTGCCGCCGGAGCCGGTGACGGCGCACTTTATGGAATAGAGGCCTTTAACGGCCGGCGCCGTCCAGGTAACCTGCGCGTCGCTGCCGGCTATACTGCCCGCCGCCGGGGTCCAGGCGTAGGTGAGCGGCTCGTTATTGGGGCCGTCAGCGCTGCAGGTAAGCGTTACCTCGCCGTTGGGAACCGCCCTGACCGGGATAGCGGTCAGGGAATTTATCACCGGCACGGTGCTTACGGCTATCAGCACGCTCTTGTCCGTGCTGCCGCCCTCGCCGTCGGAAGCGGTGCAGCGCACCGTATAGGAACCCGTAGAATTCGGCGCCGTCCACGCCACTATGGAGGGATTCCCTTCCACGGCTACGGTGCTGCCGCCCGTCACGTACCAGTCGTAGTAGATAACGGCGTTGTCGAGATCGGTAGCCGCGCAGGTAACGGTGGAGACCGACATTTTCGCCACCACCACAGGGTCCGCCGCCAGCGAATTTATCTGCGGCGGGTTGTTCACCAGTATGGACACGTTCTGCTGCGCCGTGCCGCCCCTGCCGTCGGCCACGGAGCAGCCCACTATATAGGTGCCGGTAGCCGCGGGCGCGGTCCAGGTTATCTGGTAACCGCTGCCCGATTTGGTGCCGCTGGCGGCGGTCCAGGTATAGGCCAGCGCGTCGCCGTCGTCGTCGGACGCTAAACAGGTTATTACCGCCTGGCCGGGGGACGGCATGGACACCACGTGGTTCGGAACGGCGGCCAGCGAATCTATCACGGGCGGGGTGTTCTCCTTCGCGGTCACGTTAACGCTGTCCTGGGCGGAGCCGCCTTCGCCGTCCAGCACCGTGCAGGTGATGGTATAGGTGCCGGACGACGCCGGCGCGGTCCAGGCTATCACGCTGGAACTGATAACGCTGTAGCTGCCGGTGGACATGGTCCAATTATAGACGAGCACAGGATTGTCAGGGTCCGTGGCGGCGCAGGTTATGGTGGAGATGTCGCGTACGAACACGTTCGACGGGACGGCTGTCACGGAGCTTATGACCGGCGGATTATTGACAAGGACCCCCACGGTGCGCCGCGCGAAGCCGCCGCTGCCATGAGCGTCGCAGGTAATGGTGTACGTGCCGGTGGAGGCCGGGGCCGTCCAGCGCATTTTCGACCCGTTGCCGGAGATGCTCTGCGTGCTGCCGCCCGTAGCGTACCAGTCGTACGCCAGGGTTTCATCGCCCGGACCGGCGGCAGTGCAGGTGATGGTGGAAACAGTGGCGGAAGAAACGCTCGCCGGGTCCGCTTTAAGGTCGCTGATGATCGGGATCGTGCTTACGGTCACCATCTTCTCGCCCACCGCCACGCCGCCCGGCTTGCCGTCGGACACCTGGCAGCCTATCACGTAGGCGCCGCTGCTCACGGGCGAAGTCCACTGCACCTCGGCCCCGGTGCCGGAAATACTGCCGCCGGTCTTGGACCAGGTATATTCCAGCACGTCGCCGTCTGGGTCGGCGGCCGCGCAGGTTATGGTGGAGACCGACATGGTGGAGACCATGGCCGGCACGGCCGACACTCCGGACACTATCGGCGGGCTGTTCACCAGCACCTGCAGGCTGCGGCTGGTGCTGCCCTGGCCCGCCACGCTCACGCCGCAGCTGACAACATAGGTGCCGGTGGCGTTGGGCGCCGTCCACGCGAAAGAGGTGCCGGAGCCCGTAGTAGTGCCGCTGGCCGCTGTCCACTCGTAGACCATCGCGCCGTTGTCAGGCGCCGTGGCCACGCAGACCATATTGGAAACGCCGCTCTTGACCACCGTGGTATGGTCCGCGGTCAGGCTGGTTATCTCGGGCCCGGTGGACACCCGCACCTGTATGCTCTGCTGCACGGGGTCGCCGGCCTTGCCGTCGCTCACGTCGCAGGTGATGGTATACAGGCCGGTGGACACCGGCGCCGTCCAGGTCATGTACGGAGACTGCCCGGAGACGGACGCGGTGCTGCCGCCGGTCACGTACCAGTTGTAAGTCAGCTGGTCGCTGTCCAGGTCCGCGGCCGAGCAGGTTACCGAGGACACCGCCCCGAAAGTGACTCTCTTCGGCTCGGCGGTCAGGAAGCTGATGGTCGGCCGGCTGTTCACCAGGATGGCCAGGCTGCGGCTGGCGCTGCCTTTGCCGGGCACCGAGGCCTGGCAGGTCACGTTATAGGTGCCGGTGGAGTTAGGCGCCGTCCAAGTAGCGGACGATACGTAAGAGGTCAGGCTGCCGCTGGCCGCGGTCAGGGAGTACGTCAGCGCGCCGTTATCGGGCGCCGTGGCCACGCACACTACGCTCACCGCGCCGTTCCTGGGTACAGTAGCGGGCTCGGCGGTCAGGCTGGTTATAGCCGGCCCGGTAGCCACCTGCACCGTAACGCTGCGCTGCACCAGCACGCCGGGCTTGCCGTCCGTTACGCCGCAGGTGACAGTATAGACGCCGGTGGAAACCGGGGCCTTCCAGGTTACCGCCGCGCCGGAACCCGTTATGGTGCTGCCCGCCGGCGCCGTCCAGGTATACGCCATGGCGTCGCTGTCGGGGTCGGTGGCCGCGCACAGCAGCGCCGACTGCGCGCCGGTGGAGATTATCGCCGGCTCGGCCGTCAGGTTATCTATGGCGGGCGGGCTGTTGACCAGTATGGCCACGGTACTGCTGGCGCTGCCGTGGCCGGGCACGAAAGCCTGGCAGGTGATGCTGTACGTACCGGTGGCGTTGGGCGCCGTCCAGGCGAATTCGGAGCCGGAGCCGGAGGCGGTGCCGCTGGTGGCCGTCCAGGCGTACTGCAGCGCCCCGTTGTCCGGCGCCGTAGCCACGCAGACCAGGTTGACCACGCCGTTGCGGGCCGTCGTATCCGGGGACGCCGACAGGCTGAGTATCGCGGGGCCGGTGGCCACCTGCACCAGCACGTGCTGCTGCACGGCGGCCCCGGGCTTCCCGTCCGTCACTTCGCAGGTTATTTCATACGTGCCGGTGGACACCGGCGCCTTCCAGGCGACGGAAGCGCCCGTACCGGTTATGGTGCTGCCCGCCACGGAGGTCCACATGTACGCCAGAGCGTCGCCGTCAGGGTCGGAAGCCGAGCAGACCAGCGCCGTCTCGGCGCCCGTTGAAACTATCACGGGCTCGGCCGTCAGCGCGCTGATGGCGGGCCGGCTGTTCACCAGGATGGCCACGCTGGCCTGGGCGCTGCCCTGCCCGGGCACGGAGGCTTCGCAGGCCACGTGGTAAGTGCCGGTGGCGTTGGGCGCCGTCCACGACGCGGAGGAAACGTACTGGACCAGGGTGCCGCTGGCCGCGGTCAGGGAATACGTGAGAGCGCCGTTGTTAGGCGCCGTGGCCACGCAGACCACGCTGGTGGCCGCGTTCCGGGCCACCGTATCCGGAGCGGCGGTCAGGCTGTTTATGGCGGGGCCGTTGGCCACCTGCATCTGCAAGCTGCGCTGCACCGGGATGCCCGGCTTGCCGTCCGTGACCACGCAGTTGACCTGGTAAGTGCCGATGCCGGCCGGCGCTTTCCAGGTAACGGAGGCGCCGGTGCCCGTGATGGTGCTGCCGGCCACGGAGGACCAGGTATAGGCCAATTCGTCGCCGTCGGGGTCCGTAGCCGCGCACGTGATCACCGACTCGGTCCCGGTGGAAACTATCGACGGCTCGGCCGACAGCGCGTTGATGACCGGCCGGCCGTTGACGAGTATCTCCACGCTGCGGCTCGTGCTGCCGTGCCCCGCCGCGGAGGCTTCGCAGGTCACGCTGTACGTGCCGGTGGTATTCGGCGCCGTCCACGCCGCGGAGGAGACGTAAGCGGCCGCGCTGCCGCCGCTCATGCTCCAGGAATACGTCAGCGCGGCGTTGTCCGGCGCCGTCGCCACGCATACCACGTTCGCCACCTCGTTCCTGGGCACGGTCTCGGGCGAAGCGTACAGGCTGGTTATCTCGGGCCCGGTGGCGACCCGCACCTGGACGCCCTGCAGCACCATCACCCCGGGCTTGCCGTCGGATACTCCGCAGGAGATTATATACGCGCCGGTAGCGGCGGGCGCGGTCCAGGAGACCGTAGCGCCGCTGCCCGTGATAGTGCTGCCCGCTACCGCGGTCCAGGTGTAGAACAGTTCCTCGTTGTCGGGATCGGTGGCCCGGCAAGTGAGCACAGCCGCCGACCCGGTGGACACTATCGCCGGGTCGGCCGTCAAAGAGTCTATCGCCGGGATGCTGTTGACCAGTATCTCCACGCTCCGGCTCGTGCTGCCGTGCCCGGCCACGCCGGCTTCGCAGGTAACGCTGTACGTGCCGGTGGCGTTGGGCGCCGTCCAGGACGCGGAAGAAACGTACTGGACCAGGGTTCCGCTGGCCGCGCTCAGCGTGTATGCCAGCGCGCCGTTGTCCGGCGCCGTGGCCACGCAGACCACGCTCGATACGCCGTTCCTGGGTATCGTGTCCGGCGTGGCGGTCAGGCTGGTTATCTCCGGCCCGGTGGTCACCTGTACCTGCACGGTCTTCTCTTCCAGGACGTCCGGCTTGCCGTCGGTAACGCCGCAGGTTATAGCGTAGGTACCCGTGGCCACCGGGGCCGTCCAGGTTACCGCCGCGCCCAGGCCGGTTATGGTGCTGCCCTCCACCGCGGTCCAGCTATAGGTCAATACGTCGCCGTCGGGATCCGAAGCCGCGCAGGAGATAGAGGAAACCGAGCCGGTGGAGACCGTGGACGGCTCGGCCGTGACCGAGGCTATGCCCGGCCGGCCGTTGACCAATATGCCCAGGCTCGCGCGCGCTTTGTCGCGGCCCGCCGCCCCGGCTTCGCAGGTAACGCTGTACGTGCCCGTGGCGTCGGGCGCCGTCCACGCGGCCGAAGAACTATAGGCGGTCACATTGCCGCTGCTCGCGCTCCAGGCGTACTCCAGTTCGGCGTTATCGGGAGCCGTAGCCACGCACACCACGGTGGCCACGCCGTTCCTGGCCACCGTTTCCGGGCTGGCCGACAGGGACAATATGGCGGCGCCCGTGGCCACCTGTACCAGTACGCGGGATTGTATGGGCACGCCCTGCTTGCCGTCCGTTACGGCGCAGGAGATCTCGTAGACGCCCGTAGAGACGGGAGCCGTCCAGGTTACCACCGCGCCGCTGCCCGTCAGCGTGCTGCCTTCTATGGCGGACCAGGTGTAGGCAAGTTCGTCGCCGTCGAGGTCGGTCGCGGAGCAGGTGAGCGCCGTATTGGCGCCGGTGGAAACTATCGACGGCTCGGCCGTCAGCGCCTCTATCCTGGGCCGGCTGTTCACCAGCACCGCCACGCTGTCGCTGGCGGTGCCGCGTCCCGCCACGCCGGCCTCGCAGGTTACGCTGTAGGTGCCGGTGGCGTTGGGCGCCGTCCACGACGCGGACGAGACGTAGGCCGCCAGGCTGCCGCTGCTGGCGCGCCAGTTATAGATAAGTTCGCCGCTGTCCGGAGCGGTGGCCACGCAGACCACGCTGACCTCGCCGTTCCTGGCTACCGTTTCCGGGGTGGCGGTCAGGCTGATTATCATCGGGCCCGTAGCCACTGTCACCTGCACCAGTTTCTGCGCCAGCGCGCCCGGCTTGCCGTCGGTAACGCCGCAGTTTACCGGGTAAGTGCCGGTGGCCGCGGGGGCCGTCCAGCTTACCGACGCGCCGGAGCCCGTTATGGTGCTGCCCTCCACCGCGGTCCAGCTGTAGATCAACGTGTCCCCGTCGGGGTCGGAGGCCGCGCAGGAGATCACGGAGGCCGACCCGGTGGACACTATGGGAGGCTCGGCCGTCACGGTATCGATGGAGGGACGGCTGTTCACCAGCACCGGCACCCCGGCGCGCGCGCTGCCGTGCCCGACCGCGCTGGCCTCGCAGGTGATGATGTAGGTGCCGGTGGCGTTGGGCGCCGTCCACGACGCGGAAGAAACGTAAGCGGTCACGCTGCCGCTGTCGGCGCTCCAGGCGTAGTTCAGTTCCGCGTTGTCGGGCGCCGTGGCCACGCAGACCACGCTGACCTCGCCGTTGCGGGCTATGGTGTCGGGGGTGGCGGTCAGCTCCGTTATTATCGGGGCGGTCGCCACTTTCACCTCTACGCTCTGGCTCACCAGCACGTCAGGCTTGCCGTCGGTGATGGCGCAGGTTATCTGGTACGCGCCTATCGCGGCGGGGGCCGTCCAGGCCACGGTAGCGCCGTCGCCGGTTATGGTGCTGCCCGCCACCGAGGTCCAGGTATAGCTCAGGCCGTCCCCGTCGGGGTCCGTAGCCGCGCACGTGATCATGGCCACCGACCCGGTGGACACTATGCCCGGGGCGGCGGTAAGGGAATCTATCACCGGCCGGCTGTTCACCAGCACAGGCACGCTCATCCGGTCGCTGCCATGCCCGGCTACTCCGGCCTCGCAGGTTACGCGGTAGGTGCCGGTGGCGTTGGGCGCGGTCCACGCGGCGGATGAAATATAGGCGGTCACGGTACCGCTGTCGGCGCTCCAGTTATATACGAGCGCGCCGTTGTCCGGAGCCGTCGCCACGCACACCACGCTGGCCGTGCCGTTCCTGGCCACGGTATCCGGGGTGGCGATCAGGCTCTCTATCACGGGGCCGTTGGACACCTGCACCTGCGCGCTCCTCTGCACCGGGGTGCCGGGTTTGCCGTCCGACACCAGGCAGGTTACCGAGTAAATGCCGGTGGAGGCCGGCGCCGTCCAGCTTACCGACGCGCCGCCGCCCGTTATGGTGCTGCCTTCCACGGAGGTCCAGGTATAGGCCAGTTCGTCGCCGTCGGGGTCGGACGCCAGGCAGGCTATTTCGGACACCGCCCCGGTGGATACTATCGCCGGCATGGCCGTCACGGAATCTATCAGGGGCCTGCTGTTCACCATTACCGGCACACTGGCGCTGGCGCTGCCATGCCCTTCCACGCGCGCCTGGCAGGTAACGTTGTACGTACCGGTGGCGTTGGGCGCCGTCCACGCCGCCGAGGAAACATAGGCGGTCACGGTGCCGCTGTCGGCGCTCCAGGCATACTGCAACTCGCCGTTATCCGGCGCCGTGGCCACGCAGACCACGCTGACCTCGCCGTTCCTGGGGATCGTGTCCGGGGTAGCGGTCAGGCTGGTTATCAGCGGGCTGGTTGAAACCTGCATCAGCACGCTCTTAAGCACCAGTATCCCGGGCTTGCCGTCCGTAACGCCGCAGGTCACCGAGTACGCGCCCGTTGACGCGGGCGCCGTCCAGGTTACCGCGGCGCCCGAGCCGGTTATCGCGCCGCCGTCGTCAGAGGCCCAGCTGTAGGTCAATTCGTCCCCGTCGGGGTCGGAGGCCGCGCAGGTGAGCTGCGCCGCGGCCCCCGTGGACACGATGGAAGGCTCGGCCGTCAGCGCGCTGACAGCCGGCGGGCTGTTCACGAGGATGGTCACGCTGCCGGAGGCGCTGCCGTGCCCCGGCACGCCGGCTTCGCAGGCCACGTTATAGACGCCGGTAGAGTCGGGCGCCGTCCAGGACGCGGAAGAAACATACTGGACCAGGGTGCCGCTGGCCGCGCTCAGCGCGTACACCAGCGCGCCATTGTCCGGCGCCGTGGCCACGCAGACCACGCTCGCCACGCCGTTCCTGGGTATCGTGTCCGGCGTGGCGGTCAGGCTGGTTATCAGCGGGCCGGCGGTCACCCGCACCTGCACGCTCTCCTGCACCAGCACCCCGGGCTTGCCGTCGGTCACGCCGCAGGTTATGTCGTACGTGCCGGTGGATACCGGCGCCGTCCAGGTCACCGACGCGCCGCCGCCGGTTATTGTGCTGCCCTCTACAGCGCTCCAGCTGTAGAACATTTCGTCGCTGTCCGGGTCGGAGGCCGCGCACACCAGCGCCGATACCGCCCCGGTGGAGACGATAGTGGGTTCGGCCGTCAGGGAATTGATAACAGGCTTGCTGTTCACGAGAATAGCCACGCTTTCGCCGGCGCTGCCGTGCCCGGTCACGGCGGCCACGCAGGCCACGCTGTAAGTGCCGGTAGAATCGGGCGCCGTCCAGGACGCCGAGGAAACGTAGGTTACCAGGGTGCCGCTGGCGGCGCTCAGCGTATACACAAGCGCGCCGTTATCGGGGGCCGTCGCCACGCAGACCACGCTGGTCACCCCCTGCCTGGCTATCGTGTCGGGGGTGGCGGTCAGGCTCGTTATCATCGGGCCCGACACCACCCGCACCTGCGCGCTGGTCTGCACCAGCACCCCGGGCTTGCCGTCGGTGACGCTGCAGCCTACCGCGTAGGTGCCGGTGGACTCCGGCGCCGTCCAGACCACCGACGCGCCGCCGCCCGCTATGGTGCTGCCCTCAACGGAGGTCCAGGTGTACGTCAGTTCGTCGCCGTCGGGGTCGGAGGCCGCGCACACCAGCGCGGATACCGCCCCCGTGGACACTATGGCCGGCTCGGCGGTAAGGGAGGTTATGACCGGCGGGCTGTTCACGAGTATTTCCACGCTCCCGCGCGCGCTGTCCATCCCCGTCACTCCGGCCTCGCAGGTGACGCTGTACGTCCCGGTGGCGTTGGGCGCCGTCCAGGCCGCCGAGGAAACGTACTGGACCAGGCCGCCGCTGCTCGCGGTCAGGGTATACAGCAGTTCGCCGTTGTCCGGAGCCGTGGCCACGCAGACCACGCTGACCTCGCCGTTCCTGGGGATAGTGTCCGGGGTGGCGGTCAGGGACGTTATTACCGGCCCGGTCGCCACCTGCACCGACACGCCCCTCTGTATGTCCACTCCGGGCTTGCCGTCCGTTACGCCGCAGATTATCGTGTACGTGCCGGTGGATTGCGGCGCCGTCCAGACCGCGTTCGCGCCGAGGCCCGTTATGGTGCTGCCCGCCACGGAGGTCCAGGCATAGAACAGTTCGTCCCCGTCAGGATCCTCGGCCAGGCACGAGATCGCAGCCTCTCCGCCCATGGACACGATCGTGGGCTCGGCGGTCAGGGACGTTATGGACGGCCGGCTGTTCACCAGGATAGCCACGCTCTCGCTGTCGCTGCCCTGCCCGGCCACTCTGGCTTCGCAGGTAACGCTATAAGTGCCGGTGGCGTTGGGCGCCGTCCACGCGGCGGAAGAAGCATAGGCGGTCACGCTGCCGCTGCTGGCGGTAAAGATATACTCCAGCGCGCCGTTGTCCGGCGCCGTGGCCACGCATATCACGCTGGCCACGCCGTTCCTGGGGATAGTGTCCGGAACGGCGGTCAGGCTGGTTATCATCGGGCCCGTAGCCACCTGCACCAGCACGTTCTTCTCGATCAGCACTCCGGGTTTGCCGTCCGTCACTCCGCAGATTATCTCGTAAGTCCCGGTGGACACGGGAGCCGTCCACACCACCGACGCGCCGAGGCCGGTTATGGTACTGCCCGCCACCGAGGACCAGAAGTATTCCAGCTCGTCGCCGTCGGGGTCGGCGGCCGCGCAAACTATCGTGGAGAACGAGCCGGTGGACACCACCGCGGGCGAGGCCGTCAGCGAATCTATGGCCGGCCTGCTGTTCACTAGCACCTGCACGCTCTGACTGGCGCTGCCATGGTCCGGCACGCTCGCGGTACAGGTGAGGTTATACGTCCCGGTGGAGTTGGGCGCCGTCCACGCCGCGGAAGAGACGTACTGGGTTATAGTGCCGCTGTCGGCGCTCAGTAAATACTCGAGCGCGCCGTTATCCGGGGCCGTAGCCACGCAGACCACGCTCACTATGCCGTTCCTGGGCACCGTATCAGGGATGGCGGTCAGGCTCGTTATGGTCGGGCCCGTGGTCACCTGCACCTGCACGGTCCTCTGTACCAGAACTCCGGGTTTGCCGTCGGTCACGCCGCAGGTGATATCGTAGGTGCCGGTGGATACCGGCGCCGTCCAGGT
>JAPLKJ010000066.1 GCA_026388125.1 Elusimicrobiota bacterium
AATATCATCGCGAACAGGGCCTTCTTGGCCAGGTCGTTGCCCACCACGGGGCCGACGTAGTCGAGTTTCTCCTCGGCGAAGGCGGCGCCCTGTATGGTCTTGAGGGCGGTCGTTATCTGGGTCGCTTTCTCGTTGACGTTCTCCTGCGTGCCCTTGACCTTGATGGCATAGGTGTTGGCGCCGAAGCTCTGTATCCCGGCCTCTATCCTGGCGGAGTCCAGGGCGGCCCTGAGGGCGCCGATCTCCACCGGTTTGTCGAACTTGACCTGCATCATCGTGCCGCCGGTGAAGTCAAGGCCGAGGTTTATCCCTTTCACGGAAAGGGAGATGATCCCCAGCAGCACCACGGTCCCTGAAATGCCGAAGAACACGTGGCGGAGTTTTATGAAGTTAATATTGGTCTTATGGAGTATCCTTATCATATGCTGAGCTCCTTGGGGTTGGACGTAAGCCAGAACTCGTAAATGAGCCGGGTCACGAAGACGGAAGTGAACATGCCGACCAGCAGACCGATGGTCAGCGTTACGGCGAAACCTTTCACGGGGCCGGAGCCGAACTGGAACAGGAAGATGGCAGCTATCCAGGTAGTCACGTTGGAGTCCAGGATGGCGCTCCAGGCCTTGTCGTAGCCGGTGGGGATTATCATGGCCACGGGCTTGGAGAGGGCCATTTCCTCGCGCATGCGCTCCAGGATCAGCACGTTCGCGTCTATGGCCATGGCCAGAGACAGGATCATGCCGGCGATGCCGGGCAGCGTCAGCGTGGCGCCGAAATAGCCCAGGGCCGCTATCAGGAACACGAAGTTGAGCACCAGCGCTATGTCGGCGATAAGGCCGCCGGCTTTGTAATAGATCACCATGAAGATTGTCACCAGCAGCAGGGCAGCCAGGGCCGCCGTCAGGCCTTTCTTTATGGAGTCTTCGCCGAGGCCCGGGCCCACGACGCGCTTCTCGATGATGCTGACCGGCGCGGGCAGGGAGCCGGCGCGCAGCACGATGGCCAGGTCGCGGGCTTCCTCCATGCTGAAGGAGCCTTCTATCACGCCGGAGCCGCCGCCGATGCGGGTCTTAATAACGGGGGCGGAATGCACCACGCCGTCGAGCACAATGGCCAGGTATTTGCCGACATTGGCGCCGGTGAACTGCTCGAACAGTTTGCCGCCTTCTTTATTGAAAGTGAAGCCGATGCTGGGAGTGCCGAACTGGCGGTCGGTCTCTACGCGCGCGTTCTCAAGGTAGGCGCCGGTAACGGGCACCGAGTCGAACAGCACGTAGTAGCGCGTCCGCTCGCCTTCCTGGCCGGCGGTGGCCTTGTAGAGCATGCTGCCCTTGGGCAGGAGCTTGGCTATCTCGGGCACGGGGACGCCGTTCTTGTCGAGGGGGGGGCCGTCCAGGGCTTCGGCTTTCGAGACCACGTCCTGGGCGTCCTTGGAGTCGTTGACCAGGCGGAATTCGAGCAGCGCGGTCTTGCCGATAAGGTTCTCGGCCTCTTCGGCGTTGGAGATGCCGGGGAGGTCCACGGAGATCCAGCGCTCGCCCTGGCGGGAGATGGGCGTTTCGCCTACGCCGTACTGGTCGATGCGGTTGCGGATGATCTCGATGGCGCGGGTAACGGCATCGGCCACCTTTTCTTTCTTCTCGAGCTTGGTGATGTCCAGCTCGAGCAGCAGGTGCGTGCCGCCCCTGAGGTCAAGGCCCAGGTTCATGATGCCCTTCGGGCGCATGCGCACGGCCTCGAGCTTGGCGCGCTCGTCGGGGGTCTTGGTGTACCATTCCACGGTCGGGTACAGCAGCCAGATCGAAAGTATCAAAAGGCCGAGGGTCAGCCCTATCTTCCAGTGTAATTTATCCATTTCGGATGATGCTCCTTAGTATTTAGCTCTGAAACGCCGAAGTCCTGAGATCCTTACTTGGGCTGCGCAACGACAGCGCCGACGGCGCTGCGGGTGAACATGGCTTTGACGCCTTTGGAGATCTCCACTTCCACCTCTTCGTCCTTGATGGAAGTTATCGCGCCCAGCATGCCGCCGCGCGTGATGATGCGGTCCCCGGGCTTGAGGGCCTCCAGCATCTTCTTCGTTTCCTTCACCTGCTTCTGCTGGGGGCGGATAAGCAGGAAGTAAAATATGGCCGCTACCGCTATGAAAGGGATAAGCTGCATTATAGGCGAGTTCTGTTCCATTGTTCCTCCGTCGGCAAACCTTACGGCCTTTATTTTAACAAATTTTTAACGCGTTTATCCGGCCCGTGTTATGCCCAGCGTCATTCTTTCGCCAGGTACGCGTCCTTGAAAGCCTTTTTCGCAGCCCGGAACGTGCCCGTGGCAGCCGCCATGCGCATGATCTTAGTCTGGTTTATCAGGAAGCGCAGGTTATGGATGGACAGCAGCTGGCTGACCAGCAGCTCCTTGGCCTTGAACAGGTGGGAAAGGTAGCCGCGCGAATAATTACGGCAGCAGATGCAGTCGCACAGCGGGTCGATGGGGGCGTCGTCGTTCTTGTACGCCGCGTTCTTGATGTAGAACTTGCCGCCGGAAGTGAGCGCCTGCCCGTTGCGGGCGTTGCGCGTGGGCAGCACGCAGTCGAACATGTCCACGCCGAGCTCCGCCGCGTCCCACATGTCCTCGGGGGAGCCCAGGCCCATGAAATAGACCGGCTTGTTCTTCGGCAGCTGCTCCACCGCCGCCGCCAGCGCCTCGCGCATCTGCGCCTTGCTTTCGCCGACGGAAAGGCCGCCGATGGCGAACCCGTCGGGGTTGAGCTCGGCCATGTGGCGCGCGGCCTCGGCGCGCAGGTCGGGATAGATAGACCCCTGCACTATGCCGAAAAGCAGGGGACGCTGGCCCGGTTCCATGTCCCGCGTCCGTTCCACAAAGCGGCCTTTGGCCCTTTGCGCCCAGTTCATGGTCTTTTTCAGCGCGTCCTCGGCGTCGGCGCGCGAGGCCGGGTTCTCCACGCAGACGTCCAGGCAGGTCCAGATGGAGGAGCCGATGGAGGCCTGGAAATCTATCACTTTCTCCGGGGTGAAGAAATGCGGGCTGCCGTCGATATGCGAGGCGAAATGCACCCCGGTGTCGGTTATCTTGCGCAGGCGGCTGAGGCTGTAGACCTGGAAGCCGCCGGAATCGGTGAGCACGGGCCCTGGATGGTTCATGAACCGGTTAAGGCCGCCGAAGCGCTCCAGCGTGTCCAGCCCGGGGCGCAGATAAAGGTGGTAGGTGTTGGAAAGCAGGCATTCCGCGCCTATCTCGCCCAGGTCGCGCTGGGTCACGGCTTTAACGGTGCCCTGCGTGGCCACCGGCATGAATACGGGAGTATGGATGTGACCGCGCGCGGTCTTGACTATGGCCGTCCGCGCCGCGGTCTCTCCGTCTTTTTTTAACACTTCAAAATGGGGCATGAGATTTCCTTTTTTACTGTATGAACATCGAATCGCCGTAAGAATAGAAGCGGTATTTTTCCCGGACCGCCTCGCTGTAGGCTTTAAAAAGCAGCTCGCGGCCCGCGAAGGCGGCCGTCATATACAGCGGGG
>JAPLKJ010000233.1 GCA_026388125.1 Elusimicrobiota bacterium
CACGGTCTCTTCAGGGTTTACCTTAAAGACTTCATAGAAGGAACGGCTGGCGGTGACTACCCTTAGATCTTGATTTAGAACGATTAAGGGTTCACGTACGGTGTTGATGATGCTCTCGGCGTATACGCGGGCTGCATCTTCGGATATTTTAGTTGCTTCCAGTTCTTTACTGGCTTTTTCCAGACCATTTTCTATCTCCCTGCGCTCGGTGATGTCCTCGATGGCCAGGAGGATTATCCGCTCTTTTCCCGACGCTCTTTGAATTTGCCGGGCGTTCAAAAGCATTATGCGCTTGCCAATGGTAGTAAAATCGTGTTCAACCTCATAGTTATCAAAGGTTGCCTTTTGGGGAAGGATGGTTTCCAGCAGTTCCCGCAGTTTGGGGATATCCCACTGTTTATTTCCCAAGTCATAGATAAGCTGCCCCACGGTCTCTTTGGGGTTTACCTTAAAAACTTCATAGAAAGAGCGGCTGGCCGAGACCACCCGCAGGTCCTGGTCCAGCGAGATCATCGGCTCGCGCACGGTATTGATGATGCTGTCGGAGTATTCGCGGGCGGCGTCTTCGGCTATTTTGGTGGCCGCCAGTTCTTTCCGGGCTTTTTCCAGGCCGTCCTCGATCTCCCTGCGCTCGGTGATGTCCTCGATGGCGAGCAGGATGATGCGCTCCTTGCCCGACGCCCGTTGTATCTGCCGGGCGTTCAGGAGCATGATGCGGCGGCCGATATCGGCGAAATCGTGCTCCACCTCGTAGTTGTCGAAGGTGGCTTCCTGCGGCAGGATGGTCTCCAGCAGTTCCCGCAGCTTGGGGATATCCCACTGTTTGTTGCCCAGATCGTAGATAAGCTTACCTACGGTCTCTTTGGGCTTCACCTTGAAGACTTCGTAGAAGGAGCGGCTGGCGGACACCACCCGCAGGTCCTGGTCCAGCGAGATCAGCGGCTCGCGCACGGTATTGATGATGCTGTCGGAGTATTCGCGGGCCGCGTCTTCGGAGATCTTGGTGGCCGCCAGCTCTTTGCGGGCTTTTTCCAGGCCGTCCTCGATCTCCCTGCGCTCGGTGATATCCTCGATGGCGAGCAGGATGATGCGCTCTTTGCCCAGCACCCTTTGTATCTGCCGGGCGTTCAAGAGCATGATGCGGCGGCCGATGTCGGCAAAATCGTGTTCCACCTCGTAGTTGTCGAAGGTGGCTTCCTGCGGCAGAATGGTTTCCAGCAGCTCCCGGAGCTTGGGGATATCCCACTGCTTATTGCCCAGGTCGTAGATAAGCTGGCCCACGGTCTCTTCGGGGTTCACCTTGAAGACTTCATAGAAGGAGCGGCTGGCCGAGACCACACGCAGGTCCTGGTCCAGCGAGATCAGCGGCTCGCGCACGGTATTGATTATACTGTCCGAATATTCCCGGGACGCGTCTTCGGCTATTTTAGTGGCCGCCAGGTGTTTGCGGGCTTTTTCCAGCCCGTTCTCTATCTCCCTGCGCGCGGTGATGTCCTCGATGGCGAGCAGGATGATGCGTTCTTTGCCCAGCACCCTTTGTATCTGCCGGGCGTTCAAGAGCATGATGCGCCGGCCGATGGCTGAGAAATCAAGTACGACCACATAGTTGTCGAAGGAGGCTTTCTGCGGCAGGATGGTCTCCAGCAGTTCCCGGAGCTTGGGAATATCCCACTGCTTATTGCCCAGATCGTAGATAAGCTGCCCCACGGTCTCCTGGGGGTTCACTTTAAAAACTTCATAGAAGGAGCGGCTGGCGGACACCACCCGCAGGTCCTGGTCCAGCGAGATCAGCGGCTCGCGCACGGTGTTGATGATGCTGTCGGCGTATTCGCTGGCCTCGTCGGCGGATTTTTTGATGGCTTCCAGGTCTTTCTGCGTCCTTTTCAGCCCGAGCTCTATCTGCGCCCGCTCGGTGACGTCGCGGAACACCATCACGGCGCCGACCACCAGGCCGTCGCTGCCGAGTATCGGCGCGCAGCTGTCGGCGATGGCGCACTCACCGCCGGAGCGCGAAAGCAGTATGGTGTGATTGGCCAGGGGACATACCGTGCCCTTGGCCAGGGTGTCCATTATCGGGTTTTCCGCGGGCAGGCGGGTAACCTCGTGGATGATGCGGAAGATCTCGCCGACCGGGCGCCCGGCGGCTTCCGGCTGCGTCCAGCCGGTGAGCTTCTCGGCAAGGGGATTGAGCAGCGTCACCAGCCCCTGCGCGTCGGTGGCCAGCACCGCGTCGCCGATGGACCTGAGCGTAACGGAGAGCTTTTCCTCGCTGATCTGCAGGGTAGCGTTGCTCAGCAGCAACCGGTCGTTCATGTCCTCCTGTATCGCCAGCAGATGCTGCGTCTCGAGGTGGACCAGGTCCTTTACCTGCCGCTGCGTTTCCCTGTAGCCGAAATACACGAACAAAAGCGCGAACAGCAGCATCAGCAGGCTGGTGATAAAGATAATGACGAGCAGCCGGTGCATCTCCGTTTGAAACCGGGCCTCGTGCAGCGCCAGGGCGCTTTGCTCGATCTGGTTGAAGCTCCTCATCTCGGTGCGGACCAGGTCCATCAGTCGTTTGCCATGCGCGCTGGCAACTACCGCCAGCACGTCGTTCGGATGGCCGTTGCGGCGCAGCTCGATGGCGTTCGCCAGTTCCGCCATTTTGGCTGCTATCAGCGGAGCGGCCGCGTCCAGATGTTCCTGGGCGGCGCTGTGCGAGGTAAGCCGGCGCAGTTCTTTGAGCTGGCCGCTGATGCCGCTGCGCACCGCCAGGTAGGGTTCAAGAAATGCTGTGCGGCCCGTCAGCAGATAGCCGCGCTGGCCGGTCTCGGCGTCTTTCAGGTCGGACAGCAGATTTTCCGAACCGAGTAATATGATGTAAGTCTGCTTGCGCGCCTCGGCGGTATCCGTGATCTGCCTGAAAGCCCGGAACATTATCCCCACCATCAAAGCCGCCGAGAGCAGCAGCACCGTGCCGGTAAGCGAAGCTGCAAGTTTGCGAGTATTTTTCATGTAAGTTTCCCCTCTGTGTAAGGCGCCGTCCCGCGGCTGAAAGCTAAGTATTCCCGCAACCCGGGCGGGTATCTATCCCGAACCGGCCCCGTATGACGGGCCAGATCTTGAGCAGCGAAAGCAGCATGGCCGCCAGTATCGGCCCTATCAGTACGCCCTGTATCCCGAACATCTGCAGCCCGCCGAGGATGGCGATAAGCCCCACCAGGGGATGCATATCGTCCCGGCCCTTGAGCACCATGGGCTGCACGAGGTTGTCTATGACGCTGGCCGACAGCGCCAGCACTACCATCAGCGACAGCTGCAGCGCCGAGCCCTGCGCCACGTAAAGATAAAGCATGCCCGCCAGCGAGGCCGGGGCGGTGCCCACCATGGGGATCCACGCGAAGATGAAAGTGAGCCCGCCGGCCAGGAACGCGCCGGGCACGCCGAGGATCAGGAACCCGACCACTATCAGCCCGGCCTGGGCCGCCGCGGCGGCCAGCCCCGCCAGTACGGCGGAAACAGTCGTGACCCGGAACGATTCCACCAGCTTTTCCTGCACGCTGCGGTCGAACAGGCTCAGGCCCAGCAGCCAGTCCACGAACTGTTCGCCGTCCAGCAGGAAAAAGAAAAAAGCGATCATGGCCAGCAGCAGCTGCAGCAGCAACTGCGGCACGCCGGCGCCCAGGTCGAGCACCGCCGCGCTGGTGAACTCTCCGGTGGCCTGGATGGCGCTCTTGAGCTGCGCGTTGACATGCGCCGGATCGCCGATCGCCATGCGCACCAGCTCCCAGCGGCTGAGCGCTGCGGTGATGGCTTTCGGCGAGAACTCCTTGAGCTCGCTCATCTGCTGGCCGATTACGATGCCCTGTTTTACGGCCAGGATGGAAAAGCCGGCCAGCGGCGCTATTACCAGCAGCAGCAGCAGGCCGGTTACCGCGCTGGCGGCCAGCCGGGGGCCGCATTTATACGCCCGGAACCAGTGATATACCGGGTAGGTGAGCATGGCCAGCGTTGCACCCAAAAACAAAGACAGCAGCAGCGGGCCTATCATGCATAGAACTACGGCGCCGCAGACGAACAGCGCCGCCAGGAAAGTTACCAGGTGCGCCCGCTTGGTGGCGGCGGGGCCGGCCGGGAGGGCTTTCATCAGGGCGCCGGGCGCCTTGCGGCGCCTACCCCGTGGAAAAAAGCGTTGATCAGCGAGAGCATGAGCGCGAAAGCGAGCGCCCACCAGAAATTCGCGATGTGGAACCCGGGCACCACCCGCGCCGTGAACAGCACCAGTCCGCCGGTGATGGCGAAGGTGAGCACCATAAGGGCCGGCAGGTTGGCGGTAAAGGTAAGCAGCAGCAGCACCGGCACGAGCAGCGCGGTGACCACGCCCAGTACCACCGCTACCGCTACCGCGGTGCCGAAACTGTCAACGGTGGCGCCCGGCAGCAGATGCGCCGCCAGCAGCACGGCCAGGCTGCTGATCAGAATATGGCTCAGGACCTTCATGGAACCTCCTTACCGGCGTGTCTCAACCGGCGTCCGCGCTGCTTTGCCCGAAATTCATTGCGAAATACCTGTGCAGGAGGGCGCGGGTTTGCCGGCGCTGCCGGGCTTCCAGGGCCGCTTCCCGGGCGCGGCCGGCGGCATCCTCTTCGGTATCTTTTACGGCTCCGAGGGCGTAATACTGGCTCCCCCAGGCGTTGAGCAGCCGCAGCAGCCTGCTTTTCTTCGCCTTAACGCAGGGCGGGTCTTTTGTTATAGCTTTGAATGCCAGTATTTTATCCATGTGTGTTCTCCTAAAACAGCTCAGCGGTTCGCCAGCGAATGCAGGAAGGCATTTACGATGGCCAGTACCAGGGCGAAGGCCAGCGCCCACCAGAAATTCTCCACCCGGAACCCCGGCACTATGGCCGCCGCCAGCCGCACCATGGCGGCTATGATGACGAAACTAAAAAGCCCCAGCGTGAGGATGTTGAGCGGCAGCGTTAAAATAAGGCCACAAGTACGGCTAAGCTGCTTGCCAGCACGTTCAGTAACAGGTTCATGTCAGATCCCCTTGAAGTAATAGCGCACTCCGGCGCTTAAGTTAACGCCGCCGCTGGTGCCCGGCGACAGGCGCACCACCGGGACGATATCGAAAAATAATTCCAGGCGGTTATGCGGCAGCATGTACGCCGCGCCCGCCACCAGGCGCAGGCCGAATTCCTCGGGTGAGACCTGCATGCCCACGCCCATATAGACGGGGAGCCTGCCTTTGGCCGGCTGGGGCAGGACCTTCCAGTTATTCCAGAGATAGTCGCCGTACAGGGTTAACTGATGGCCGAAATCCACGCCGGTATCCACCGCCATGCTGCCGTACCACAGTTTGGCCGTGACGCCGGTAGGCTTGCCGGCCAGCAGCCCCGCCCCGATGGCGTCCGGTTCCTGCGCCGCCAGCGGGCACGCGCCGGCCGCGCACAGGCAGAGTAAAGCCAATAGAGTTTTCATTCTAAATATCTCCCGGCATTCACGTTTATACTATACCTTCACCGCGCCGCGGCCCGCTATACGGAGAAATACGCGAGCCTCTAGGTAAAATTCCCGCGGCCGCGGCGTTTGCCGTTAAGCGAAGAAAATAGGTAAAGTTGTGTCTGCGGCAGGGGTTAACTTATGCACATTATCAGCGCTTCCAGGCGTACCGATATTCCGCACTACTACGCCGCCTGGTTCAGCGGCAGGCGCAAGGCCGGGTATGCAGAATACAGAACGGTGTTCGGCGGCGGCCCCGCGGGTTTCTTCCGGGCTTCGCTCAAGCCTGAAGACGTTCTGGGTTATTTATTCTGGACCAAGTACGCCGGCCCGTTCCACGCCGAGCTGAAAGCTTTGCGGACGGAAGGCGTGCCGTACGTTTACCAGTACACGATAACCGGCTATGGGCGGGAGATAGAGAGCGGTATCCCTTCCCGCGAGGCGGTTATAAAGGATTTCCTTAAAGTAGCGAAAGCACTGCCGGGGCCCGATTGTATTCAGTGGCGCTACGACCCGATCTTGATATCCGCTAAAACCTACACCGCTGCCTGGCACCGTAATAATTTCAAGGAAATAGCGGCTAGCCTGACCGGCCATACCCGGGTGGTGAACGTAAGTTTTACCGAGCCCTACCAGAAAGCCATCGCCAAAGTCCCGGCCGGGCATACAATAGCGTGGAGGCAGACGGAAAAACAGCGCGAGGCGATCTATAAAAAATACCCCGCGCTGCGCGCGGTAGGCGCGCAGGAAGTTAAACTGCTGCATGAGCTGGAGGCGATAGCCAAAGGCTTCGGCATCCAGCTGCGCGTTTGCTGCAACCAGGAATACACGGACAGTTTCCCGGCGGCGCAATGCTGCGGCGCCGAATTATTCGCCCCGTACGGGCCAGTTCTAAATTGGCAGGTAGCGGCCCTGCCGCCGGGCCCGTCGCGCGAAAGCTGTCGCTGCGTCAAGACCGTGGATATCGGCATGGCCGACACCTGCCCGGGGGGATGTTTCTACTGTTATGTGACAACTTCCCAGGCCCAGGCCGCAGAGAATTTTAAAAGGCACGATCCCGCCGGTTCGCGGCTGAGATAAGGGCTCTGAACCGCATATGTTCGCGGTCGGATGTGCCTTTTTTCTTTAAGTTTGGTAATATATATACACACGGTGCGGTGGCCAAGTGGTAAGGCGAGAGTCTGCAAAACTCTTATTCGCGGGTTCGATTCCCGCCCGCACCTTTTTTCTTTTTCTTAATTTAATCTGGAGGAGAGGGGGCCTTCCCCCGAAAACGCCATGCACCTCAGCAGATTAGCCCTGTCCCTCGGCCAATCGGCCACCCTCAAGCTCAACGAACTAGCCAATAACCTCAAAGCCGAGGGCAAGCCCGTGGTGCACCTGGGCGGCGGCGAGCCCGAAGAAAAAATACCGGCCGGCGCCTTCGAAGAAGGCCGCAAGATGCTGGACGCTGGCTTCGTGCGCTATACGCCCACCTCCGGCACCGCCGCGCTTAAAAAAGAAATAGCCGCCTACACCGAGCAGTATTACGGCGTGAAACCCGGCCCCAGGAACATCGTGGTGGCTTCCGGGGCCAAGCAGGCTATCTATAATTTCCTTGTTTCCGTAATAGACCCCGGCGACCAGATAGTGTTCCCGGCGCCTTACTGGGTGAGCTATCCCGAAATGGTGAAGCTGGCCTACGGCACGCCCGTGGTGGCGCGCCCCAAAGCCGGCGAGCTGCTGGTGACCGCGGAGGATATCGAATCCTGCATCACTACCAATACCAAGGCCATACTGCTGAACAGCCCCAACAACCCCTCCGGCCAGGTTTACCCGGAAGCGTTCATCCGCGAAATGGTGGAGATCTGCGAATACCGCAACATCTACCTGCTGATGGACGATATCTACAACCAGCTGGTATTCGACGGGCTTAAAGCGCCGTCGGCCTATAATTTCTCCAAGCGCCCGCTGGACGAATCGGTTATCGTCTCCATCAACGGCGTTTCCAAAACCTTCTCCATGACGGGCTTTCGCATAGGCTGGAGCGTGGCCAACGCGGCCATTACGCAGGCCATGGTGAAAGTGCAGGCCCAGATCTCCTCCTGCCCCTCGGCGCTCAGCCAGGCCGCCGCGGCCGGCGCGCTGCGCGCGGGCGGGGATTTCGTGGCAACGCTGCGCGCGGGCCTGGAAAAAAAGCGCGACGTGATGGTGGCGGAGCTTTCGAAGCTTAAAAAAGTGAAACTGCACAAGCCGCAGGGCACTTTCTACAGCTTCGCGGATTTCAGCGCCTACGAGCCGGATTCCACCAAGCTTTCCGCTCTGCTGCTGGAGAAGTGCATGGTGGTTACCGTGCCCGGCATCGAATTCGGCCTGGAAGGCCACCTGCGCCTGAGCTATTGCGGCTCGGAGAAGGACATTATAGAAGGCGTTACCCGCATACGCAAGGTGCTGGATTAATTTAAAATGACCGTGTATTAGCCGCAAAAGGCGCGAACAGCACAAACGGCGAACTTCTTTTGTGCTGCTTCCGCTTTTTGCGGCTGAACTTTAAAATAGAGAGGACTTATGCTAGACACCAAGGAGAAACCCATGACCGCTGATTTGAAGACCACCAAGACCATATTCAAGAACCTTTCCGCGCCGGCGCTGTACGAACACTCCGTTTCCCGCAAGGAAGCCGAAATAGCGGCCGGCGGCGCCCTGTGCGCGCGCACCGGCAAGCATACCGCGCGCTCCGCGCAGGATAAGTTCATAGTAAAAGAGCCCTCCAGCGAAGCCCATATCTGGTGGGGCGATCAGAACGTGGCCATCAACGAGGCCACTTTCGACAGCCTGCTGCGCAAAGTGCAGGCTTATATGGCCGAAAGGGAGATCTACAGCCGGGACTGTTACGCCGGTTCCGACCCCGCCAACCGGCTTAATGTGCGCGTTTATACGGAGCTCGCCTGGCACAGCCTGTTCGCCGGGCATATGTTCATCGAGCCGCCGGCCGCCGAACTGGCCGGGTTCAAGCCCGAGTTCACCATTATCAACGCGCCCGGCTTCCACGCCCTGCCCCAGGTGGACGGCACGCGCGGCGCGGCCTTCATCCTGCTGAATTTCCATAAGAAGATCATCCTGATAGGCGGCACCGCCTATGCCGGAGAGATAAAGAAATCTATTTTCAGCGTGATGAACTACCTGCTGCCGCTGAAGGGCGTGATGCCCATGCACTGCTCCGCCAATGTAGGCAAGCAGAACGATACGGCCATCTTCTTTGGTCTTAGCGGCACCGGCAAGACCACGCTCTCTTCCGACCCCCTGCGCCGGCTGATAGGGGACGACGAGCACGGCTGGAGCGATAACGGCGTGTTCAACTTCGAGGGCGGCTGCTACGCCAAAGTGATCAACCTGAGCGCCGAAGCAGAACCGCAGATCTACGCCGCCACCGGCCGCTTCGGCACCATCCTGGAGAACGTGGTGTACGACAAAGCCACCCGCGTGCTGGACTTGAACGACGGCTCGCTCACCGAGAATACCCGCGCGGCCTACCCGCTGGAATTCATCGACAACGCCATCAAGGGCGCGGCCTTCCCGCACCCCAGGAACATAGTGATGCTCACCTACGACGCCTTCGGCGTACTGCCGCCCATCGCCAAACTCTCCTATGAGCAGGCGATGTATCACTTCATCAGCGGCTACACCGCCAAAGTGGCCAACACCGAAATGGGCATTAAAGAGCCCAAGGCCACGTTCAGCACCTGCTTCGGCGCGCCGTTCATGAGCCACCATCCTTCGGTGTATGCCGAGCTGCTGGAAAAAAAGATGCGCGATCATAAAGCCGACTGCTGGCTGATAAATACCGGCCTGTGCGGCGGGCCTTACGGCACGGGCAAGCGCATGAGCATAAAGCATACCCGCGCCCTGCTCAATTCCGCGCTGGACGGCGCGCTGGCCAGGGTGAAGTTCACCAAAGACCCCGTATTCGGCTTCGCCATACCGGCCGAATGCCCCGGCGTGCCGGCGGAAATACTGAACCCGCGCAAGGCCTGGGCCGACAAGGCGCAGTACGACGTGAAATACAAGGAACTGGCGGGGCTTTTTGCCGCCAATTTCAAGAA
>JAPLKJ010000018.1 GCA_026388125.1 Elusimicrobiota bacterium
GCTTTTTGCCGCTTTTCTTCAGGGGCACGCGGTCCTTGGGCTGTTTGAGCGTCATGAACAGCATGCCGCCGTTCACGCCGCCCATGCCTACCGCGCCGAAATAGCGCTCGACGTTGGGGTTCTTCATGGCCCAGGCTTCCACCTTGGCGAACGCCGCGTTGGTATAGTCGAAGGAAGAGCCTATGGGCGTCTGCAGGCGCACCATGAACTGGCTCTGGTCCTGCGACGGCGTGAATTCCATCGGCAGCTTCTTGGCTAGCAGCAGCGAGACGGCGAACACCGCCACGGCGGTCCCCACGGTCTTCCAGCGGTGGCGCAGGATGCGCTCAAGCGTGCTGCGGTACAGCGCCGCGAAGCGGGTAAAAGCCTTGTCCATCCAGATGCCCATGGCGGTGGTGCGCCCCGCGTCCACGAACTGCGAGCAGCGCATCGGCGACAGCGTCAGCGCCTCAAGCAGCGACAGCAGCACGGCGGCTGACATCGTTACGCCGAACTGGAAGAAGAACTTGCCGATGATGCCTTTCATGAAGATCACCGGCACGAAAATAGCGAGGATGGCTATGGAGGAGGCCATGGCCGGGAAGGTTATTTCCCTGGCCCCGACGAGGGCCGACTTTACGCGGCCGTAGCCCATCTCGTTGTACCGCACGATGTTCTCCAGCACCATGATGGCGTCGTCCACCACTATGCCGATGGCCAGCGACAGCCCCAGCAGCGTGAAGGTGTTGAGCGTGAAGCCCATAAAATAAAGTATCAGGAACGCGCCGATGATGGACGTGGGGATGGCCAGCAGGACGTTGAGCGTGGAGGACCAGGAGCCCAGGAACAGCCAGCAGACCACGCCGGTAAGCAGGGCGGAAAGGATCAGCGTGAAGTTCAGTTCGCGCGTGGAATCCTCTATGAAGCGCGTGGTGTCGTTCACTACGGTCAGGTACATGCCCTGCGGCAGGCTTTTCTGCAGCTCCGCCACGCGGGCGCGCACCGCCTTGGCCACGGCCACGGCATTGGAGCCGCGCTGCTTCATTATGCCGATGCCCACCGAGGTCCGGCCCTGGGTGCGGGCCACGCGCCGGATGTCGTTAAGCCCGTCCTCCACTTCGGCCACGTCCTTGATGCGGAAGGTCTTCCAGATGGCGGCCCCGCCGCGCCCGGTTATCACCAGGTTCTGGAACTGCTCGGGGGTGGTGGCTTCGCCCATCACGCGGACGTTCATTTCCTTGTTGCCGGAGCTGATGTAGCCGGCCGGCATTTCCAGGTGCTGGTTGGCCACCGTGTTCATCACGTCCTCTACGGTGAGCTGCTTGGCGTTGAGCTGTTCCGTGTTAACCCAGATGCGCAGGTTGGGGTCCACGAAGCCGCCCATGTCCACGTCGCCTACGCCGGAGATGGTGGTGAACTTGTCCTTCAGGAAATCGTTGGAATAGGCCATCAGGTCCTTGATGGGCCTGTCGCCGCTCAGCGAGACGCGGATGATGGGCTGGTCTTCGGGGTTGCTTTTGCTCACCGTAGGCGGGTCGATGTCGCGGGGCAGGTCGCGCGTAGCCTGGGAGATCTTCGCCTGCACTTCCTGCATAGCCACGTCGATGTCGCGGCCCAGCTCGAATTCTATGGTAAGGTTGCACGAGCCGCGCTTGGAGCTGGAGGACACGTCCTTGATGCCCTGTATGCTCATCACCACGCCTTCCAGCACGTCCGCCACCTGCGTTTCCATAACTTCCGGGGCCGCGCCTTCCAGGCCCACGGAAACGTTCACCACGGGATAGTCCACGTCCGGCATCTGGCTGATGCCCATGCTGGAAAAGCCTATCCAGCCGAACACTATCAGGCCCAGCATCAGCATCCAGGCGAAAACGGGGTTCTTGATAGAAAGGTCAGAGAGGGTCATTATTGTATCTCCAGGCCGGCGGCTATCTCCAGCTGCAGCTGGCTAAGATTCTCCTGCACTCTGGCCAGGGCCAGGGTAAGGCGCACCTGCTGCACGGTGTTCAGCGCGCTGAGCACGTCGAGGTTCGTTACCAGGCCGAGTTTATAGTCCTCGGCCTGGTAGCGCGCGTTGTCCTCGGCCAGGACCCTGGCTTCCATAAGGCTGGCGGTCTGCAGGGAAGAATATTTATAGTCTTCGTAAGCCGAGCGGACTTCGGTGAGCGCCTGCCGCTGGGCCAGCTGCACCGCCAGTTCGGCCGAGCGCTTCGCCGAGTAAGCGGACTGCCGCTGGGCCTGGGCCGCGCCGCCGTTATATAAAGGGATGTTCACCGCCAGCGTGCCGTCCCAGCGGTTCGCCGGGGCGGGCATGGGGCGGCGCACCACGTAATAATCGGCCGCAACAGTAACGGTGGGCCAGAGGTTGCGCTGCTGTATGTCCAGCAGGAAGCCCGAAGCTTCCAGCGCCTTGCGGCGGGCGGCCAGGTCGGGGCGCAGCAGCGCGGCTTTAAGGTAATCTTCCAGGCCGGCCGCCGGGTGCGGCGTAACCTGGTCCGGCACCAGGTCGGTATCCAGTCCCGTCAGGAACAGCAGCGCCTGCTGCGCCAGGCGTTCTGTGGCCTGTGCGTTCAGGCAGCTGGCTTTGTCCTGCGCCAGCTGCGTCTGCGCCGCCACCACTTCGCTTTTGCGCGAGCGGCCGATGTCCACCCTGGACTGCAGTTCGGCTATTCTTTTCTTCGTTACCTCCAGCTGCTCGCGCCGGATGAAGATCTGCCTCTGCGAGGCGTGCAGGTTCAGGTACGCCTGCGCCACGTTCAGGTAAAGCTGCTGGCGGGCGCGGCCGAGGTCGAGCTTCGCCGCGCCGGTCTTCGCGGCGGCCGCCTTCTGCGAGATATAGTCGCGCATGCCGGAGAACAGCGCATAGCTGCCTGAAAAGTAGCCTTTGGTGGCGGAAGCCGAGTTCTGCTGCTTGTACTGCGAGGCGTTGGCGTCGAAAGAGGGCCGGAAAGCGGCGTTAATGAGCTGCTCGGCCGCTTCAAGCTGTTTTATGCCTTCCGCCTGCAGGGCCAGCTGTTCGCTTTTGGCCAGCGCCAGCGTGTAGGCTTCGTTGAGCGTTATCGGCCGCATCGTGGCCGTGGAGAATTCCTGCGCCGGCAGCGCGCAGGGCAGCAGGGCCAGCATGGCCGAAAATATAATACGTTTCATTTCTTTTTCCTTGTTCCGTTCAGGAATATCCCGGTTATGCGCCGCGCGCGTTCTTCAACGGGCAGCTGGCGGCCTGCGGCGCGCGCGTAGGAATTGGAGCCGCGGCAAAGGCCGAAGAGGGCGGACGCCGAGAACAGGGGGTCTTCCAGTTCCAGCAATCCCCCCCCGGCGCAAAGTTTAAGTGCGGCGGCTATGGCTTCCATGTTGGCGGCGAAGCGGGAGCGCAGCGCCTCTTTGCTGGGCCCGGCCAGCGGCAGGCCCCCCGAGTAACCGGTTATGTCGCGTTTTTTATCGAAATGCACGAGGAGGGCGTGTACAGTTCTTTTAAGCATTTCCTCGGGGGCGAGTTCCGCGGCGGCTATGGCGCCCAGCGTCTGCCCCAGCGCTCCGGCCATCGCCGAGAAGACGGCGAGTATCAGGTCATCCTTGTGCTTATAATAAAGGAAAAGGGTCCCCTTGGCGAGGCCAGCCTCTCTGGCCACCTCTTCCATGGTCAGCGCGTCGAAGCCGCGCTGCTCCAGCACGCGCGTGGCGGCCCGGACTATCTCCAGCTCTTTTTCGTGTTTCTGCGTCCTGGTCAAAGCTTTCATAACGGCCGGATACTGACCAGCCAGTCATTATGCTATCAAAATCCCCCTTCCCGCGCAACCGGCTCAGCCGGTTACTCAACACCTGTTGCAGCTATACGTATCGTTTTACCGTGCCTGGCCCGTCAGCGCCGCCAGGCGGCGGGTTTCGGTCTCGAAATCTTCCATGGTGTCGTAGGGCAGGGCGTTCAGGGGCGTGTTCTCCCGCATGGCCCAGAGGGCGGCGTTGTTAAGGGCGGCGGGCACGAAAGCGGCCAGTTCCAGGGCCAGCAGCCTGAAATTCATCTCGCTGGAATAGGTTTTCCTTTCTTTCAGGCAGGAAAAGTCGAAATCCACGGGGCTCAGGCGCAGGCGGGGCTCGTCGGAGCCGGAAATAATGTCCAGGTAGAACGACAGCTCGTTGCCCCGCACTTCTTTTATTGTCTCTTTGGTCTTGCCTAGGCCTATCGGCAGGCCGGTCACCGACATTATGCCGAACCGCACCGCTTTTTCCGCGCCGGAGGGCCCGTCTTTGGTTTTCACCAGGTGCCTCGTTTCTTCTTTTACCGGGGCGGCCGAGAGCGCCAGTATCTCACGTGCGCGGACGGTCCCGGCGTTGCCGGCGGCGTCCATCCAGGCCAGGTGTTCTTTTTCAAAGCCGATCTTTTTGATCCTGAGCGCAGCTGGCAGCCGGGCCAGCGCCTCGGCCGGCAGTTTAACGGTTTTAATGCCGCAGGCCGCGCAATGCCCAACAAGAGCGTCGGCGGCGGCGGCTTCCAGGTCGCCGGCAAAACCCCCCAGCAATGCCTGGCCTGAACGGCGGCGGCCGGGTAGTCCAGGCCGGACGCGGCGGCCAGCGCGGCCGCCATCGCCGCGAAGCCCGGCATCCGCTCACCTGCGGCGATAACGCAGAATCCCATTTGTTGTCCTTTAAATCCGCAGAAACAGGCCCCGGCGCGCTACTGCCAGTGCAGCAGCACAGGCGGTATCAGCAGCACCAGCGCAAGTATGAAGAAGAAGATCTGCGCCGGAAGCATCCATCTGGCCCAGATATTCCACGGTATGCCCGCCAGGCCCAGCACGCCCATGGTAACGCCCGAAGTGGGCAGTACCGGATTTATCCAGCCCTCGCCGAACTGGAACGCCAGCACGGCCGTCTGGCGCGTCAGGCCTATCACGTCGGCCAGCGGCGCCATCACCGGCATGGTAAGGGCCGCCTGCCCCGAGCCGGAATGCACGAAGAAGTTCAGCACGCCCTGCGCTACGAACATGCTTTGCGCCGCCACGATCGGGTGCAGCCGCGAGATCACCGTGGCCATGCCGTACAGCATGGAGTCCAGTATCTTGCCGTCGGTGGCCACCACCAGCGTGGCTTTGGCGCAGGCTATTATCAGGGCCACGCCCATCATGCCGCGCGCGCCTTCCTTGAAAGCGTCGGTCAGCTCGTCCATGCTCAGGCGGCCCAGCAGGCCGGCCGCTATGGCCAGCGCGAAGAACAGCGCCGCTATCTCGGTTATGAACCATTCGTATTTCATCACGCCGAACACCAGCGCCACGATGGACAGCCCGAATACCAGCAGCACCAGCTTGTGCTTCCACAGGAACGGGTCAGCTTTGTCCGCGTCCAGGTGCAGGTCGTGCTTGCGCAGTTTATCCAGCTCGTACACCGGGCTTTTTGTCGGGTCTTTGCGGATGCGCGCAGCGTAGATCATGATAAAGCCGGCCATGCAGGAAGTGCTTATGACCCACACCAGCAGCCGGTATTCCAGGCCGGAGCGCGGCGGGATCTCCGCTATGCGCTGCGCTATGCCCACGATGAACGGGTTGAGCGTGGACCCCGCGAAGCCGGCCGCCGCGCCCAGGAAGGGGATGGCGGTGCCCACCAGCGAATCATAGCCCAGCGCCATGGCCAGCGGGATGAAGATCAGCACGAACGGCATCGTCTCCTCGCACATGCCGAACACCGAGCCCGCTATGGAGAAGATCGTGACCGTTATGGGGATGAAGAAGATGCGCAGATGCGGCCTTTTCGCGAAGAACCCGGCCAGCCGCTTCAGCCCCGAGGTCAGCGCCCCGGTCTTCTCTATCACCATGAACGCGCCGCCTATCACGAACAGGAACACCAGGATGTCGGCGGATTTTATGAAGCCCTTTATCGGCGCCAGCAGCACCTTGCCCGGGCCCTGCGGCACCGTTACGCCGGGCTGGAACGAGCCGGCTATCACCAGCGTCCGGCCGTCCTTTTCCACGCGCTGGTATTCGCCGCCCGGCAGCAGCCAGGTGCCTATGGCCACCGCCACCACCACCGCGTAGATCATCACCAGCGTATTGAACGTGAATTTTGATCTCATTTTACGGCCTCCGGCGCCGCTTTCTTAAGGTCGTAGGTGTCGCCTGACTTCAGCAGGTGCAGGGTTATCCCCCGCGCCGCCAGGTGGCCGCTCTCGTCCTGGGTTATCGGCCCCGCGCTGAAAGTTTCGTACACGGACACCAGGCTGTTGCCCAGCACCTGCCCCGTGCCGTCGGGGCTTACGATGAACGCCGTGGCCTCGTCTATGCCTATGCCGGTCAGCCCCGGGTGCTCCAGCACCACGCTGATCAGCCTGTTCTCGCGCTTGCGCTTAAGGAAATGCTGGTCCGCCACTATATAAGGAGGCAGGAAGCCGAAGCCCTCCGCCGTCACCACGCTGCTGGAGCGGATGGCGGTAAAGGATTCGCCGTTGACTTCCATGCGGTCGTCGCCGGTCAGCATTACCTTGCTCATTATGGCCGCGCCGGCGCTGGAGCCGCCCACCACGCCGCCCTCGCGGTAGATCCGGCGTATCTCTTCCAGCATTTTGGTGCCGGCCAGGAACGCGACCAGCCGCACCTGGTCGCCGCCGCTGAAGAACACGCCGCCGGCGTCCTTGAATTTAGCCAGGTTCTCTTTTTTGTCCGCGTCGCCTTTTTTGAAGATCACTCCCTCCGCCGACGCAGCGCCCAAACGTTTGAACTGTTTGGCCTGGCCCTGGATAGCGTCCTGCTCCTCTTCGCTGGCCTGCGGCACTATCACTATGCGGGCGCTGCTGCCGCCCGCCAGTTCCACGAAGCGCGTCATCACGGGGTCGGTGCGGTCCCCGCCGCCTATTATGAACAGGTGCCCTTTAGGGGTTTCCTGGGCCTGGCCCGCGGCGCCGCACAGCAGCAGCGCGCAGATCGAAACGGCGGTCCTTATTTTTTTATAAGCTGCCATATTATCTCCGTTGTTCTCTCCAGATGTTCCAGCAGTATATATTCGTCGTCGGCGTGCGGGTTCCTGGCCCCGATGCCGAAATTCACTGTGGCCACGCCCTGCGCGTTGAGCGAATTGGCGTCGCTGCCGCCGTGCGAAGGCACCGGCGCGGGGGTCAGCCCCGCGGCTTTCACGGCTTCTGCCGCCAAGCGGCAGACCTCCGAATCGGGGGCGTGGCGGTACGGCTTGAAATCCCACGCCCAGTCGAACTCGCTGCGCCCGCCGGCGGCGGCCGCGGCTTTTTCAAAGCCGGCCTTTATCTGGTCCAGTATGGGCGGCACTTTGGCCAGGTCCAGCGAGCGCACCTCGCCTTTCACCACGGCGGAGGGCGGCACCACGTTGGTGGCTTCGCCGCCCGTTATCGTGCCGATGTTGGAGGTGGTGTCCTCGTCGTGCCTGCCGAACTTCAGCGTGTCTATGGCGTGCGCCGCTATGCGGATGGCGCAGATCCCCTTCTCGGGCGCAATGCCCGCGTGCGCCGGCTTGCCCGCCACCCTGGCCGTAAAAATAGCCGCGCCCGGAGAAGCTATGGCGTAAGCGCCTGGGTCCAGCGAGGAGTCGAAAACGAAGCCGTGCCGGACGCCGGCCGGCAGGGTCAGGTTCAGCCCGCCGGCCATGCTGGTCTCCTCCTGCGTGGTGAAGGCTATGGTGAAAGGCTTCAGCGGCAGGCCGGCCTTTACCGCGCGTTCCACGGCGTACAGTATGGCGGCCATGCCGGCGCGGTTATCCGCGCCCAGCTGCGCCTTGCCGTCGGAGCTTACGCGGTCGGAAGTTACCACCTGCCGCGTGGCCGCGGTGGTGCGCGCTGTGTCCATGTGGGCCAGCAGCACGAACTCCCCCCCGCCCTCCACGGGGCAGACCACGTTGCCGGTATCCGAGCCGGAAACCCCGGCGGCGCCGTCGGTGCCCGCCGGGAGGCCCAGCTTCATAAGGAAATTTATCGCGTAGTCGGCTACCGGCGCTTCTTTGCCAGAAGGGCCGTCCAGCCGCGCCAGCTCGAGGAACAGGTTTATCAGGTGTTCGTCAGTCATGTCTATCTCCGTAGGTTTCAGTCAGCTGCCGCGCTCCATCAGCTTTCCCTACCCGTTATAATACTAAAACTTGCGGCTTGTGCGCCCGTTGAAAAAAGGGTTGTATTTCCCGGATAAACTGATATAATAATTCCGATGCCAAAGCAACCGTGTGCAGCCACCCTGGCCGCGTTACTCCTGGCCGCGCTTTCAGGCGCCGGCTATTCGCTCCCCCCCTCTTCGCTGGAAACTCTCCTGGACTCCGTTCCCGGCGTGGAAGTTGCCTTTCCAGCGCCCGTGCCGCAGAAAGCACCTGCGCTTTCCGGCGAGCAGCTTTTCCAGCAGCTGCACCTGCAGACCGGGATCCCCGTCAGATATATAGGCCACAGCTATCTGGACGCCAAGAAGTACATGTTCTCCATCGCGGATAATTCAGGCTGCGGCGGCGGGCCCGGCGTTACCTGCCTCTACTCCCAGGTCTGCGCGAAAGGCAGCTCGGAGCATGGGGAGGATTACAAGGAGCCGGGCGACGCCAACGGCGACGGCATAATAGATTCGTCCGGGATGAACGCCGAGCATTCCTGGCCGCAGGCTTTTTTCAGCCAGGCCGCTCCCATGAAGGCCGACCTGCATCATATTTTTCCCACTTTCATGCAGCCCAACAGCTCCCGCGCCAGTAACCCGTTCGCGCTGGTTTCCAACCCTTCCTATACTACTAACAGCGGCTCGAAGCTCGGGTCGGAAGGTTTCGAGCCCGCCGACGCCGCCAAGGGCGATATCGCCCGGGCCATCCTGTATTTCGTGGTGCGCTACTACGACCAGGCCATACACGACGGCGTGAATTATAATACTTTCTGGGTAAGCCGCGTGCCCATGTTCCTGCAATGGGACAGGCAGGATCCCCCCGACGCGGCCGAGCGCAACCGCAACGAGCGCATCTTCAAGTTCCAGGGCAACCGCAATCCTTTCGTGGACGACACCACGCTGGCCCCGCTGATAGGCGCCAAAGTTTTCCAGTCGCATTGAGCCTTCAGCCCGGACAAGAAAAAGCCCCGCAGCGCGGGGCTTTTTATTTTACGGCGCAAGCAACGTTATGGCTTCAGGGGCGTAAGGGCGGCTTTGCCGGCCACCACGGCCAGGTTCAGGCGCACTATGTCGGAGGCATAATCCCAGGACAGGGAGTCCATCTTGTCGCAGGCCTTGTGATAGCAGGGGTTGTGGTTCTCCCAGTGCTCTATTGAAAGGTAAGTCGGTATGCCGGCCTCGAGCAACGGTACGTGGTCGCTGCCCCAGGCGGGCATGGCTATGTGCGACTCCAGCTTCGTATAAAGCCTGGCCTGCGCGCCCACCCAGTCGGCGTGGGCGGAAAATTCCTTGTTGGTCTCTATCTCCAGCACCCCGTCCTTGTTCCAGGCTATCATGTCCATGTTTATGGCCCAGTCCACGCGGGCCAGTTCGCCCGACTCCTTCAGCTTTTTGGCGCAGGCGTAGCCGCCGGTTATGCCGTTCTCCTCGCCGTTGGCCGTTACGAAGATAAAGGCGTGGTCTGACTTGTAGCCGGCCAGCACGCGGGCCATCTCGAGCACGCCGGCCGCGCCGGAAGCGTTGTCGTCGGCCCCGGCTTTTTCATAGCCCACCGAATCCATATGCCCGATGATCAAAATGGTCTTGGCGCCCTGCCCGGCGGCGCGGCGGGCCACTATATTGCATTCCTTGTCCGCTTTGCGGTCCTTGTAGCACTGGCGCTCCACCGCGTAGCCCAGGTCCTTGAAAACGCCGGCGATATAATCCCCTGCCAGCCGGTTGCCAGACGCGGCTGAGAGGTCCAGCTGCGCCGCGCTGCGTTTGCCGGCCATGGTTATGGCGTCGGTGTAGCCCATCAGGCGCGCGCCGTCCGCTTTGGCGGTGATGGCCAGCACCGCGGGGTCGGCCGTTTTGCCGGGCCCCGGCGCGGCCGGGCCGTTATATATCTCTTCCGGGGAAACTTCCCGCAGTCTGGCGGCTATTTCCCAGGGGAGTCCTGCGAAAGGTACGGTAAGCTTTACCACGCGGGTGCGGCCGGCCGAATAAGTGACGGCGGAAACCTTTGAAACTTCCTCAAGGAAAGCGGGGTCGTGCGAAAGCAGCAGGTACGAAGGCCCGGCGGGGGCCGGGGCCTGCGCGAAAAGCGGGGGTTGGGCGCAGGTCAATAAAAAACAAAGCAGGGCGGAGGCGCGGGTCGTTGGTTTCACAGTTCAATTATAAAGGAAACCCGGCGGCTGGTCAAGGGCCGCAAGGCCGAATAAAAAGGCCGTCCGGGGACGGCCTTTTCAGGGCGGCGGGCCGTTTACAGCGGCAGCACCCGGCGCCCGTACACTTCATTGAGCACCTGCGCTATGGCCGCGTAGCAGGCCGAAAGGCCGCAGAAGATCCCCTCGTAGCCGGCCGCGGCTTTGGAGGTCCCCGTGAAATTCGCGTAGGCCAGCATGAAGAACAGTATGGTCAGCGACAGGAACACCACCTGCAGGGCGCGGTTGAGCTTCAGCGTTCCTATGAACATGCAGCCGGTGAACAATCCCCAGACGGACAGGTAGCAGCCCATCGAGGCCGGCGAGGCGGGCTCGAGCCCGAGCTTGGGCAGCACCAGCAGGGCCACCAGCGACAGCCAGAAGAAACCGTACATGGTGAAAGCCGTGGTGCCGAACGTGTTCTTTTTCTTCCATTCCATGGAGCCGGCTATCACCTGCGCCATGCCGCCGATGAAGATGCCCATGCCCAGTATCATGGTGTCCAGGGGGTAGTAGCCGGCGTTGTGGAGGTTCAGCAGTATCGTGGTCATGCCGAAGCCCAGCAGGCCGAGCGGGGCGGGGTTGGCGGTGGTGTCCGCGATGCTGAGCGGCGCGTTATTCTCGGTCATTGGGGTCTCCTGTAAAAAAATCGTTCAAAGATTATAGCAGTTCGCCGGGGCCGGAGGCGCGGCGGTCTCCCGGTAATAACGCGCCGTCCGGCACCGCCGGCAGGGCGAACGGAACAATCGGCCGTTTTTTTTGATATAATTTATCCTGTAACAAGCATTCGCCGGTAGCTCAATGGTGGAGCATTCGGCTGTTAACCGAAGGGTTGCTGGTTCGAGTCCAGCCCGGCGAGCAAAATTTAGAGGCCCCCGTTCTTACGGGGGCCTCTAAATTTTGCTCGCCGCGCGGGGTGAGCTCAAACCAACTTCCCTGGTTCGGGTAACACTTCGCAGGGCGAAGTGTTACTGCAGTGTCCAGCCCGCCAGGTAGCTGCGGGCGCTGCCTCGGGCCGGCATGTTTTTTTGTAGAATATCCGTATGATCAATAATGTCCGGGAGTACTACCAGTGCATACTGGATAACCTTACCGGCGGGCTGGTGAGCGTGGACCTTAACGGCAGGGTGGTCTACCTTAACGACATGGCCGGCAAGATCCTGCGCATGAACCCCGAAACCTGCTGCAGGGACGCGCAGTACGACGCGGCCTTCGCCGATTTTCCCGCGCTGACGAGCGTGATAAAGGAAACGCTGGAAACCTCCCGCTGCGTGCGCCGCGCCGAGATCTCGATCATGCACGACAACACGCCGCTGATCATCGGCTACAGTACCATGCTGGTCAAGAACCACGAGGGCGCGGAGCTCGGCATCAGCGTGATCTTCCAGGACATCTCTTTCGTGGGCAGGAAATAATATGGCTAAAACATCAGATACCCCCCAGTCTCAGCCGGCCCGGCCGGCGAACGGAGCGGCGCAGACGCCGCCGGCCGCCGCCCCCCCGGCCAAGGACCGGACCGTAACCAAAGGGCAGCTGCTGGCTTTCTGGAGCGTCGTGGCTTTAACGGTGGCCGCCGCCAGGATACTGGACCACCTGCTGCCGGGCACGCCCGAAAGCACTATAGAACGCTGGCTGATGCTCCCCTTCGGGCTTTTCCTGGTCTATTTCCTCGTCCGGCTTAAATAATAATGGCCGACTATATCGACTATTACGCTCTGCTCGGCGTGTCCAAGACCGCCGGCGAGGCCGAGATAAAATCGGCTTACCGCAAGCTGGCGCTCAAGCATCATCCCGACCGCAACCAGGGCAACAAATCCTCGGAGAGCAAATTCAAAGAGATCAACGAAGCCTACGAAGTGCTTTCCGACGCGAAAAAGCGCAAATTGTACGACGAGCTGGGCGCGGACTGGCAGAACGGGCCGGGCTACCGGCCCCCGCCCGGCGGCGGCTATCAGCAGCGCCAGGCTCCCGGCGGTTTCCGCTACCAGGGCGGGCAGGGCGCCGAGTTCGGCCAGGGCGAGGATTTCAGCGAATTTTTCAAATCCATCTTCGGCGCTGCCGGGCAGGCCGGCCGGTCAGGGCAGGGGTTCGGCGGCTTCGGCGGCATGGAAGAGGCCGAGGGCGGCCGCTCCCAGCTGGATATGGAAGCGGAGCTCCGGCTTTCGATAGAAGACCTTTTCCGCGGCGGCAGCAAGCAGCTTTCTTTCAGCTACCGCGCAGGGCGCAGGACGGAAACCAGGAACATAAACGTTAAACTCCCCAAAGAGCTGCACGACGGCAGCACCATACGCCTGCGCGGGCAGGGCAAAGCCGCGGGCGGGCGCACCGGCGACCTCTACCTGAAGATCCAGCTGGACCCCGAAGAGCGCTTTACTGTCAAGGGCGACGATCTCGAGGTTAAAGTGCCGGTGATGCCGTGGGACGCCGCGCTGGGGGCGGAGGTTTCCGTGGCGGCCCCGGGCGGTCCCGTCACCATAAAGCTTCCGGCCGCTTCGGCCTCCGGGCGCAGGCTGCGCCTGGCCGGGCGCGGGCTGCCCAGCGCCGAAGGGCGCGGCGACCTTTACGCCGTGATCTCCGTCGAGCTTCCCCCCAGGCTTTCCGCCCGCCAGCTGGAACTTTTCCGCAAGCTCAAAGAGATCTCCTGAGCCTTCTCCGCGTATAAACAGGACCGCCGCCCGTTGTCCGGGCGGCGGCTCTGCTTTAAGGCCGTGTGCGGCTAGTTGAACCGCGCGTTCGACACCTGCTCCTTCACCGCGTCCATCTTCAGCTGGTTCTTCTTTTCCAGCGCCCGGGTAAAGGGCGTTCCGATGGGTTCCATCAGGCCGTCGCCCTGCACGTAATAGATGGCTTCCTGCTGTATGTCCTTGAGGATGGTGTGCACTTTCCATTTAAGCTTCACCTGCATGGAAGCTATGGGGTCCGCGCTGGTGCCCACGTTGGCTATGGTCAGGTCCGGCACTTCCGCGGTCAGGTCCACGTTATAGCCCCAGGCGGTGGTAACGCTGAGCGGCTCGATGGTGACGCCGGTCAGGAACTTCCCTTTCCCCTGGTAATTGCCGCTGTGGACCCAGTGTACCTGGTAAACCACTTTCACCACGTTCCCGCCGTAGGCGTTCTGCATCGAGAACTCGTACTTTTTCGTTGCGGGCTTAGACCAGCCCTGCATCTGCGTCCAGTGGCTGTAGCCGAAGGGAACGGCGTTCGCGTAATTCACTTTTATGTTCACCACCGGCTGGTTCTTGGCGATGATGTCGAAGATCTTCTCCGCCAGGTTCACTATATTGTCTATCACGCCTATGGTGCCGTTGATCGCGTCCAGCGGGTTCACTGCCGCGCCGGGGGCGTCGCCGCCGAGAGGCGGGTTTATCTGCGGCCCGGACGGGGGCTTGGGGATGGTGTCGGTGGCCGGCACCGGCGAAGTGCCGGGCAGGGTGCCGCCTTTGTCCGTTATATCCTCTATCATGATGGAGTTCTGGTCCACCGTGAAGTATTTCTCATCCAGGTTCCCTGCGGCGGAAGCCCGGGTTGCGAATAGCGCCGTGGCAGCTACGGTCAATGCCAGCAGTTTCTTCATTTAGTTTCTCCTCCTTATCGATTGCCGGAAGCTTGCGCTTGCGGGTACTAAAAAACTTCAGCGGGCGCTCTCAGCAGCGGCGCGGCGGACCTCAGGTCCTCCGCCTTTTTCCCTTCCTTGGCTTTGAAAGGGCTGGCTATCTCTTCGAAGTAGCCGTCGCCCTGCACGTAATACACGCTGGTCCCGTCCACTTCCTTGAGCACGGTGGACATCTTCCAACTGAGCTTGAGCTGCACGGCCGCGATGGGATCGGTGTCCGAACCTACGTTGGCGATGGTGGAATCCGGCACGGAGGCGGACATGTTGAACGTATAGCCCCAGCCCACGGAGGCGACAGTGGGGATCACGGCCACGGCGGTGAGGTATTTCCCTTTGCCCTTGTAATTGCCGTTATAGGAAAAGTTCACGTTATACTTGGCGTCTATCATTACCGAGCCGAACAGGTTCTCCGCGTAGAAGCCGTAGGAATAGATCTTGGGCCGGCTCCAGGAATTCAGCTGCGCGGCCGAGGTGACGCCCTCCGGGTAGGCCGTGGCGTACTTGGTCTCGATGTTGACCACGGGCTTGTTGGCTTCGATTATGTTCCAGACCTTCTGGGCTATGTTGACGATGCTGTCGATGGTCACCAGCACGCCGTTCAGGTCGCGGGGCGTTTCCTGCAGCTTGACGTAGCTGGTGTCCGGCGCGTCCTTAACGCCCAGCAGGGTTACGCGTATAGAAGCGGCGTTGATGGTGAAATAATCCGGATACTGCCGCGCCAGTTCTATCTGCTGGCGGATATCGGGGGCAAGCGGCGGGGTGATGGTCTGGGAGAACCCCCTCTGGGCCTTTAGTTCGTGTATTGCGCTGTTTTATAGGTAGTAGTGCCCAGTAATTAGTAGGCCGTTCGGGCAAGCCCCCCCAAAAAAAAGAAGGGCGGGAGCTTTTGGCTCCCGCCCTTTCTTTCCTTATAGTACGGCTCAGGCCGCCACTTTCTCCTCAACTTTGGGGGTCTCGCACTGCATCTCGGCCAGCTGGCGGTACACGCTCAGCCGCCACTTGTATTCTTCTTCGGCCAGCTTCAGCAGGCGCTTGGCGGTTTCCGGGCTGCTCTTGTGCAGCGAGCGGAAGCGGTTCTCGCCCATCATGAACTCCGACACCGGGATGCTGGGCGCGGCGCTGTCGATGGTAAGCGGGTTCTTGCCCTGCGCTTTGAGCGCCGGGTTGAACCTGTAGAGCGGCCAGCGGCCCGAGGCCACGGCCTTCTTCTGCTCGTTCATGCCGGAGCTCATCTCGATGCCGTGCGCTATGTAGTGGCTGTAGGCTATCACTATCGACGGGCCGTCGAAAGCCTCGGCTTCCGCCAGGGCTTTCACGGTCTGCTGGTAGTTGGCGCCCATGGCTATCTGCGCCACGTAGATATTGCCGTAGGTCATGCAGATCATGCCCAGGTCTTTCTTGGGCAGCAGCTTGCCGCCGGCGGCGAACTGCGCCACCGCGCCCAGGGGCGTGGATTTCGACATCTGGCCGCCGGTGTTGGAGTACACTTCGGTGTCCAGCACCATCACGCGCACCTTGCGGTTGGTGGCCAGCACGTGGTCCAGGCCGCCGTAGCCTATGTCGTAGGCCCAGCCGTCGCCGCCGAGTATCCACACGGATTTCTTTATAAGGTAGTCAGCCAGCGTCAGCATGCGGGCGGCGTTCTCCCCGCCCACGGGGGCCAGGGCCTTCTTCAGGTCGGCCACGCGGCCGCGCTGCTTCTCGATCTCGGTCCAGTCCTCCTGCTTGGCGTTAAGGATGTCGCCTACCAGGGCGGCCTGCGCTTTCAGCTGGCCGTCCTTCATGGCGGTCAGGATCTCGCGGGCTTCCTCGGCCATCTTGTCGTAGGCCAGGCGCATGCCCAGGCCGAACTCGGCGTTGTCCTCGAACAGCGAATTGCTCCAGGCCGGGCCGCGTCCGTCCTCGCGGGTGCAGTAGGGCGTGGTGGGCAGGTTGCCGCCGTAGATGGACGAGCAGCCGGTGGCGTTGGCCACGGTCATGTGGTCGCCGAACAGCTGGGTTATCAGCTTCACGTAGGGCGTTTCGCCGCAGCCGCCGCAGGCGCCGGAGAACT
>JAPLKJ010000019.1 GCA_026388125.1 Elusimicrobiota bacterium
CCCACGCAGACCGCGCACAGCAGCAGCAGCGCGGTCAGAGGGCGGAAGATCCCGGACTTCAGGTCTTTCATAGGGCGGGACCCGCGCCGCCGGGGCGGGGCCCCGGTGCGGCGCGGATTGGCCTAGCGCTTCACTCCGGCCGCCGGGTTGGCTTCCACCTTGAGCAGTTCCGGCTTCTTGGCGCACTGCTTGGCGAAAGCGTCGTCGCGCAGCATGTTGCGGTAGCCGGGCTCCTGGAAGGTATAGTTGAAGCGGGTGTGGATGTCGTAGGAGCCGTTCATCAGCCCGGCCACGTCCTCGACGAACACGCGCTCCTCGTCGGTGGGGATCACGAACACCTTCACCTTCGAGGTCTTGCAGGAGATCTCGGTCTCGGCGTTGCGGGTCTTGGAGGTGTCGTTCTTCTCCTTGTCGCACTTGATGCCCATGAAGTCCAGGCCCTGCAGCGCGCCCCAGCGCGTGAGCGGGCCCATCTCGCCGACCCCGGCGGTGAACACCACGGCGTCTATGCCGCCGACCTCGGCCGCGTAGGCGCCGATGTACTTCCTGATGCGGTTGGCTTCCATGTCCAGCGCCAGCTGCGCGCGCGCGTCGCCCTGCACGGCCGCCATTTCCACGTCGCGGGCGTCGCTGAACTTGCCGGTGATCCCGAGCTTGCCGGATTTCTTGTTAAGAATGGCGTCCATCTCGCCGGGGTTCATGCTTTCGCGGGCCATCACGTAAAGCGGGATGGCGGGGTCGTGGTCGCCGGCGCGGGTGCCCATTATCAGGCCCTCCAGCGGGGTGAAGCCCATGCTGGTGTCGTAAGAGAGGCCGTTCTTCACCGCGTTGACGGAAGCGCCGTTGCCGATGTGGCAGATGACGAGGTTGGTCTTGAAGGGGTCCTTACCAAGCAGCACCGCGGCGCGCTTGGCGTTGTAGAGGAACGAGGTGCCGTGGAAGCCGTAGCGGCGGATGGCGTACTTCTCGTACCACGCGCGGGGCAGCGCGTACATATAGGAGGCCTCCGGCATGGTCTGGTGCCAGGCCGTGTCCATGATGGCCATGTGCGGGATCTTGGGCATCAGTTCGCGGGCGGCCTCGATGCCCTGGATGTTGGGGGGGTTGTGCAGCGGGGCCAGGGAGGAAAGTTCGCGGAAGGCCTCTATGACCTTCTCGTCGATGATGACCGACTTCACGAACTTCTCGCCGCCGTGCACCACGCGGTGCCCCACGGCCGTGATGCTGGTCAGGCTGTCGATAACCCCGTTGGTGCCGTCGGTCAGGGTGCTGAGCACCAGCTTTATGGCCTCCTTATGGGTGGGGCAGTCCTGGTTTATGGTCGCCTTCTCGCGGCCGGAGGCTTCATGGCTGATGAACGAGCCGCCGATGCCGACGCGCTCCACCACGCCGGAGGCGAGGGGCGTTTTCGCCAGCCAGTCGAAAAGAGAATATTTAACGGAAGAGCTTCCGCAGTTAAGGCATAATATTTTCATGGTTTTATCCTTTGAAGCAGCGCTGATTTACCGCTGCCTAAATTCTACAAAATTCCGCGGCCGCATTTTTTTTTGTAATATTGCCGTATGCTTAAAAGATTAAAAGCGGCCGGCGCGGTGCTGCTGCTGGTCCTCGCGGCCGCGGGCCTGGTCCGCCTGCGCGCGCGCATGCCGGCGGCCGACGTCATCCGCAAACTGGCCGGCCTGCGGGTGGCCGTGACCTTCTACAGGCTGGAGTACAAAACTCCGCCCGCCTCCTTCGGACAGGTGCTGGCCGCGGGCAAGCTGGAAACCGTCCCCGCGCTCAAACTGGCCTGGCACCCGGGCTCGGCGAAAGTCGCCGACGTCGCCTCCTTCAGGTTCAGGGATACCGGCGGCTGGGCTTACGTGAACGATCCTGCCGACCCGCAGTTCGGGCTGGTGTACATAGACTGCACGCACAAGGACGAAAAGGGCAGGTTCTGGAGCGAACTGTAGGCGTCAGGGAAGAGGTCAGGCCAGAGCCTCTTCATAAAGGCGCAGCAGCAGGTTGCAGACCACGGGCATGGACATGTTGTTGGAAACATAATCGAAGGCCATCTTCGACATGGTATGGCAGACGGGGGGATTGTTTATCAGGTGGACCACGGCCTTGGTGCAGGCGAGCATGTCCCCCGGCTCCACGATAACGGCGTTGTTGTCGCAGACTATAAAATCGCTGAGGCCCCTGAGGCGCGGGACCACGCAGGCCACGCCGGACGCCTGGGCCTCCAGCAGCGACATCGAGATCCCCTCGCGCACGGCGGTCTTGGCGTAGATATGCATCATCGCCATCACCTCGGGCATGTCGTTGCGCTCCCAGAGCACGTCCACTTTGTGGCTTATCCCCAGTTTGCGCGCCATGTCCCGTATGCGCTCGTCCTTGAGCCCGACGATCAGGAAATTGGTGTTGGGCAGTACCAGCAGTACCTCTTTGGCCATCAGCAGAAAAAGTTCCTGTTCCTTTAAACTGCGGTCCATGCTGACGGTGCCCACCCGGTAGGGGCGCTGCAGGAACATGGCCGGCTTTATCAGCATCGCGCTTTCCCAGCGCCCAAGGTTTATGGCAGGCGGCACCATGAAGGTCTTGCGCTGATCGATGCCCACCCGGAAAAACTCCTCCTGCACCGAACTGCAGGCCGCTATGTAGCGGTCGACGTAGGGCTCGAGCAGGGAAAGCTTCTCGAACGCCCGGCGGTTGCCCAGCTTCAGCTGCGTGATGAAGATCCTGGCGGAAGCCCGGGCTTTCTTCAGCAGCAGCTGGTTGAGATTGTCCGGGTTGTAAAAATGGATGAGGTCCCAGCCGCCGGTCTCGAAAAAGCCGAACTTAAGCCCCAGCGTAATGGTGCGGGTGTTTATCTTGAGCTTCTGGCACTCTTCGTGCAGCCGCGACCCCTTATGGCAGATGACGGTGGCGTTATGGCCTGTCTTCACGAAGCGGGCGGCGGTGTGCAGCGCCTGGTAGGCCACCAGGTCCCAGGCTTCGGTATCGCAGATATTGAGGATGTTCATCTGACCGTTCTTCGGGCCAGCCTGGCCAGTTCGCGGCGGGCGTTGAGCACGTAGGCTTCGTCGCGCGAGGTGAGGGCGATATCGGCGTAAATGACCGCGGCGGCCGCGTAATTGCCTATCTTTTTATTCAGGAAAGCCGCCAGCTGCTTGAGCATCACCGGGCAATCCGGTTCTTTCAGGAGCGGCTGTATCTGCCCGGCCACCGCCGCGGGATCTTCGGCCTTGCTGTAGCCGATGGCGGCCAGCACTTTCAGGTACTTCCATTCCTTGGGCGAATAGCGCAGGCCGTAAGCGAGCAGTTCCTCCGCCTCCGCCGTGCGGCCCATGTTGAAGGCCAGCGACCCCGCCCCGTAGAGCCCGGCCGAAACGAACCCGGGGTCGATCTCCAGGATGTGCCGGGCCATGGGCAGGAAACCCGGGTATTTGCCGGTGCCGAAATTGGCGCCGTGGCGGCAGTGCTCGTCGTGCTTATGGCCGGGGTCGGCTTCGCTCTCTTCGTCGCCGGCGAATTCCTCGGTGCCGTAATACTGCATAAGGCGCACGAACCACATGTCGGCGAAAAGGCGGCGCGCGCCGAAAGCCAGCGCGAACATATCGCCCGCCGCGCCCTGCGGGGGTACGCGTATTTCCTGCGGAGGGGGGAAAGGGCTGTTATAACCGTAGTAGGCCGCGCCGCCCCCGGCCCCCAGCGCCAGCAGGGCCGCGAGCAGCAGGCCCAGGCCGCGCGGCGCGCGGCGGCCGGCGCCGGGCATCAGAATTCCTTCCTGGCCAGCAGCCAGAGCGAGGCGAGATAGGCGGCCAGTATCCAGGCTGCCCCGGCGAGGAAAGCGGCCGGCGCTATGGCGGCGGCGGCGCCGGCCGCGTCGCGCGCGTTGAACAGCTGCAGGTTGGGGATCAGCCAGATGACGGCCTTCAGCAGGACCGCCTTGATGCCGTAGGCGTGTTCCGCCATGAAGCGGGTCTCGGAGACGAAATGGCCGAGCGTCCACAGGATGCCGGAGATCACCAGCGTGGAGACCGAGGAGGTGGAGAACAGCGAAACGAAGAACGCGAAGGCCGTGATCACGGCCAGCTTGCAGAAAGAGCCGGCCAGCGCCCAGCCGTAAGCCGCGGGCAGGGCGAAACCGCGGAAATAAAGCAGCGCCAGGTGCATGCAGCTCATCACCGCCAGCATGAAGGCGGCGGTAAGCATGACCCCGCCCATTTTCCCGGCCAGGTAGATCCAGCGCGGCACCGGCCTGGAAAAGACCAGGTAGATGGTCTTGGTCTCGGCCTCCTTGAGCAGCGAGGAGGACGCCTGGAAAAGCACGTAGGCCAGGGTAGTCAGCTCCATCAGCGCCAGGCCCAGGTCGGCCAGCACCCTGGCTTCCTCGTCCACCGCCATTACGCCGGCCAGCACCGAGGCGTAGATGGCGGTAAAAGCGAAAACGGAGAACAGCGTGAAAAAGCGGTGCCGCACGCTCTCGCCGAAGGAATTAGCCGCGACGGCCCAGGTAAGGGGGAGCCAGTTCTTCATTTAACCGCCTCCACGAAAATGGCTTCGAGGCCGCCCGGGGCGGCCTCCCACTCGGCTCGGGACACGGTTTTCGCCAGCCGGCCGCGCACCATTATAAGGACGCGCCCACATAACTTCTCCACTTCGGAGATGCTGTGGGAGGACAGGAAAATAGTGCGTCCCTCGGCGTTGAGCCCGGCCAGGAGCTTGCGGATGTCGTGTATGGCCAGCGGGTCGAGGCCGCTGACCGGCTCGTCGAGCACCAGCAGGTCGGGCCGGTGCAGCAGCGCCTGCGCGAGCCCCAGCCGCTGCAGCATGCCCTTTGAAAATTCCGCGACGCGCTTGTGCGCGTGGGGCTCGAGCCCGGTGCGCTCAAGGGCCGCCGCCACCGCCAGGGAAAGGTCTTTGCCGGACAGGCCGGACAGCCGGCCGTAATACGCCAGCGCCGCCCCCGGCTTCACCTGCGGCGGGAAATACGGCAGTTCGGGCAGGAAACCTACCTTGGCCTTGGCCGGCTGGCCGGACGGCGGCAGGCCGAAAACCTTAAGGGAACCGGCGGTGGGGAACAGCAGGCCGGTGATCAGTTTCATGATGGTGGTCTTGCCGGCCCCGTTCAGGCCCAGCAGGCCGGTTATCTCTCCCGCCGGGATGTCGAAAGAAAGGTCCTGCACGGCCGTATGATAGGCCGCGCCCAGCAGCCGGGGGCGCTTATAGGTCTTTTCAACTTTGGAGAATGTTACGGCGCGTGAGGTCATCGGATTATTTTATTATCCTCCTTCTTCTGGCGCCGCACTTCCTCTTCGATCCTGTCTATCGGGATCTCGCCCATTTTCAGGAACAGCGTGTGGAACTTGCGCAGGTCGAAATACTTGGCCTCGGTGCGCTGGTAGTAGCGGCGCATCTGCAGTATGCGGTCGAGCCCGTAAACGAAGGAAAAACCTTCGGTGGGCGCCAGGGAGATCTTCAGCACCTCGTTGTCCGCCTGGGCCTTGGACATATACAGCTTGTCCTGGAAGAACTTGGAAGCTTCCGCCGGCGTCCATTTCCTGGTGTGCATGGCGGTGTCGGCGTAGGCCCGGGCCGAGCGCAGCAGGCGCACGTAGCAGCGCAGGAAACGCGACCAGTAAGAGGAGTAGAACCCCATCTCCTCGGCCAGCAGTTCGGC
>JAPLKJ010000172.1 GCA_026388125.1 Elusimicrobiota bacterium
GCCCGGCAAAATCTTTAAAGCCCGGCTCCCTGTCTGATTTGTTATAGCCAAAGATCAGTTGAACGCTGCCGGCACTCTCGCCGTTGTAAATGCCGGTTTGTGCTATTACTGTAACCGCGGCGCTATCTGTACTGGTTTGCACGCAGCGGCCGCCGTGGACATAATCCCCCAGCTCTTCTGGAGTGTAGTCCTTGTTTACGCGATCAGAGTGCGATCTTACTACCACTTGCGCGTAATCGGGAAAGGGCAAGGGAGTCTGCACACTTTTCTTAACAGTAGAAAGCGAGTTTATGTACATCGGCGGGCCTGTAGGTATAAATATGCGCCCGTTAGGCAGCACTTGCGGGCCTGAAAATATTCCTAAAGGAATGAACGGTATTTGTTTTCTTAACATAATTCCCCCTTGCTACAAATAGTTTAGCAGGCGGCTGTGACAAAGGGCTGTCGCGCTAAAAGAGCTCCGTCAGCCAATGCCAGAACTTTTTAAGCTGCCCCCCTCCCCGCCGATAGGGGCCGGGCAGGTCCGTATCCCAGGTTTTCAGATGCGGGTAGCAGGTTAGCGCTACGGCGCCCAGGTAGGGCTGGGTGGCGTATTCCGCCGGGCAGTCCAGCAGCTCCTGCAGCGGCACGGCCAGGCGCGCCTGGGGCAGCGCCGCCCGGCAGGTCGGAGTAATTAGACTTCTGCACCGCCTGGAAGATAAGTTCGAAGATCTCTTCCGCGCGGGGCTGGATGTAAGACAGCAGGTCGCGCTGGGGAATTTCCTTCTTCGTGCGCATATCCAGTTTGGTCACGGTTATAAGGCGATCGGGGTCTATGAGTTCCGAATACACCGCCCCGTACTTTTCTTTTATCGCTTTGGCGGTGGCCAGAGTGGTGCTCAGTCCGTGGGCCAGGTCTTTGGTAATATGGTCCGCGCCCACCGGCAGTTCTTTGGAAAAATGGATGACGCCGTCCGCATAGATGGCTATGGAGGTGGTTTGGCCGCCTATATCCACAAGCAGGGTCCCCAGGTCCTTCTCTTCGTCAGAAACCGTCAGCGCGCCCAGGGCCAGCGGGGTGTAGATGGGGTTATCGGCCAGGCTGAAACCCGCCATAGCCACGGCCTTTATAAGGTTGGTAATCACAGGGGTGGACGCCAGCACTATGTGTACCCCCACCTCCAGCAGGGCGCACTGCATGCCGATAGGGTTGGGCACGCCGGTAAGGTGGTCCAGGGAAAACCGCTGCGGTATCACGTGCAGGATCTCCAGGCCGTGCTGCATCTGGAAGGCTTTGGCGTTCTCTATAACGCTGGTTACGTCTTCGGCCGTTATTTCCTGGTCGGTGCGGGCAATGTTATACCTGCCCCGGCCTTCATACGCCTGTATATGGGCGCCGCGTATGCCCAGCAGCACCTGGGAAACCACCTGGCCCGCTTTGCTTTCGGCGGCGTCTACCGCCAGGCTGATGGCGCGGGCGGTTTCTTCTATGTTTATCACCATGCCGGCCTTGAGGCCTTTGCACTCGGCCGAGCCGCCGCCCAGTACGCGTATTTTCCCGGCGTCCTCGTCGCGTTCGGCAATGATGCAGGTTACTTTGCCCGACCCGATATCGAGCCCGGCCAGGATTTCAGACTTAGCCATGCGTATATACTACAACGCGGCAATGACAAGGGCGTGTCGCAGGGGAGAAATGGGGAGCTACACGATAACTCGATAAATATTGTTTCGCTTTAACCGGAAAATAATCGAGTTATCATATAGCGTTCCCGAACCACAAAGTGGCGGTCGGAAATAGCGGCTTTTTCAGGGGCTTTTGAGGGGTTTAATTCGCTTACGAATTTGGATCTATTCGGTTTTAGTATTTCGAGCACTAACATAAATATACACATATAAATACAACATAATTCAACAAAACAGCGCTGATCGATAAAGCGATATTCGCTTCTGAGGCGAATACTCGATCCGGCAACCGCAATGAATTTGGCAGTCTTCAAGAAATTCAGGTGGACCTTGAGATAACTAATACAAGCCAGCCAACAGTTTTTTTATTCTATCAATGCGCCCGGCTGAGCGCAGATTCCCTTCCAGGCTTTCCAGAAAGCGTTCATCTTTCAGAAATGTAGAAAACTGAGTGTTTAAATATTTTTTTATTTTAACCGGAGCCCTTACAAACTCATCTGTCAGGTTTTCAGCACCGTCGAGTACCGCAATTACATCTTCCATGTCCGGGCTGGTCAGGAAATCCCCGTGTCCACGGTCTATGAAGGCTTCAATTTTGGACGCAAGGAAATACGGCAGGCTAAAAATATGGATCTTTTCCCCTCCCGGCAGTTTAACCTCCACAGCATTCGTGTAGCCATCCGGGTACCAGCTGCTCTTGAAGTTCAGCACGCTCCCCTCAGTGGGCATA
>JAPLKJ010000039.1 GCA_026388125.1 Elusimicrobiota bacterium
CTCCAGGAACCGCGCGTCCAGCGGAGCCCAGAAATCATACGCGTTCCTGCCGTACGCTTCCGTGTCGAACGCTCCTTTAGGCTCGTCCGCGCCGTGTTTATAAAGCCAGGTCTCGCTTACCACCAGCTCCTTGGCAGGGTCCGCGGCCTTGACCTGGGCGATAAGGTCCAGGAACTTCGGAAAAAGTTCTTCGGAGCCCAGCTTCAGCGGATAGAAGTGTATATCGATATAATCCAGCCCGTTCACTTTCGCGAAGGCTGGAACGTACAGGCCGGATTCCCATACGCCGGCGCCTGCGCCCAGCTTTGTGCCGCCTCTTCCCCCGGCCCCGGACAGTCCGCTTATAAGGCCGTTCAGCCACCGGACATGATCTTCGGCCGGGATAGAAATGCCGAGGAAGCGGTCATAGGTTTCCGGCTCGGTTATGACGGATAAATAGTCGGGCTTGATGCGCGAAAGGATCAGCAGTATTTCCTTTTTTTTCAGGTCGAGAAAAGTCCCGGCGGGGTCGGGCAGAGTTTTTATGGCGGCCACGAACCGGCCTTCTTTTGTGGGCGCGGACGGCGGATAGACAAAATGTTCCACCAGCAGTTTCATGCCCCTGGCGCGGACCTCCGCTGCCAGGGCGGCGTAGAATTTCAGCAGCGGCTCCGGGTCTTTTACGTCGGGTGTAAGATCAGGGAAAGAGATCATTATTGAAACAGCGCCTGCGCCCAAGGCCTGAAAGCCGTCCAGCTCGGTCATCAGCTCTTCCCAGCGCGGTGTGCCGGGTTCGGCCGGACCGAAAAAGCTGGAGGCCGGGAACAGGGCGGGCGCCATTGCCGGGCAGGTATGCCGGGGGCTCTTTTGCGCCCGCGCGGACTTTTCCGCGCCGGCAAGCTCCAGGTCCAGCTCGGAGTAAAGCTGCCTGAACCGCGGCGGCACCTCAGCGCCAGGGCCCTGCGGACGGGGCTTTACCCAGGAACAACCCGCCGCGGCGCCGAGGAGTATAACAAGCAGGCATAGCCTGCCGCCTGACCGCAGCGAGGGTGTATCCATTCCTTTGTTCTATCAATTTCACCTTAGGTTGAACAAGTCTCTTTATAAGGTTCTTGCCTATAAAAAACGCCCCGGGGTTTTAAGCCCGGGGCGTTTTACATGCCGCTTTACCTGCGGTCAGGTATCACCGGCTGCAGGTAACGGCGGCCACTCCCGGGTTGGCGTTCTCCGCGAGCATCTGGTTGTAGCAGTCCAGCGTTTCCTGCGCGTCCGCGCTGCCCCGGCAAAGGACAGCCGCCGTAGAATCGCCGAGCGAGGATTTCAGGGACTGGAAACAATCCAAAGGGCCGGAGCTGTTCCCGGCGGGAGCGTGTATGCAGATGCTGAAAGCCACGGACGCCCCTACGCCGGGAACCTGGTACGCGCTGGCGTAGCAATCCACCGGGGCCGTGTCCGCAGCGCCCTGGCAGAGCTTGGCGGCGCTGGGCGGCGGAGAAACATACTGCAGGGCCTGCTGAAAACAGGCGCTGGCGCCGCCGGAGAGTTTTGACCGGGTGAAGATGCTGCGTCCGGCCTCCCTGACCGGCTTGCCCAGAACCAGCGGGCAGATCTTCACGTCCATGTAGCTGGGCCCGTCTCCGGGGTCCTGGTAAAAAAGGTCCTTGATAGTTTCATAATCTTTTTTCGAGAGGAAATTTACTTCGAGCGCCTCTTCGCCCCCCGCTTTAACTATCCTGATCCCGGCCTTTATCCTGTACTCGCCCAGGTCTTTCTTAAGCGACAGCGAAACCTCCTCGGCCCAGCTCATGGCCGCTTTCGGGGCGGCAGGCGCGGCCACCTCTGTTTTCGCCAGCTCTCCGCCTAAAGACCTCAGGCCGGCGCTTTCAAGGTTTAGCTGCCCCGCCATAAGCGTTCCCCGCGCGATGAAGAATACCGCCGAGACCAGTAATGTTTTTTTCATATTCCCTTTTCGTCCTTTTTTCGCCCGCAAGCAGCTTCCACAATAATAGTCTACCAGCCTCCCGCGCGAAGGGCCTGAGGCGAAAGGGAAAAGAACGGCGTATTTTGGTCTATAAAGAAAGCGTGACGGAAGGAGCGGTTTTAGTAACAGGACCTGTTACCAGGGTTCAGAGCTTTTTTATTTTCCTGAGAACCGTTCCCGGCCCCTGCCGCTTTTTCTACCAGTCGGTGGGCCGGTAATCCTTCAGGAATTTCCCCCACACGTGAGTGCCGGTGTTGAAGCCGGAGATGATGGGGTCCACGATGCGCGCCGCGCCGTCCACTATGTCCAGCGGCGGGTGGAAGCGGTGCTCTTTCACCTTGCGCGCGGCTATCTGCGCGGGGTCCTCGTCGGTAACCCAGCCGGTGTCCACGGCGTTCATGTGGATGCCGTCGGCCGCGTAATCGGCCGCCGAGGTGCGCGTCATCATGTTCAGCGCGGCCTTGGCCATGTTCGTGTGCGGGTGGCGGGTGGTCTTGAACTTGCGGTAGAACTGGCCTTCCATCGCCGAAACGTTCACTATGTGCTTGTCGCGCTCCGGCGTGCGCAGCAGCAGAGGCTTGAGCCGGGCGTTGAGGATGAACGGCGCCACGGCGTTGACCAGCTGCACTTCCAGCAGCTCCACCGCCGGTACTTCGGCCATCAGCAGGCGCCACGAATTGCGCTCGCGCAGGTCCACCTGCTGCAGGTCCTGGTCCAGTTTCCCTTCGGGGAACAGGCCCTTCTGCGCCGCCAGTTCCTCGGGCAGCAGCGCCACCTGCGACAGCGCCGCCGCGTGGGTAAGGCCGGCGGCCCGCGCTATCCCGGGCAGCAGCGCCACCGGCGCCGCGCTCCCGGCCGGCGCGCCTTCGGGCAGCATATGGTAGCCGCGCAGCCCCTCGTAGGCGCCCAGCAGCCGGCGGGCCTGTTCGGGCATATCGCGCAGCGGCCCCTGCTCGCGCTCCATCATGTGCGCGTAGAAATCCGGCGGGCGCCGCACGGTCTGGCAGGCGTTGTTGATTATAAAATCCAGCCGCGGCCGCGTCAGCAGAAGGTGTTTACAGAACTCCTCCACGCTGGGCGTATGGCGCAGGTCCAGCCCGAAGATCTCCAGCCGGTCCCCCCACTCCCTGAAATCCGGCTCCGCCGCGTAGCGCATGGCGGAGTCGCGCGGGAAGCGCGTGCTCACTATCAGCTGCGCCCCGGCGCGCAGCAGCTTTATGCCCGCCTGGTAGCCTATTTTCACGCGCCCGCCGGTGAGCAGCGCCACGCGCCCGCGCAGGTCGGCCGTTTCCGTGCGCTTGCGGAAATTCAGCTCCGCGCACGGCGGGCAGAGCTGGTCGTAGAAATGGTGGAGCCGGGTGAAATCTTTTTTGCAGGTGTAGCAGTTGCGCCCTTCGTGCGCCGCCGCCGGTTCGGGCTCCTGCCCGGCCTCCTGCTGTTCCAGGGCCGGGGGCGGCAGCAGGTTGGGCGTGATGAAAACGGACTGCCTGCGCAGTTTGCGGATGCCCGTCAGGTTCAGCACGCTTTCGGCGCGCTGCGTTTTGGCGGCCTTGCGCTGCCGCTCATAGGCCTTTACGAGCTGGCGCCGCGCGCGGGAATCGGGCCGGGACAGCCGGCCGGCCGCCTGCAGCAGGCGGTGGCGCTCGGCCTCGGGAACGTCCGACAGCAGCCCGCGGTCGCCGGCCAGGGCTTCCAGCAGGTCGGCGGCGGCGCGGATCTTTTCGGCTAAGGCGGGCGGGTTGGCTTTATCGTTCATCGGGCCCAATATCTTACTTAATATCAGCGCGGCCCACCGGGGCCATGTAGAGCACGAACTCGTCCCGGCCGTCGAGGCTCAGCAGTTTGTCGGCCAGCTTCTGGTCGTAGGCCCCCACGGCGCAGGTGCCGCAATTTATGGATTCGCAGGCCAGGTACAGGTTCTGGCACATATGGCCGGAATCCTGCAGGATGAGGCGCGCGGCCTCCGTAAGGTAGCGCCATTCGGTGCGGTAAGGCACCGCGCTCCAGATAAAAGCTACGGCGCAGTTTACCATGGAGGCCTGGCCGCGCGCCGCCTTCTGCACTTTCGCGGGCAGGTCCTTGGGCGCCGGCAGCCGGGCCAGTTTATGGTCCAGCGGCTGGTAGCGGTACAGGCCCGGCTTAAGATCGGTAACGTTATATACCGCCAGGTAGGTCTCGAACGGGTGCATGGCCCCGCCCGACGGCACGGTGCGCATGGTCACGGCCGGGGTGCGCATTTTCCGCACGCCCTGCGTGGCCCACAGCAGGTAGGAAAGCTCTTCCAGGGTCAGCGGCTCCCGGGTGAAGCTGCGCCGGCTTTCGCGGCCGGCTATGCAGGCGAAGAGGTCAGGTTTCTTCAGCACGGCCGGGTCGGGCTTGGGCAGTTCCAGGCCCGCGTCGCCTTTGCCGTAGGGTTTCTGCAGCGGGCCGCGCGGCAGGCCGCGGGCCTGGTCGCACTCCAGCCTGGCCAGTTCGGGGAACGCGCTTTTCATCACTTCCCTGTGCTTTAAAGTTTTTTTGCGCGCCTGTACGTTCCTGTCGGGCATTGTTCCTCCGCCGCGCGCCGCGCGGCAGCTATAATTATAAAACAATTGCGGGTGTGCGGTACGCCGGTTCAGTCATTCACGCTCAGGCCGGTCCAGAATACGCCTGCGTCGCGCGGCACGGCGGCCGCGCAGACGTCGGCGCAGGCCTGCACCAGGTAAAGGTCGTACTTCTTAACCCCGTCCTTTTTCGCCATTACCCGGAACTTCATGCCGTGCTTCAGTATAACTTCGTCCTCGCCCTGGTCTACGAGTATCCCCTTCTCGCCGGGGCGGCCCAGGTACAGGGCGAAGACCGCCTTGCGGGAGCCGTCGTCTTCGTCGGCGCCCATCTCGATGGCGAAGTAGCGGGCTACCTTATAGGAAGTGGAAGTGGAGACATAGCCCTTGTCTATGAACTCCTCGCCGATAGTGTAAGGCTGGCTGCCGCGGAATTTCAGGCCCAGGCCGCGGAACAGCATCAGGTCGGCGGGCAGCGCCGGCGCCCGGCTGAACACCTGGTCCATGTGTTCCACTATCAGTTTTGCGTCCTCCGGGCCGGTGCCGTACCAGGTGTAGGGGCCGGGATAGAAACGCAGGTAGCCGTTTATCTCGGAGTAAAAAGTATCGCTCTTGCTGGTATAGGCTTCCAGGTCCATGATCTCGGTCTCGCTGGAGCCGAAATACGTCGGTGACGGGTAGCCCAGGCTGCCGTAGAGGGTTTGGAAAGCGTAGGTGCGCGCGCCCGCCGCGGCGGCTGCCGGCGGCAGGTCCGCGCCGCGCAACCCGGCCTGAACGGCCGCCAGCGCCGGCCCGCTGTAAAAAGGAAAGTCCGCGGCTTTTACGGGACTTATGAAGAGCGCGGCCAGGACCGCCGCCGCGCAGCCGGCTGTGAATTTAAAACTTTTCATGGGCACCTATATATTATACGCCTCCGGCCCGCGGCGCGCACGAGCCTTTAGACCTACGGGATTAACTTATTGGACCTATGCGTCCGGGGAACGGGAACGGCCAGACAAGGTATAATTTAAGGATGCGCAGGATCATCGACTGGCTATTGCTCGCGGCGGTGCTGGGCGGCGCGGGCTACGGCGCGTACGCGCATAAGGCGCAGGTGCGCGCCGCAGCGCGTTCGCTGAAGGCGCAGCTGGCGCCCTGCTCGTCGCCCGTCACGTATTCTATAGGCCGCGTGGACCCCCGGTTCGGCATCTCAACGGCCGCCCTCGCGGTTTATCTTGAGGAAGCCGCGGCCACCTGGGAAAGGCCGGCGGGCAGGGATCTTTTCGAATACGCGGCCAGCAGCGGCGACGTGACGGTAAGTCTGGTCTACGACAGCCGCCAGGGCGCGGCCGACACGCTCAAGGCGCTGGGCATCAGCACCGACCAGAGCAAGGCGTCCTACGACGCGCTGAAGGCCCGGTACAACGCGCTCTCCGCGCGGGTGGACGCGGCGGAGGCGGCGCATCACGCCCAGGCGGCCGGCTACCGGCGCAGGGAAGACGCGTACAACGCGAAAGTAAGGCACTGGAACCGGCAGCGGGGCGTGCCGGCGCCGGTGTATAAACGGCTGCTGGCCGAGAAGGCCGCGCTGGCGCGGGAGTTCGCGGACGTGAAGACCGTCGAGAACGTTCTGGACGCGGATATCAACACGCTCAACGCGCTGGCCACTACGCTCAATCAGCTGATAGTGCAGCTGAGCCTGAACGTAGGGCAGTACAACCGCGTCGGCGCGGCCATGGGGCATTTCGAAGAAGGCTACTTCAAGATCGCGGGCGGCGTGCAGACGATAACTATCTACGTGTACTCCGCTCCCGTGCAGCTGGTGCGCGTTCTCGCGCATGAGCTGGGCCACGCGCTGGGGCTGGAGCACGTTAACGACCCCGAAGCTGTAATGTTCAAGATAAACAGGGGCGCTGACCTGAAAGTGAGCGGCTCAGACATTGCCGAGCTGAACCGGGCCTGCAAGGCTGGCCGCTAGCCGCCGGCGGCTTCCACCGTATAAAGCACCATCGGTTTTGACTTGCCCTTCATCAGCACCGGCGGGCAGGCCTTGAAGTTCACGTCCGGGAACCCGCTCCTGTCCAGGCCCAGCACCGTGGCTTCGCTGAGCAGTATCTGCGTGGCGGCCGTCTTGGTCTGGCTCTCTATGCGCGAGGCCACGTTCACGGTGTCGCCCAGCACGGTGTACTCAAGGCGCTCGGTGGTGCCCACGTTGCCCGCCACCAGCGGGCCGCTGTGCACGCCCACGCCGAAGAAAACCTCGGGGTAGCGCCCCAGCGCGTTGAACTCGCGCAGCGCCGCGCGCATGCCCAGCGCGGCCTTCAGCGCCGCCGTCTGGTGGTCTGCCACGCCGAACACGGGCGAGAAAATGGCCATCACAGCGTCGCCCATGAATTTGTTTATCACGCCGCGGTTGTCCGTTATCGGTTTTGTTATATAGGTGAAGTACTCGTTGAGGAAGCGGATCAGCTCCACCGGCGGCAGCTTCTCGCTGAGCGGGGTGAAGCCGCGGATGTCGGAGAACAGCACCGTGGCCTGTATCTCCTCGCCGGCCAGGTTAACGCGGCCGCTTTTCATTATCTTCTCGGCTATCTCCAGCGAAACGTAGCGGCCGAAGGTGTCCTTGATATGGTCCCGCTCCACCAGCCCGTCGAGCATCTGGTTGAAATGCCCCTTCAGCTGGCCCAGCTCGTCGGCGTACAGCACGGAGGTCTTGCAGCTGAAATCGCCGGCCGCCACGGCCTTCATGCGGCGCACCAGCGCGCTCACCGGTACCTGCACGTTGTAGCGGTAAAGCACTATGGAAACCGCCTGGAATACCAGTATCATCCCCGTCAGGCAGGCTATGATAAGAATGGGGATGAGCACCCGCATATGTTCGTATGGTAGCGTCCAGTCCCAGCCCTGGCCGCGGGTAGCGGCGAGCCTGGCGAACAGGTCGTAATTGGAGAAGACGGGAACATAGAGGGCCAGCAGCAGCGGCACCATGGCCAGGGAGAACATCATCAGCGCGTAGCGCAGCGTAAGGCTGACGGCGAAGCCGTGTTTTACGCCGTAGGGATTAGTCTCCATGAAGAACGGCCTGGCGATATACCGGCGGATGTAGAGCCCGGTCAGCTCCAGGTTCAGATAGCTCACGAAAGCGCCGAAAAGCAGGGCGGACACAACAAAGACCGTCTGCACCCTGCCGGACGCGGTACCGTACTGTTCGGAATAGACCGCAACTTTTACAAAGTAGCGCTGCGCGGCTATCAGCCAGCCCAGGACGAAGATGACAAGGGGCAGATGGATGATGCGGCTTTCTATGCGGGCCATGTTCTGCGGCCTGGCGGAGAAGCGGTGCCTGTACAGCGGCCACAGCCAGGCCAGCAGCAAAAGGAAATAGAACCCGCCTATGCCTTCGGCGGCGTTATAGGTTTCCTGCCGCTCCAGTTTCCCCTCCACCCGGCGGTAGGTCACCTGCTTCGTCAGGTTCAGCGGCTTGAAGATGCGTTTCTGAACGTCCTCCGCGGGTTTGTAAGAAGCTCCCTTGGCCCTGGCGTCCGTGACGTGCTCCCATTCCGTTTTCAGCAGGCCTACGTCGATCAGGGAATATTTTTCGAAAAAGAAGGCGGTGGTGCTGCCCAGGTACACCATCAGCGAAAAAAGGACGTACAGGCCCAGGTTGAGCTTTTTTACTTTCCGCCATATCGCAGCAAGAGTTTTCATAAGGGCAGGTTAGTTCTCCGTCTTATTCTATCGGCCGTACGGCGCCGTAAGCTTTTTTGCCGCGGGGTTTTGCCGCCGCGCCGCGCGCCGGTTTCGCCGGGGCGCCGCCTTCCAGCAGCAGGTCTATGCGGTAGCCCTTGCCGGCCACATGCCTGTTCTTCCCCGGCACGAGCGTGGCCAGGTTCTGCAGCTGGAAAGGACGTTCCGGGCTGTGCAGGCTTTGTTCTATCTGGTACTGCAGGTCGAAGCTGTCGGCCGTATCCCCCGGCTTCAGGTACGCGGTGAAGATGAACCCGGTCTTGTGGGCGCCGCCCATGCCGTCCGTCACGTTCGACTGTATGCCCGCTTTGGTCGTCAGCCGGCAGCTCTGCTTGTAGGTGCCGGCGTAAACGTCGGCGGTAAGGCGGTAATTGGGCAGCCCTTTTTCGTTCCAGGGCGTTCTTTTCGCGTTCTTTTTCCCGTCCAGCGCCAGCCGCACCGCCCAGGGGCCGCTTTCCAGCACGGTCATATTGGAGCCCGGCCGCAGGGCTAGCTCGCCCAGGGCCTGTATGGAGCGGCCGCCGGCGTTGCGGCCGTCGGAAAGTTCCAGCTGGTATTGCAGGGAAAAGTGGGCCGGGTCCTCCGCGCGGGCCAGCAGGCCGTGGAAGATCAGTTCCTTGTCGCCGGCCGGACCCACGAAACTTAACTGGCGGTCCTCCTGCAGTTGCAGGACCTGCGTGTATTCGGCCTGGCCTTTGAAGATGCGTACCGTCAGGGAATGTTCCGCCGGCGCGGCCTGCGCGGCGGCCTGCGCGAGCGCGGCTAAAAGAGCCGGTAAAAGATATTTTGTTCTCATAATATATGCCCTTTGCGGGCGCCGCGGGCTATTCCCCGGAGTTGCGGTCCTTGAACAGTTTCTTGGCCGCGCGCGAGATCCTGCGGGCGCCGGCTTTGCGCTTGAGCTGTGCGGCCGTATCGGCGCGGGCCTTCTGGTACCCGGCCTCTTTTTTCAGCTTAAGGTAATTGGCGAAGCGGGCCTGGTCCAGCGCGCCGGCGTCCAGCGCGGCGCGCACCGCGCAGTCCGGTTCGGTCTCATGGGCGCAGTTGGTGAAACGGCAGTTCAGGGCCAGGGTCTCTATCTCGTCGAAGTTCTCCCTGAAGCCCGTCGGCGCGTCCCAGGCTTCGAATTCCTTCATGCCGGGGGTGTCTATGAGCAGCGCTCCGCCCTCGAGGCGCAGCAGGCGCCGGGTGGTGGTGGTGTGCACGCCTTTTGAATCGCCTTCCCGGACGGCGGCGGTCTTCTGCTGCTCCGCGCCCAGGTTGTTTATGATGGTGGATTTCCCCACGCCGGAAGAGCCGATGAAGGCCAGCGTCCGGCCTTTTGCCAGGAACGGCGCCAGCCTCTCGTAGCCGCCCAGCGAGACCGAGTCCAGCACCAGCACCGTGATCCCCGCGCATTGCAGCCGGGTCTCGGCCGCCAGCCGCCCGGCTTCGGCACAGAGGTCCGCCTTGTTAAGGATCACCACGGGTTCGGCCCCGCTTTCCATTACCGCCACCAGCAGGCGCTCCAGGCGGCGCGGATTGTAGTTGCCGTCCAGGCCCTGGACGATGAAAATAGTGTCCGCATTGGCGGCTATGGGCTGCTCGGTCGCTTCTTCCCCCGCCGTCTTGCGTGAAAGTTTGGACTTGCGTTTCAGCACCGCCATTATGGGCACCCTGTCGGCGTTCTTCTTGTCCGCCAGCAGCACCCAGTCCCCCACCACGGGCATTTCGCCGGTGGAGGCGGCGGTGTGTTTCAGCCGGCCCGAGATAGAGGCCAGCGCCGTACCGCGCGCGTACTCCACGCCGTAGCAGCCGCCGTACTCGGCGGTTATCCGCGCCGGCAGCTGCCGCCCGGCGGCCGCGGCGTCCAGCTGCCGCTGGAAAAAATCGTCCCAGCCCAGGTCTTCAAGTTCCATTTTTAACCCCGGGGCCTGGCGAATTCCGCGCCTTCGGCCTCGGTATATCTGATCACCTGGTTCATGGCGCGCACGGCCTGGGCCGGGTATTTGCCGGCGGCCGTCTCGGCCGAGAGCATCACGTAGTCGGTGCCGTCCAGCACCGCGTTGGCCACGTCGGACACTTCCGCGCGGGTGGGCACCGGGCTGCCGGTCATGGATTCCAGCATCTGCGTGGCGGTGATCACCGGCTTGCCGGCCCGGTTGCACTTTTTTATGATGCGCTTCTGCAGCACGGGCACTTCCCACAGCGGGAACATCACGCCCAGGTCGCCGCGGGCCACCATTATGCCGTCGGCGGCCTCAATGATCTCGTCGAGGTTCCTGAGGGCTTCGCGCGCCTCTATCTTGGCTATTATTTTGCAGCCCGGCAGGCGCGGTTTCACCAGGCGGCTCACGGCCAGCACTTCGGCCTTCGAGCGCACGAAGGACTGCGCAATGAAGTCGCAGCGCAGGCTTACGCCGGTCTCTATGTCGGCGCGGTCTTCGGCGGAAAGCAGCGGGAAATCCAGGCTGGCCAGCGGTATGTTCACGCCTTTGCGCTCCTTGAGCAGCCCCCCCGCCGCCACTTCGCATTTAAGGGAGTCGCGCCCGACCGCCTTCACCTCGAGAGCGATATTGCCGTCGTCTATGTAGACCATGTGCCCTTTCTTTATTACCTTCAGCGAGCCCAGGTAATCGAAAGGGATGCCGCCCGCGCCGGCCGCGGCCTGCGTCAGCAGCACCGCCTGCTTTCTTTTCAGCTCCAGCGGGGCTTTAAGGCGGCCTATGCGTATGCGGTTGCCTTTAAGGTCCTGCAGCAGCGTTACATGGCGGCGCAGCTTGCGGTTAAGGCTGCGCACCAGTTCCACGCGGGCGGCGGCTTCCTCCGTAGTGCCGTGGGAAAAGTTCAGGCGCACGGCGTCCAGCCCGGCGTCGTACATCCGGCGCAGCACGGCCTGCGTGGAGCTGGCCGGGCCCAGCGTGGCGAGTATCTTCGTCCTTGGGCGGCGCAGCGTTTTGTTTTTTTGCATAGGTTCATTGAACGGACAAGGAAAAAGCCGCCCTAAGCGGGAGCTGGACAAAACTCCACGAAAGACGGCTTGTCCCCGCCGGCCCCCCCCGCTTTCAGGCGGGGGCGCGGACGGGGGCTTCTAAGTCAGGCCGCGTCAGGCCGCTTTGCAGCGGCGGCGCTTCGAAATAAGATATTCGCCGTTGGGCTTGTGCATGCGCGCCACGAGCTGGTGCGTCCCCGCCGGGAAATTCGTCCAGTCGAACCACCAGTAGCCTACCGCGTGGCGGCAGGGCTGCCAGGGCTGGTCGTTGATGGAGATATCCACTCCCGTGCAGCAGCTGGTGCCGATGCGCACCGCGTAAGTGGTGCCGGTGGTTACGTTCTCCAGGTTCCTGGGATGGTCTACGACCACGTACTCTTCGGTAGTGGTGAGCTTGGTCTTCGCCGTCTTGCTGGTGGTGGTGGTCTTTTTAACCGCTATTTTAGGCATTTCTCTCTCCTCCGCTGTTTTGGCCTCCGCCTGCGGTTCCCCGCCGGGGCGGCCTACCTTCGCTATCCTCTCGCTTAAATAAGCCAGGGACCTGTCCAAGGGGTGTTTAAGGTGCAGCCTTAAAATGCGCCTGTTCTTGGCGTCCAGGGCTTCGAAATCGCCCGACGCTTGCGCCGTTTCCAGCTGCCAGAAGGTATATTTTTCCCCTGGTATCAGTATATCTTTTTCGGCCTGGCTGGTCAAGATAAGGAAGAGGGCGTTATCGGGCCCGCCCTTATGCAATTGGCCCGAGGAATGCAGGTAGCGCGGGCCGTAGGCCAGCGTGCAGGCCGAGGAGGTATAGACCGTAAGCGCGGCGCGCAGTTTTTTCAGGCCCTCTTCAACCAGCGGCGCGTTGGGCAGGTAGGCCAGCAGGCCTATATATTCCTTTTCCTTCAGCCCGGAGAAGACGGTCCAGAAAACGTCGTCGTAGCTCTTGATCTCCGCGCCGCCCGTTTTCAGGGCCTTCGAGGCGAAGACCGCCACCCTGTTCGTGGAGAAATCCGGCCTGGGGCCCTTCGCCCTGCCTCCGGCGCGGTACTGCTTGAGCGCTTCCAGCGTCAGGGCTTTGGCGGCCTGCACGTCGGGCTGGTCGAAGGGGTTTATCCCCAGCGCCGCGCCCGCCGCGGCGGTGGCCACTTCCCAGCGGAAGAATTCCGCGCCCAGATCGCAGGCGTCGGCGGCCGTTATGGTGTAGACCGGGTGGCCGGCGGCCGACAGCCGGGAAAGCCCGGCGTCGCAGGCAGCGTCGGGCCCGAGGGCAGTGCGCACGAAGAAACGGTCCGCCTGGTATTTGTCGGGGTCCATCAGCGGCTCCTGACAGACCGGGACCACGCCTTTCCCCTCCTTGCCGGTGCTTTCGGCCACCAGCTGCTCCACCCAGAGGCCGAGGTCCCTGAACTTCTCCGGCATCACCAGCGTAAGCTTGTCGCGGCCGGCGGCCGCCTGGGCGGCTATCAGGGCGCCCAGCAGCGCGCCGGGGTTGTCCTCTATGCGCGGCGCCCTGCAGCGCTCGGCCATTTTCGCCGCGCTCTCCAGGAGTTTGCGCACGTCCGCGCCGCACAGGGCCGCCGGCACCAGGCCGAAATAGGACAGCGCCGAGAAGCGGCCGCCCACGTCGGACGGGTTCAGGAAGGTCCTCAGGAAATTCTTTTCCCTGGCCAGTTTTTCCAGGCCCGTGCCCGCGTCGGTTATGGCTATAAAATTCTCGCCCGGCCTTTTTACGCCGGCTTTCTTGAGCAGCCCCCAGAAGTATTTGAACTGGCTGGAGGGCTCGATGGTGCCGCCCGATTTGCTGGCGAAAATGAACAGGGTGCGCTTCAGGTCCAGCAGGGAGTTCACCGCGCCTATCCAGGCGGGGTCGGTGGTGTCCAGCACGTGCAGGCGCGGGTATTTGGGGTTCTGGAAGACGCTCCGCAGCACTTCGGGGGCCAGGCTCGAGCCGCCCATGCCCAGCAGCACGGCGTGGGTGAAGCCGTCGGCCCGCACGCTTTCGGCGAAGGCGGTGATCTCCGCCGCTTCGGCCAGCATTTTCGCCGGGAGGTCCAGCCAGCCCAGCGCGCCGGAGATCTGTTTTTTTGCGGCCGGGTCCGTTTTCCAGAGCCCGGCGTCCTTCTTCCAAAGGCGCGCGGCGAAGTCCAGCCCGGAAAGTTTTTCCGCCGGACCGGCGCAAAGCCCCGCCCGCGCCGGTGCCGCCGCCGCGGCGGGCACGTTCGGAATGCTCATTATTCCCCCTTTTCCAGCTTCTCTATTTTGTCCAGGCGCTTCTGATGGCGCTCCTCCCCCGAAAACCTGGCCGCCGCGAAAGCCCCGGCCAGCTCGAAGGCCAGCGCCGGGCCGATGATACGCGCCCCGAGGCAGAGTATGTTTATATCGTCGTGCTCCACGCCCTGGTGGGCGGAGTAGGTGTCGTGGCAGAGTCCGGCGCGGATGCCGCGTATCTTGTTGGCCGCTACGCAGGCGCCCACGCCCGAGCCGCACACTACGATGGCGCGCTGGGCGGCGCCGGAAAGCACCGCTGCGGCGGCCTTGGCCGCGAAGTCCGGGTAATCCACCGGGCGGTCCGGGGAGTCGGTTCCCAGGTCGGCGGTTTCATAGCCCAGGGTTTTAAGATGGGCCAGCAGCGCCGCCTTAAGATGGAAGCCCGCGTGGTCGCTGGCGAGAGCAATTTTCATATTTTCTCCACTTCGGTCTTGAGCGCCCAGCCTTTCACGCCTTCCTTGGGCAGCCCGATTTCGTAGTATTCTTCGTCGGCGGAATCCAGCACCTTAACCAGCAGGCCCTCCGGGGCCGAGGCGCAGGCCTTGAAATTATTGCCGGGGCCGCTGAGCAGCCTGGTGCCGCCGGCCTTTGTCACCACGCCCCCGGAGGCGAAAGGCGAGTTCTGCCTGGCGCCCAGCCAGGCGAAGGAGCCCAGCGACAGCGCGCCTATCAGCACCGCCGCCCGGGCCGCGGCCGCCCCGGAGGGCGCGCCGTCGAGCAGGAAGCCGGCGGCGCCGGCCAGGCACGCCAGCCAGAACAGGCAGATGGCCAGGGCCTTTATCTCTATGTCGGACAGCAGGTAGTACACGTAATGCAGCGCGCGCGGCAGGCCTTCCGGCACCAGCGTCTGCCCTGTCTGGCGCAGCGCGAACTCCAGGTTGAAGCGGATGTTGGGGTTGCGGGGGTCCAGGCGGAAAGCTTTGGCGTAGCTGAAGACGGCAGGGCCCATGCGGTTAAGGCGGAACAGGGCGTTACCGGCGTTGTACCAGCCCCAGGGGTTGGCCGGCTCGGCCGCGGTGATCCTGGCGTAGCCCTCCAGCGCGTCCTCGAAGCGGTCGCTCTTGTAGAGGTCGTTGAGCTCGGCCAGTTCGCCGCGGTCGAAAGCGGCGGCCCAGGGCACGGGGAGCAGGAGCAGCAGCAGCAGGAGTTTTTTCATCGGCGCGGCCCCCTGAGTTCTTTTTCCAGCAGCGCGATCAGCAGGGAATATTTCTTCAGAAGGTCGCCGGCGCCCTCGGGCTCGGCGGCCGACGGCGCGAAGTGGCGCAGCTCCAGCGCGGTCCAGAGCTCGCGGATCTCCTCCAGCGCGCGCTCGCTGGCGCCGGGGAAGCGGGCCTTTATCAGCTCGGAGGCCTTGCGGATGGTGAGGGCGCTCACTTTTACGCCGCATTTATCGGAGAGGTAGGCCATGAAGGAGTCGTACAGCAGCGACACCGCCTCTACGGTCTTGCCGGCCTTTATCAGGGTGTCGGTCCTGTCTATGGCGCCCTCCGCCAGGCTTTTGGCGCGGCGGAACCTGAACAGCAGCGGGTTGGCTGATTTAAAGCGGTTGAAGCGGGACAGCCAGAAAGTGGCCAGCATCAGCACGGCGGGGAAAGCGTGCAGCCACAGCGGCAGGGCGGCTATGCCGTCGGCAGAGTCGGCCAGGAAGCCGGCGCGGGGCTTGTCGCTCACGTAACGGATGTCGGAGGCGGTCACCTTCGGGGAGGCGGCGGCCTGGCCGTTGAAGTAGACGCTCTTCGCTTCCTGGTCCCCTTTCTGCACGCTGATGGTGACCGGGGAGCTCTGCAGCTGCCGGTACTGGCCGGAGCGCGGCTCGAAGAAAACGAAGCTGACGGGCGGCACGGTCTTTCTGCCGGCCGCGCGCGGCACGAGGATGTAGGTGAAGGTTTTTTTGCCCCCGATCACGTCGCCGTCCTTCTTAATGTCGAGGGAGCTCATGGTGTCGAACACCTTGAAATCCTGCAGCTCGGGCAGCCTGGGGGCGGTGACGGCCTTCAGGTTGCCGGAGCCTGCCACGGTTATGGAGAAGTTAACGGCTTCGCCCGCTTTGGCCTCAGGCCTATCGGCGGCGGCGGCCACGGTATAATTGCCCACGGCGCCCGAGAACCCGTCCGGGGCGCCGGCGGGCAGCGGCTTTATCTCGAGCGCGATGGCGTCGCTGGAAAATTCCTTGCTCTGGCCCTGCGCGGTGCTCATAGACATGAACTTCTGGAAAAAGTTGGGGTCGAACGGGTCCAGCGCTTCGTTGGAGGGGATCTGCACCACCACCGAGGCGGCCTTGATCTCGGCCGGACCCGGCGTAAGGGCGAACAGGGCCGTTTTTATTTCGCTGAAGGAGAACCGCTCCCCGCCGATGTCCGTTTCGCCGGAGCGTACGGGGGGCAGGTCCTCCGGGATCAGGTTCTTCAGCACCGGCTGCATGTACTGCGGGTTGGAGGTGAGCGGCACGGAGGTGTAGAACTTCACGCTCAGGTTTATCTGCTCGCCCGGGTAGGCCGCTTTCCTGTCCGTTTCGGCTTTAAGGAAGATCTGCCCGTCGGTGCGCGCGCCGGCGGAGGCCTGACGGGCGGAGCGCCCCTGCTGCGCGTGCCGCGGCCCGGCCGCCCTGGCCGCCGGGGCGGCCTTGGTGACGTTGATCTCTATCTCCGGGGTGGCGGCCAGTTCCTTGCCGTTGGAGATGGAGATGGACGGGATCTTCTGCACGCCGAGAAAACGCGGGGTGAGGATGTAGGTGAACGAGACCGAGGTGGTGATCTTGCCGTTGATGATGGAGATGCTCTGGCTGCGCCCCGACGAGTAGATGTTGAAATTCTGCATGTTCGGGATCTTGGGCTCGGGCACGGTGGCCGAATCCCCCGCCACCTGCAGCGTCAGGTAAAGGTTCCCGTTTATCTCCACGGAGGTGCGGTCGGTCTCGGCCGTGATGGAGAGCGTGGCTGCGGCCCGCAGCGGCAGCAGGGCCAGCGCCAGCGCGAGCGGCAGGACCGGGCTGAAAAAGCGCGTCACCAGTCCTCCGTGTTTATCGGGGGCGGCGGCTTGCCTTTCTGCAGGGCGCGCAGGGCGGCTTCGTTGCCGCGCGCGGCCTCTTTTTCTTTTTCCTTCATCATCTCAAGTATCTGGCGGCTCTTTTCCTTCGCTTCGGCCTTGCGCTTTTCAGCCTCCTTCTGCGCGTCGGACTTGTTCTTGTCCTTGTCGCCGTCGCCCCCGCCTTTATTGTCCTTCTTGTCCTGCCCGTCCTTCTTCTTGTCCTGGTCCTTGTCCTTCTTGTCGTCCTTGGGGTTCTTGCAGGTATTCTTGTTCTCCTTCTGCTGCTCCAGGGCCTTCTGCAGGTTGAACTTGGCGTTCTCGTCGGAGGGGTCCAGCCGCAGCGCGCCGCGGTAGCCGCTGATGGCGCCGGGCAGGTCGCTGCTCTTGAACAGCGCGTTGGCCTGGTTATAGCGGGCCCGGGCGGCCAGCTTGGGGCCGGCGGCGCCGGCGTCGAAAGCTTCCGCGGCCTTGGCGTAATCCTCCATGCGGTAATACGCCGTTCCCAGGTTGAACGCGAAGCGCTTGTCCTCCGGGGCTTTCTGCGCGGCCTGCGAATAATATTCGAAAGCTTTGGGCCAGTCCTCCTTGGAGTAGGCCGAGTTCCCCTTCCTGGCCAGCGCGGCCGGCTGCGCGGCGTGGAGCGCGGGCAGGCAGGCGAACGCCAGCGCCAGGGCGGCGGCGCCCGGAAAAAGCTTCCTGCGCAGGAAGCCCGGCATTTTCAGCGAGAAGCTCCAGCCTTTTTCCATCAGCGTTAATTCTATCAAAAGCAGAAGGAGCGCCATAGCCAGCGGCCACTGGTAGCGGTTCTTTATATTGGCGCGCCCGCGGCCTTTGGTCTTTTCCATATCCAGGCTGTCTATGGCCTTGCGTATCTCGCCCGCGGCTTCGTCGGGCCCGGTGTAGCGCAGGTAGGCCGCCCCGGTGCGGCCGGCTATCTTCATCAGCGCGGTTTCGTCGAGCCGGCTCACCACGGTCTTGCCGGCGCCGTCCTTCTTGTACTCCATCGTGTTGCCGAGGGAGTCGTTCATGGGGATAAGCTCCCCGTCCGGGGTGCCTATGCCCACGGTGAAGATCTTCAGGTTCTGCGCCACCGCCGCGTCCAGCGCCGCGGGCAGGTCCTGTGAATGGTTCTCGCCGTCCGTGATCAGCACCAGCACTTTCTGCCCGCCGTAGCGCGCGAGCATCCCGAGGCTGGTGCGGATGGCGGCCGCGAGGTCCGTGCCCTGGGCGGGCAGCATGCCGGGGTGCAGCGCCGTGGCGAAATAGGTTATGGCTTCCTGGTCGGTGGTCAGCGGGCATTGGACGTACGCCTGCCCGGCGAAGGCCACCACGCCTATGCGGTAATCGGCGAACTGTTCGGCGACGGCGCCCAGCAGCAGGCGCGCGTTCTCCAGCCTGCTGGGCTTCAGGTCGCGCGCGGCCATGGACAGCGAGGTGTCCACCGCTATCAGCACGTTGCCCTTCAGGTCGCTGACGGGCTCCAGCTCCACCCCCCACTGCGGGCCGGCGGCGGCGGCGAATCCCAGCCCCAGCGCGGCCAGCATGAAGAATTCGCGCAGGCCGCGGCGCCGGGCGCCGGGCGCCAGGTCCAGCGCGTCCGCGCCGGGGCCCAGCACCAGGCGGGCCAGGGCGCGGCGCTTTTCCTCCGCTTTGAAGCGGAAAAAGACCAGCGCCGCGAACGCGGCGGCCAGTCCGGCCAGTGCCAGGGGATATCTGAATAGTTCCATGCTAAGGTATCGTCCTGAAATACGTCCGCTCCAGCACGAACAGCCCCGCCAGCAGCAGCAGCGCCGGGACCAGCAGGTACTCGTAAAGGTCGCGGTACGACGTAAAGACCTTCGCCTCGAAAGTGGTCTTTTCCAGCGAGTCTATCTTCGAGTAGATGCCCGCCAGCTCCTCGTAGTTCTTCGCGCGGTAGAACTCGCCCCCGGTGATGGCGGCTATCTCGCGCAGCGTGGGCTCGTCGAGGTCCTCGTCTATGTAGAGCACCGGCTGCAGCGGGTTGCCGGTGGGGATCTGCGCGCGGCCCTTGCCGGCCGTGCCGATGGTGTAGATCTTTATATCGTGGGCCTGGGCGGTCCTGGCCGCCAGCGGCAGGTCGGTGATCAGGCCGGTATTGGAGCGGCCGTCGGTAAGGAGGATGATCACCTTGCTTTTCGCCTTGCTGTCCTTCAGGTGGTTCACCGCGGTCACGATGGCGTCGCCTATCGCGGTGCCGTCGGCGCCCGTCATGTTGAGCTCGGCGGAATCTATAAGCTCCAGCACCGACTGGTAGTCGAGCGTCAGCGGGCAGGTGAGCAGGGCCGCGCCGCCGAAAACGGTGACGCCTATCCTGTCGTTCTGCCTCTTCTTCACGAAATCGCCGGCGGCCATCTTGGCGGCGTCCATGCGGTTGTACGGCGAGAAATCCATGGCCGCCATGCTGTAGGAGGTGTCCAGCGCCAGCATGATGTCGATGCCTTCGGTGGGCGGCACTTCGCCGCGGCTGGCTTTCTGCGGCCGGGTGAGCGCAAGTATGAGCAGGCCTATCGCTAGCACGCGCGCCCAGAACGGGATCACGCGGAAGAGGCGCGAGCGCAGGCCCGGCTGAACGGGCATGGGCGCGGGCACCCCGGCCGAGCGCAGGCGGCGCCCGGCCTGCGTGGCGGCCAGCGCCGCCATTATGCCCAGCGGCAGCAGCAGCAGCAGCGCCCAGGGGCTTTTTAAAACTATCATTTCTTCACCGCCCCGGCGCCTGTCACGGCGCCCGCGGCGGGCGCGTAAGCCTGCGGCTCCCTGGCTTTTTCGGCGGCCCGCGTGAATTCCGTAAGCAGGTATTTCAGGTCTTCGGTATCCGCGGCGGCGTCCTCCGGGCGCAGTTTCGCGAACTTGACCAGGTCGGCTTTCTTCAGCAGTTCCCTGGTCCTGAGATTCGTCTTAAGGTCGGCGCCGGTGCGCTTCAGTTCGCGCGCCAGGTCGGCGGTGGTCATCAGCGAGGCGTCTATGGAAAATTCTTCCTTCAGGTAAAGGCGCAGTATGGCCGTGAGCCCTATGTAAAATTCCTTGAGCCTGCCGGAGCCGGCCAGCGGGCCGGCGGCCAGCCTGTCCAGGCGGTCGCGGGCGCGCTGGTAAGCGGTGCGGGAATCCTTCCAGGCGGCCGCCGCGATGGCGGCGGCGTCCAGCGGCCTGAACCTGCGGTACAGCCAGCGCGCCGCGGCGGCGGCCGCCGCCGCGCCCAGCGCCAGCCAGTACCACGGGATAAAGCTCACCGGCGGGTAAATATCCCGGATGCCCTCTCCGGGCTTGGTCTCGAACAGCGGCAGTATCTCCAGCTGGAAAGCCGGGCTGGTCACCTGCTCAGCGCTGCCTCCCCCTACGAGGTTCCAGGTTATGGCGGGGAAGGTGCTTACGCCCAGCGCGAAGGCCTGCGCCTTGATCTCGAAAACCTCTTTTTTTTGTCCCCCCTCTTCGCCGCCGCCGGTCCTGGTGAACGCGAGCAGCTCGAAGCTCCCGCTGTCCGCCGAGGCGGTGTCCGGCCTGAGCGAATAACCGGGCGGCAGGGCGGCTTCGGCCTTTACTGTGAAGACCTCGGCCAGCTTAAGTTTGCCCCCGGGCGGGGTCAGCTTGAAAGTTACCGAGCCCTGCGCGTAGGCCGCGCAGGACAGCAGGGTGAGGGCGAACATGGTCAGCAGGGTCCGCTTCATACGCGCCTGAACTTCTTGCGCCGCTGGGTGAAGAATTTTATCACCGGGTTGTAGACCGGCAGGGCGGGGTCGATGTCTATCCACTCCGAGCCCGCCGATTTCAGGACCCTTTCCAGCTCCGCGCGCCGGGAGGCAGCGGCGGCCTCGTAGGTTTTCCTGAAAGCGGGGTTAGCGAGGTCGGCGGTGAACAAAGGGCCGCCTTCCAGCGGCTCCGCCACCAGCAGGGCCCGCGCGTCGGGCAGTGCCCTCTCGAAGCGGTCGGTTATGATCACCGGGATGAGGTCGTGCCGGCGCTCGGTGAGCCGCGCCTCGCGCGAGAAATCCGGGGCGTTGAAATCCGAGATCAGGATCACTATCCCCCTGCGCTTCATCAGCTGGTTGGCCGTCCGCAGCGCCATGGCCACGTCGGTGCCGCGGCCGACCGGCTTATAGGCCAGCAGTTCCCGGATGATGCGCAGGCTGTGGTTCCTGCCCTTGCGCGGCGGGATGTAAAGCTCGGGCTTGTCGGTGAACAGCAGCAGGCCGGTCTTGTCCGAATTCTTCAGCGCGGAGAAGGCGAACATGGCGGCCAGCTCCGCGGCGGCCTCGCTCTTGGGCTTGTCGCCGGAGCCGAACGCGTGGGAGGCCGAGACGTCGCAGAGTATCATCAGCGTGAGCTCGCGCTCTTCCACGAAATTCTTCACGAAAGGTTTCGAACAGCGGGCGGTCACGTTCCAGTCTATGGAGCGTATGTCGTCGCCGGGCACGTACTCGCGCACGTCGGCGAACTCCACGCCGCGGCCTTTGAAGACGCTCTGGTACTGGCCGGCGAAGGTTTCGCTGACCAGGCGGCCGGTCTTTATCTCTATCTGGCGGACTTTTTTTAATATTTCCGCGGTGTTCATAAGGGAATCAATAATCAAGAATCGAGGGTCAGGGGTCAGGGGTCAGGGGTCAGAATTCTGCGACTCTCGACTCCCGGCTCTTGACTGTTCTTTACGGTACCTCTACGGCCTCGAAGATGTTCTTAAGGATGTCTTCCGAAGTGATGTTCTCGGCTTCGGCCTCGTAGGTGAGCAGCACGCGGTGGCGCATCACGTCGAAGCCCACCGCCTTGATGTCCTCCGGGGTTACGTAGCCGCGCCCGTTGATGAACGCGTAGGCCTTGGCCGCCTGGATCATGAAAATGGTGGCGCGGGGGCTGGCGCCGTAAAGTATCCACGGCTTTATCTTCTCAAGCCCCTGCTTCTCCGGCTCGCGCGTGGCGATCACCAGGTCCAGCACGTAATTCTTTATTTTCTCGTCGACATAGATCTGGTCGGCGGTCTGGCGGGCCTTGAGCAGCTGCTCTACGCTTATTATCTTCCCGGCAGCCGGCATGACCTGCCTGGCCATCAGTTCCAGTATGCGCCCCTCCTCGGTCTTGGACGGGTAGGTGACGTTGAGCTTCAGCATGAAGCGGTCGACCTGGGCTTCGGGCAGCGGATAGGTGCCTTCCTGCTCTATCGGGTTCTCGGTGGCCAGCACCATGAACAGGTCGGGCAGCTTGAAGGTGGAATCCGAAATGGTCACCTGGTGCTCCTGCATGGCCTCCAGCAGCGCGCTCTGCACCTTGGCCGGGGCGCGGTTTATTTCGTCGGCGAGGATCAGGTTGGCGAAAATGGGGCCTTTGCGCACGGAGAAGGTGCTTTCGCGCGGGTTGAAGATCAGAGTGCCGATGATATCGGCCGGCAGCAGGTCGGGCGTGAACTGTATGCGCTGGAACGACGCCGCTATCACCTGGGCCAGCGTTTTGATGGTGAGGGTCTTCGCCAGGCCCGGCACGCCTTCCACCAGCACGTTGCCGCCGGCTATCAGCCCCACCAGCAGGCCGTTGATCAGGTCTTCCTGGCCCACCACCACCTTGGCCATCTCCCTGCGCAGGTCCTGTATGAACAGCGAGTCCTGTCCTATCTTCTGGTTGAGTTTAGAGATCTCTGAGTCCATAGTTCAGCTCCTGAAGTTGTTCAAGTACGTCGTTCATTCCACTTTGAACTCGCC
>JAPLKJ010000282.1 GCA_026388125.1 Elusimicrobiota bacterium
CGCGGTGAAGAGAACGGCACTTGCGACCAGCCAGCGTGACATGCCCCGACGCTAGCGCATCGCTCGCATGCAGTGAGCGTGCATCTACACGTGCCTGCGGGCAGCGGCCGCACGTACAGCAGCACCATGTTCTCGCGCGTCAGGGCCAGCACGCCCAGCGCCGCGCCCGCGGCGAACCAGCCCGGCAGCCGGCGCGCGTCCTGCGCGCGGGCCAGCATGAACAGCAGCAGCGCGGTAAGAAAGGTGTCCAGCACCGCTTTCTGTATCAGCCCGTCGAAAAATATTGCCGGCGGATAAAGCGCCAGCAGGATCCCCGCGGCCAGCCCGGCGCCATGCGACAAAAAGCGGCGGCCGGCCAGGTACAGCAGGCCGCAGGACGCCGCGCCCAGCGCCATCTGTATGAGGTGCAGCAGCCAGAGGTCGCGCCCGAACACGGAATAAACAAGCCCAAGGAAATACGGGTACAGCGGCGCCTGGCCGAAAATACCCTTCCCCAGCCAGTCGCCCGCCGCGATGCGCTGCCCCCACGCGTCATAAACGCGCGCGTCTATCTGCAGCGCGGCGAAGAACGGGGAGGCGAGGACCTGGCGCAGGTAGATGAACCGGACCAGGAACGCCAGCAGCAGCACGCCCGCCAGCGCGTACGTGTTCCGGCCGCGCCAGCCGCCCTCGTCCGCCGCGGCCGGCTGCTGCGCCGTATTTTTTTTCTTTGAACTCAAGTCGCCTCCGGCCCGTCAGCGGGCCATCAATATAATACTAAAAAGCGCGGCTTTCCCCTGAGGCCGGGCGGCCAAATCGGCAAAGGCTATTTTTGCTAGAATTAAAAAAGGCAGCGGCGCAGGCATAAATGCATATACCCTTTCCCTGGAACCTTCCCGTAACCCTGGCGGCCAACGCGCTGGAGTTTTTCCTGCTCGGCACCTGGTTCTTTTATCTCGTCCTGAGCCTGCGCGGGTTTTTTAAAAGATCGGCGCGGAAAAGCGACCCCGCCCCGCTCAGGCGCTTCGCCGTGCTCGTCCCCGCCTATAACGAGGAGAACGTGATCGGGCTGGTGCTGGAAAGCCTGAGAAAGATGAGCTACCCGGCGGAGCTGTTCGATATTTACATGGTGGCCGACCACTGCACCGACAACACGGCGGGCATCGCCCGCGCGGCGGGGGCCAGGGTTATAGAATACGGCGGCGACCTTCCCGCCGGCAAAGGCTACGCCATCTGCCGCGCCACCAATGAGATACTGGCCCTGGGCCGCTACGACGCGCTGTGTTACTTCGACGCCGACTCCCTGGCCCACCCGGATTTTTTAACGGGCATGAGCGCCCATCTCAACCGCGGCGAGACCGCCATCCAGGGCAACGAGATACCCAAGAACCCGCACCACAACTGGCTGACCAGGACCCTGTTCGTCAGCCAGGTCATCTTCAATAATTTTTACCAGTACCCGAAACATTTCTTCGGCTTTTCCGCCACGCTGCACGGCAAAGGCATGTGCTTCACGCCCGAACTGATGCGGAAATTCCCCTGGGACGGCGACTGCCTGACCGAGGACATAGAGATGCAGATGCGGTTGGTGCGCGCGGGCGTGCGGGTCTATTTCGCGCCCGACGCCATAGTTTACGACGAAGTCCCCGCCGACCTCCGCGAGCATTTCCACCGCTCCGTGCGCTGGGCGGTGGGCGCGCTGGAAACGGCGCGCCGGCACACGGCCGGTCTGTGGCTGCGGGCCGCGCGCAAGCTGGACTACCGCGCGTTCGAGACGGCGCTGCGCCTTACCCAGACCTACCGGTTCATGCTGGCGGCCTGCATGACCGCGCTGCTGTTCGCCAACCAGGGGCATTTCAATTTGCTGGTCTGGATCTTCAACCATCCCCATGGCGCGCGGCTCACCATCAAACTGCTCAACTGGCTGCCGCTGGGGCTGTACCCCACGGCCGCGCTGCTCATAGACGGCACCTCGCTCACGTACGCCGTTTATTACCTGGTGATGATACTTATGAGCATCGTCCTGGTGATCCCCATTTACATCGGCGCCCTGCAGCTGAAGCGGCGCCGGCGCTGGCACCGCACCGCGCATACCAGCCTGACGGCGATACACGAGATAGTGGGCGAGCGGCCCTGATGGACAGCGCGCCCGCCAGGTATCCCGTAAAGATAGGCCTGATCTACGGCTGCGCGCCGTCCGGCCATTACAGCGCGGCCAGGGCTTTGGCGGATTTTTTCCCCACCGCCATAATCGAGCCGGTGTTCATAAATCTTTCGGAGGTCTATCCCAACCTCGGGCCCTTCGTGGCTAAAACCTACCTGGGGGTCCTGAAAAAAACTCCGTTCCTGTGGGATTACGTCTACGACAACGATTTCGTGGCCTTCGCCGCCGGCGCGCTGAAAAAAACCGTGCTCTCTTATTATTCCAGGGAGCTTTCGGCCTTGCTGGCGGCAAAAGACATAAAAGCGGTAATTTCAACACAGGCCCTTGCAGCAATGCTGATGGCGCACTGCCCGGCCTCCAGGACCACGCCGCTGTTCGCCGTGCTTACCGATTTCCGCGCCCATTCCTACTGGCCCTCAGAGAACGTGGAGAGCTATTTCGTGCCGTCGAAGCACTCGGCCCAGAACCTGGTCAGGAACGGGGCCGACCCGGCACGGATCTTCGTGACCGGCATCCCGGTGCGCAAGGAGTTCCTTACGCCGCGCGATACGCTGGCCGAAAGAAAAGCCCTCGGGCTTTCCCCCCACCTGTTCACCGTGCTTATAACCGGCGGCAGCCGCGGCATGGGGGAAATATTCCCGGCCATCGACGCGCTGGCGCCGTTCCTGGGAAAGCTCCAGGTAATGGCGCTGTGCGGCGATAACAAAGCCCTGGCGCGGCGGCTGACGCGGCAGTACGCGTGCAAAAAAAATCTCAAGATAATAGCCTACACCGACGCGCCCAGCGCGCATTACGCCGCCTCCGACCTGGTGGTGGCCAAGCCCGGCGGGGTTACCGTGGCGGAAACGCTGGCCGTGGGCAAACCGCTGATAATTTTCTCGCCGCTGCCAGGGCAGGAAGAATTCAACTCTGCGTTCCTGATCAAGAACCGCCTGGCGGAGCTGGCCGAAGACGGCGTGCAGCTGCAGGCGCTGGTAAAACGCCGGCTCGAGCTCAGGAACCGTGGCATAGACGCAGCGCAAGCGGCCCCGCGCGCCGGCGGGCGCCAGGCGGAAGCGTTCTCCGCCGCCACGCCCTGCGCCGCCAGGGACATAGTGGCCAGGATCCTTGAAAAGGTGATAAAGAACTGAGCTTTGCCGGGCCGGTCCCGGCGCGGCCCCGAAAACCCTCTACCGCCGGGAACTTTGACGAGCGCCGCGCAGGATTGTTATCATAGTCTAAGAACAAACCCGGCATTACACGGATTCCAGGAGGTGCGTATGTTCAGCGCGGCCATCATCATGGGAAGCGATTCCGACCTGAAGGTAATGTCCGCCGCCGCCGCCGTACTGGAATCCTTCTCCATCCCTTTCGAAATAAAAATACTTTCCGCGCACCGCACGCCCGACGCGGCGCTGGCCTACGCCGCCGCCGCCGAGAAAAAAGGCTGCAAGGTGTTCATAGCCGGGGCCGGCGGCGCCGCCCATCTGCCCGGCGTACTGGCCGCGGTAACCACGCTGCCGGTAATAGGCGTGCCCATCAACGCCAGCCCGCTGAGCGGGCTCGACGCGCTTTTGTCCATAGTACAGATGCCCGGCGGCATCCCGGTGGCCACCGTGGGCGTGAGATTCTAAACTAAGCAGGGTCGGCTATAAAAAATACCTGGAGGACAAGAAAGCGTAAGCTGCGAAACCAGAACCCTCCGGTAAAACACAGGCGAAGTCAAAGGAGCGCGCATGGCTGAGCTGAAATTGATACACAAGGGCAAGGTGCGGGATCTTTACGACGCGGGCGAGAAGTATCTCCTTATAGTTTCCTCGGACAGATTATCTGCTTTCGATTTCGTACTACCTACAACTATCCCCCGAAAAGGCGAAATGCTCAACAGCATCAGCGCCTTCTGGTTCAAAAAAACCTCCGGCATCATCAAGAACCACATAGTTTCCACCGACCCCGCAGAAATAAGAAAATTCATCGATCTCCCCGGCCCCGACAGCGCCTACGCCGGCCGCACCATGCTGGTCCACAGAACGAAACGCGTGGACTTCGAATGCATCGTCCGCGGCTATATTACCGGCTCGGGCTGGAAGGAATACCAAAAACTGGGCAGCGTTTGCGGCCTGAAACTGCCGCCCGGCCTTAAAGAGGCGCAGAAACTGCCCGAGCCGCTGTTCACCCCCACCAGCAAGGCCGACCAGGGCCACGACGAGAACGTGACTTTCGAGGAAATGGCCGCCGAGCTGAAACCCGGGCAGGCCGAAGAAATAAAAGAAAAAAGCCTGGCGCTGTATAAATTCGCCGCCGCTTACCTGGAGCGGCGCGGCATCCTGCTGGCCGATACCAAGTTCGAGTTCGGCGTGCTGGGCGGAGAGATCATCCTCATAGACGAGGCGCTGACGCCCGATTCCTCCCGCTTCTGGGACAAGCAGCTTTACAAGGTAGGCACCAGCCCCGCCAGCTACGACAAGCAGTACGTGCGCGACTGGCTGGAAACGCAGAGCGGCTGGGACAAGATATCCCCCCCGCCCCGGCTACCCGAAGAAGTGATAAAGGGCACCGTGGCCAAGTATATGGAAGCCATGGAGAAAATAACCGGTGATAATTGAGATCTGGACCAAAGAAAAATATTCAGCCAGCGAAGAAGCGGCCCTCAGCAGGCGTCTGGGCCACGCCGGACTCGCCGTAGAAGCCGCCAGGCTTAGCCGGCTTTATAAAGTGGATGGTGATTTTACCGCCAAAGAGTTCAGGAGCATAGCCTCGGAGCTCCTGGTGGACAAGATCACCGAGAAATTCTCTTTGTCCGGCAGGCCTCACGGCCTGAAAGGCGCTTACCGGGCGGAAGTGTGGCTTAAAGAGTCGGCCACCGACCCCGTGGGCGAGACCGTGAAGGAAGCCGTGGAGGAGTTCTCCGGCAAAACGGCGCGCGCCGTCCGGTTCGGCCACGCCTATTATGTGGCCTGCGGCTCGGAACTAAAACTTCGCCACGCTGTGGGGAAAACGCTGGTGAACGAAATAGTGAACATCTGCAGGATAGAAAAACTATGACCGACCCGATGTCTAATTTCACGACCCTGAACGCGAAACAACTGGCCGGGCTGGACAGCGCCTGCGGCTGGTCGCTCAACGCCCTTGAGCTGGCCGAGGCGCAGCGCTATTTCAAAAAAGCCGGCCGCGAGCCCGAGCGCGGCGAGCTGGAGACCCTGGCCCAGACCTGGTCGGAGCACTGCAAGCACAAGACCTTCTCCGGCCCCGTCAGCTTCAAGGCCGGCGGCAAAACAAAGAAGTACAAGAACCTTTTCAAAGAAACCATAGTTAAAGCCACCCGCACGCTTAATAAAAAATGGTGTTTATCCGTGTTCACGGACAACGCCGGCATAGTGGAGTTCGGGAATAAAGGCAAATGGGGCCTGGCTTTCAAGGCCGAAACGCATAACCACCCCTGCGCCGTGGAGCCCTATGGCGGCGCCGAAACCGGAGTGGGCGGCGTTATACGGGATATCCTGGGTGTGGGCCTGGGCGCCAAGCCCGTGCTGAACACCGACACTTTCTGCTTCGGCTTTCCCGACACCAAGATGAAGATGCCGAAGAACTCGCACCCGCCGGAAAGGATCTTCCGCGGCGTGGTGGAAGGCGTGCGCGACTATGGCAACCGCATGGGCATTCCCACGGCCGCCGGCGGCATTTACTTCGACGACGGCTACTGCCTGAACCCGCTGGTGTACGTGGGCTGCGCGGGCCTGATACCGGTGGATAAAATAGACAAGAAAGTGCATTCCGGGGACCTGATAGTCTCTATAGGCGGGCGCACCGGCCGCGACGGCATACACGGCGCCACTTTCTCCAGCGCGAACATCGACGAGGAAACCACCACTTCGGCCGTGCAGATAGGGCACGCTATCAACGAGAAAAAGACGCTGGACGTGATCATGCGCGCCCGCGACCTGAACCTTTACAACGCCGTCACGGACTGCGGCGCCGGCGGCTTCTCTTCCGCCATAGGCGAGCTGGGTTCCGAGACCGGCGCCCGGGTGCATCTCGACGCCGCCCGGCTCAAGGATACGCGCATTGAGCCCTGGGAGATCTGGGTGTCAGAGTCGCAGGAGCGCATGATCCTGGCCGTGCCGCAGGCGAAGCTGAAGAAACTGGCCGCCATCCTCGACGCCGAAAGCTGCGAGTACTGCGTGCTGGGCAATTTCCCCGGCGACGGCAGGCTGCTGGTGACGCATGGAGAAACCTCCGTGGTGGACCTGCCCATGGCCTTCCTGCACGGCGGCGTGCCTAACTTCGAAAAGCCGGCGGTGCAGCGCGTTATTAAAATAAACTCAAAAACGCCGGCGAAGCCCGCTAAATCCTATGGGCATATCCTCAAAAACCTGCTGGCGCACCCGAACATCTGCTCGCGCCATTCGGTGATCACCCAGTACGACCATGAAGTGCAGGGCGGCACGGTGATAAAGCCGCTGCAGGGCAGATACGGCGACGGTCCCGGCGACGCCGCGGTGATCTGGCCGCAGGCGGCCACGCTGGATCTCGCCGACTTCGCGGGCTTCGCCGTGGGACACGGCTTCAACCCGGCGCTGGGAAAGATCGACCCCTACCAGATGGCGCTGCAGTCCATAGACGAAGCGATAAGGAACCTGCTGTGCACAGGCGCGGAAATTTCACGCACGGCCATAATGGATAACTTCTGCGCGGCCAGCCCGAAGGATCCCAGGGTGATGGGCGACCTCGTTCTGGCGGCGGAGGGCTGCCACGACGGGGCCATCGCCTACGGAGCGCCGTTCATCTCGGGCAAGGACAGCTTCTACAACCAGGCCAGGGACGCCGAGGGCCGGGAATACCCTATTCCAATCTCGCTGCTCATTTCGGCCACAGCCCCGGTGGAGGACGTCAGGAAAGCCATCACAATGGACTTCAAAGAGGCGGGCAACCCGGTGTACCTGGCCGGCGTGTGCGGCCGCGGCATGGGCGGCTCGGTGTACAACGACATGACCGGCCCCGGCAACAACCATATAACTCCGCTGGACATGAAAGCGGCGGTGAGGCTCTACACGACGCTCCTGATAGCCATAAAGAAAGGCTGGGTGGCCGCGGCGCACGACGTTTCACAGGGCGGTCTGGCGGTGACGCTGGCCGAAATGGCCTTCTCCGGCGGGCTGGGCGCGCAGCTAGACCTGGCCGGCGCGGCGAAGGAAAAAGGACTGAGCGCGCTGGAGCTGTTGTTCGGCGAAAGCCCCGCACGGCTGGCGCTGGAAGTAGTGAAGGAACACGAGACCGGCTTCCTGAAGCTGGTGAAAGGCCTGCCTGTGAAAGAGATAGGCCATGTAACGGAAGAGCCGGCGCTGCTGGCCGGCGACTCCGGGAACAATTTCTTCAGGGAAGACATCCACCAGCTTAAAACCCGCTGGAAACGGGAGCTGATATGAACAAGCCCAAAGTTATTATCCTGCGCGGCACCGGCACCAACTGCGATATCGAAACCCTCACGTCGTTCAAATACGTAGGGGCCGAGCCCGAGCTGGTGCATATCAACCAGCTGCTGTCCGGCGCCAGGAAAGTGCTGGATTATTCCATAATGGCCTTCCCCGGCGGCTTTTCCTACGGCGACGATATCTCCGCCGGCAAGATCTTCGCGCTGAAAATGAGCAGGCTTAACGCGGATTTCGAGAAGTTCATAAAAACAAAACGGCCTGTTATCGGCATCTGCAACGGTTTTCAGATACTGGTAAAGACCGGCTTCCTGCCCGAGAACAAGGCCAACGCGCAGGTGTCCACGCTTTACAACAACGACTGCGGCCATTTCCTGGCCCGCTGGGAGAAGTTCCGGATAAACAAAAGCAGCCCGTGCATTTTCACCAAAGGCCTGCCCGACGAGATAGACCTGCCCATCGCCCACGGCGAGGGCAAGTTCATGATAGAGGACAAGAAAATAATGGCGGACCTGCTCGGGCGCGAGCTGCACGCCATTACTTACGCCGACAACCCCAACGGCTCCATGCACGACATAGCCGGCATAACCAACGCGGCCGGCACCTGCTTCGGCCTGATGCCGCACCCGGAACGCAATTTCTTCGCCCACCAGCGGCCGGACAGGCCCGCCGGCGCGCGGGAAGCCGTGTCGGTAGGCTACCAGTTCTTCAGCAACGCGGTGGAGTACGTTAAAGGATAACTATGTGCGGGATATTCGGCGTAACCAACAACAAGAGCGCCTCCAAGCTCGCCTACGTGGGCCTGTTCACGCTGCAGCACCGCGGGCAGGAGTCGGCCGGCATGGTGTCCGACGACAACGGATTCCTGCGCCACCACGGCGACATGGGCCTGGTGAACAAAGTATTCACCGCCGGCGTACTGGCCGGCCTGCGCGGCAGAAGCACCATCGGCCACATAAGGTATTCCACCACGGGCTCGAGCCACGTAAAGAACGCGCAGCCGCTGTTCTTCAACTCCTGCCTGGGGCAGCTGGCGGTGGCGCATAACGGCAACCTTACCAACGCCGCCAGGCTGCGCGCCGACCTGCAGAAGAGCGGCGCCATCTTCCAATCCACCACCGACAGCGAGATAATCATACACCTGATGGCCAAATACCGGGGCAGGACCCTGGAGGACACCATAGCCAGGAACCTGCCGCGCCTGGAGGGCTCCTACGCTTTCCTATTCATGGCGCCGGGGAAAGTTATAGCGGCGCGCGACCCCAACGGCATCAGGCCGCTGGTGCTGGGCAAGCTCGGGCGGTCGTACATCCTGTCCTCGGAAACCTGCGCCATCGACGTGGTGGGCGGCAGCGCCATCCGCGAGATAGAGCCCGGGGAAATGGTGACCATAGAAGGCGGCCGGCCCGCCTTCAGGCGTTTCGCCAAAGCGGCGCCCTATACCCGCTGTATCTTCGAACAGGTTTACTTCGCCCGGCCGGATTCCGTGATAGTGGGCAGGACCGTACAGCTGGCCCGCCGCGAGATAGGCGCCATGCTCGCCCGGGAAATGAAAGGCGTTAAAGCCGACATAGTCTCCGGCATTCCGGACTCCGGCACCGCCTACGCGCTGGGCTTCGCGCAGGAGTCGGGCATTCCCTACCAGACCGTTTTCATGCGCAACCACTATACGGGCCGCTCTTTCATACAGCCAGACCAGGCCCTGCGCGAATTCACCGCCCGCCTGAAGCTGGCGCCCATAAAGGACGTCATCAAGGGCCAAAGCATAGTGCTGATAGACGATTCCCTGGTGCGCGGCACCACTTCGCGCAAGATAGTAAAAAGCCTGAAGCGCGCCGGCGCGAAGAAGGTGATAATGGCAATAGCCTCGCCGGCCGTTATTTCGCCGTGCTATTACGGCATAGACACGCCCGACAAGGGCGAGCTGATTGCCAACAACCTTTCAACGGACAGGATACGCAGATATATAGGTGCCGACGAACTATATTACCTTTCACTGGAAAGTCTGACGGCGGCCTGCGGCAACAATTCCGACAGGCGGTTCTGCGCCGGCTGCTTCACAGGGATTTACCCGACGAAGATCGGACGCCTCGGCGGTTGGGGAGGTTAGATGAACGTACTGATAATAGGTTCCGGCGGCAGGGAACACGCCCTGGCCTGGAAGATCAAACAAAGCCCGCTGCTGGGAGCGCTGCACGCCATCCCCGGTTCGGCGGCCATAGCGGGGCTGGCGCAATGCCCCCCCATAGGGCAGGACGATTTCGAGAGCATCGGCGCTTACTGCGCCGCGCAGAAAATAGACCTGGTGGTGGTGGGCCCTGAAGTACCGCTATCCAAAGGCATAGCCGATTTCCTCACCGCCAAAGGCGTGAAAGTGTTCGGCCCCTCGCAGCAGGGCGCCATGCTGGAAGCCTCCAAGCAGTTCGCCAAAGAGTTCATGTACCGGAACCTGCTGCCCACCGCGGCCTTCACCGCGCTGATCTCGCCCGCTTTCGCCCGGGAAAAAGTGAAGGAGAACAAAAAATGAGGCCGTGTCCGACTTCATGGAGAAGCGCATACACGGCTATTCCGGCTCGAAGGTCATTCTGGAGGAGTTCCTGACCGGCCGCGAAGCTTCCGTTATGGCCCTGGTGGACGGCAAGGATTTCCTGATGCTGCCGGTTTCGCGCGACCACAAGCGCCTTTCGGACCACGACCTGGGCCCCAACACCGGCGGCATGGGCGCCTTAGCCCCGCTGGACCTGGCGCCGCGCGACCTGGAGATAATACACAAAGACATACTGCGCAAATTCGTGGACGGCATAAAAAAAGAAAACATCAATTTCTGCGGCGTAATTTACGTCGGGCTTATGTTCACGCCCGAAGGCCCGAAAGTGCTGGAGTTCAACACCCGCTTCGGCGACCCCGAAACGCAGGCGCTGATGCCGGTAATTAAAACCGACCTCCTTGAACTGCTGGCAGCCTGCGCCGACGGTCAGCTGAAAGGGAAAACGCTCGAGATCAACCCGGGCGTTTGCGTGACCGTGGTATTGAGCGCCGAAGGCTACCCGGAAAACCCGCAGAAAGGCGCCGAGATAACCGGCCTCGGTCAGGTGCCCGCCGGCGTGGAAGTGTTCCACGCCGGCACCGCCCCCAGCGGCGGCAAAACTCTTACCGCCGGCGGCCGGGTGCTGGCAGTCACTGCCCTGGCCCCCACGCTGACCGAAGCCAGGAAAAAAGCCTACGCAGCCGCGGGAAAGATACAATTCGAAGGAATGCATTACCGAAAGGACATCGGCCTCTAAAAATTATGACAACCTATAAAAAAAGCGGCGTGGACATAAAGCTCTCGGACAAATTCACGGAATTCCTGGAAAAGAAATCCAAAGCCATAGGCGGCTTCGCCGGGCTGCTGCCCATCAACGAGACCGGCGGCAACTACAGCATGGTGGCCTCCACCGACGGCGTGGGCACCAAGCTCAAACTCGCCTTCCATTTGGACAAACACGACACCATAGGCATAGACCTGGTGGCCATGTGCGTCAACGACCTCCTCTGCTGCGGCGCCAGGCCCATGATCTTCCTGGATTACTATGCCACCGGCAGGCTGGACCTCGAGCGCTCCAAGAAAATAATTGCCGGCATCCTCGAAGGCTGCCGGCAGGGCGAATCCGCGCTGCTGGGCGGCGAGACCGCAGAGATGCCCGGCTTCTACCAGCCCGGCGAATACGACCTGGCCGGCTTCTCCGTGGGCATAGTAAAGAACTCCGAAGTGCTCGACGGCAAAAAAGTGCGGCCCGGAGACGTGCTCATAGGCCTCAAATCCACCGGCTTCCACTCCAACGGCTTCTCCCTCATTAGGAAAGTTCTGGAGGACAGCAAAACGCTCAAGAAACACGCCGCCAAACTGCTCACCCCCACTAAAATATACGTAAAGGACATCAATAAACTCCGCCAGACCCTGCGCAAGCGCGGCCAGGACATCCTGGCCCTGGCCCACATAACCGGCTCCGGCATCCCCGGCAACCTCCCGCGCGTGCTCCCCAGGAACACCGCCGCCGTAGTGAACACCGCCTCCTGGACCGTCCCGCCCATAATGCGCAAAATACAGCGCCTGGGCGCCATCCCCGAGGCCGAAATGTGGGATTCCTTCAATATGGGCATAGGCATGATAGCCGTAGTAAAAAAAGCAGCCGTAAAGACCGCCTTAAAAACGCTGAAAGACGCCATAATAATAGGCGAAGTAATAAAAGGCAACAACGAAGTGCATCTGATGTAGCCAGTAAGTCCGTTAGTAAGTTTATTGGAGCGGGTGACAGGGATTTGGTGGAGCAAACCTTCGCGGAGGGCGAGGCTTGCGTAGCGCCGAGCCCGAGTGATGAGGGGCGGCCACGGTGTGGCCGACCCCGCGTTTGCGAACCAAATCCCTGTCACACGCGAACCCCAGGAGCCCCATGAAAAATATCGTCGTATTCGCGTCGGGAGAAGGCACCAACCTGCAGACCCTCATAGACGCCGCCGCCGCCGGCAGCATAAAAGGCAGGATCGCCCTGGTGATCTCCAGCAAAAAAGATGCAGGCGCAATAAACCGTGCCCTTAAAGCAAATATCCCCTGCATCATCGCCAACCCCAAAGATTTCCCCGCCCCCGAAAAATACGACGACCACCTGACAAACCTCTGCCTCGAACACAAAGCCGATCTCCTCTGCCTGGCCGGCTTCATGCTCAAACTAGGCCACAAACTCCTCAGCACCTATGAGAACAGAATAATAAACGTCCACCCCGCCCTGCTCCCCGCCTACGGCGGCAAAGGCTACTACGGCATGAAAGTACATGAAGCCGTACTCGCCGCCGGCGCGAAATTAAGCGGCGCCACCATCCATTTCGTCACGGAAGTTTACGACAGCGGCCCCATCATCATGCAGCAGACCGTCCCCGTCTTTGCCGACGATACCCCCGAAACCCTCGCCAAAAGGGTCGGCGCCGTAGAACACGCCCTGTATCCCAAAGCCGCCGCCCTGTTCTGCGCCGGCCGCCTGCAGTTGAAAGGCCGCATGGTACATATCCTGCCCCCCGCTACGGACAAAAAAATAAAACGCGCCCTCATTTCCCTCTCCGACAAAACCGGCGCCGTGGACTTCGCCAAACAGCTCGCCGCCGCCGGCATAGAAATAGTCTCCACCTCCGGCACCTATAAACTCCTCAAAGACGCCGGCCTGCCGGTGCGCCCCCTGGAAACTCTCACCGGCTTCCCCGAAATGCTCGACGGCCGCGTAAAAACCCTGCATCCCATGGTGCACGGCGGCATACTGTTCAAGCGCGAGGACGCCGCGCACACCGAAGCCGTGCTGAAATTCGGCATCGAGCCCATAGACATGGTGGTAGTGAACCTTTACCCCTTCGAAGAAACAGCGAAAAAAGCGGCCCCCTGGTCCGAAGAGCTGATAGAGAACATAGACATCGGCGGCGTGGCCCTGCTGCGCGCGGCCGCGAAGAACTATAAGTCCGTAGCCGTGATCTCCTCCCCCGCCGATTACGCCCCCGTGCTGGCCGCTCTTAAAGAACACTCCGGCGCGCTGCCCATCGAGCTCCTCAAAGAACTGGCGGTAAAAGCTTTCCGCCATACCGGCGCCTACGACACCGCCATCTGCAAGGAACTGGCCGGCCCCGCCGCCGGCGCGAAATTACCCGCCCGCCTGGAAACCGGCCTGAACAAGATCTACGACCTGCGCTACGGCGAGAACCCGCACCAGGCCGGCGCGCTGTACAGCCGCGGCGAAAAGCTGCCGTTCACGCAACTGCAGGGCAAAGAACTTTCTTTCAACAATATCCTGGACGCCTACGGTTCCTACCAGGCCGTGGTTAACTTTAAAAAACCCGCCGCCGTTATCTTCAAACACGTCACCCCCAGCGGCTGCGGCACCGGCGACGATATCATGCAGGCGTTCGAACGCGCCTGGAACGGCGATCCGCTGTCCGCTTTCGGCGGCATCATAGCGCTCAACCGCCCGCTGGACGGCAAAATTGCGGGCTTCCTCGCGAAGAAATTCGTGGAAGTCATCTGCGCCCCCGCCTTCGACGCCGCGGCGCTGGAGATCTTCGCGAAAAAAACGAACCTGCGCCTGCTGCGCTGGGACGCCGCCATCGGCGCCAACCTGCTGTTCAGGTCGGTGGGCGGCCAGGTGCTGGTCTGCGACGACGACACCGAGCTCCTGGGCGACAAATGGGAAGTGCCCACCCGGCGCAAACCCTCCAAAGAAGAAGAAGAAGCCCTGCGCTTCGCCTGGACCGCTGCCAAATACGTGCGCTCCAACGCCATAGTGCTGGCGGCTGAGCACCAGACGGTGGGCATAGGCGCCGGGCAGATGTCGCGGGTGGATTCCGTGTTCATGGCCGGGCACAAATACTCCGCTTTCCTGAAGGACAATCCCAGGCCCAAGACCATGGTAATGGCCTCGGACGCTTTCTTCCCTTTCCCGGACGCGCTGGAAGAGGGCGTGAAACTGGGCGCCACGGCCGTAATACAGCCCGGCGGCTCGGTAAAGGACAAGGAAGTCATAGCGGCGGCGGACGCCCTGGGCGTGGCCATGGTGCTTACCGGCATGCGCCACTTCAGGCATTGACCGTTTTTTGTTAAACTTATGAGGCCGCCGGGGGCGGCGTGAATGTTTTTGTACCTGGAAGGGGTGAACTTATGCCGAATCAGAAAAGAATGAACGTGGTAAGCCCGCTGGACGGGCGCTACGCGGAGCAGCTGGGGCTGCTGCCGCGCCGCATGAGCGAAGGCGGCCTGATACGCTACCGGGTGATGGTGGAATGCCATTACCTGATGAAGCTCTGCACCACGCCCGGAACTAAAATAAGGCCGCTGACCGATGAGGAAAGAGAACAGCTCGAGAAATTCTCGTTGCTCACCAACAAGGACCTGAACCACATAAGCGAGCTGGAACACTACGGCGCGGACGGCATCCCCGCCATAAAGCACGACGTTAAGGCCGTGGAATATTATCTCAAAGACAAGCTGGCGCGCACGTCCAT
>JAPLKJ010000138.1 GCA_026388125.1 Elusimicrobiota bacterium
GGAACTTCTATGACCATACCGCGCCCAGGCGCTGAAAAAACCTCCTCTCCCGCGGCCGCCTCCCCGGGCGTACTGGTGCTGAACCTGAATTTCTCGGTGGACAAGACAGTGCTCATTCCCACCTTCAAAAAGAACAGCGTTTACCGGCTGGCGCGGACCATCAGCCTGCCCGGCGGCAAAGGCGTGAACGTGGCGCGGGCGCTGCTGGAGCTGGGGCTGCCCGCCCCGCTGGCCGGCTTTGCCGGCGGCTGCAACGGGCGCTGGATAGAGCAGGCGCTGAAAGGGAACGGGTTCAGGGCCTTTCTGGAAAGGCACGGCGCCGGGGAGTCAAGGATGTGCCTTACCGTGGTGGACGAACACGGCTGCCACATGGATTTCAACGAGGAAGGCCCCCCCGTGCCGCGGGCCGCGCAGCGGAGTTTCCTGCGCGCGTTCGGCCGCCGCCTGCAGGCCGGGGTCAGGGTGGTCGCCATCTGCGGGCGCACGCCGGCCGGCCTTGAAAAAGGTTTTTACTCCGGCCTGGTGCGCGCCGCCGCCGCGCGCGGCTGCTTTGTAATGGTGGACGCCAGCGGCCCGGCGCTGGCCGAGGCGCTTGACGCCGGAGCGGACGGCATAAAAATAAACCGCGCTGAGTTCGCGGAGCTTTCCGGCGCGCGCTTTTCCCCCGCCGGGTTCTATTCCTTTTTCCGGGGCCGCGTGCAGCGCGGGCTGCACACGCTGATAGTGACGGGCGGGCCCGAGCCCGCGTACGCCGCCTCCCCCGCGGGCCTGTGGCGCATAACTCCGCCGCGCCTGCCGCGGCTGCAGAGCCCCGTGGGCGCGGGCGACTCCTTCATGGCGGGGCTCGTGTTCGGTTTCGTCAACGGCTACGATTTCGAGCGCACGCTCGGCCTGGCCGGCGGCGCGGCGGCTTCGGACTGCCTTACGCTGGGCGCCGGGTTCATAGGCCGCGCGCAAGCGCTGGCTTTCGCGCGCAAGGTAGTGGTTACGAAGCTGAAGTCTCTCTGAAAGGACCCTTTATGAAAAATTTCAGCGCTGCGGAAAATATACTGGACAGGGCCGACGCCGAAAAGCGCTACAGCCTCAGCGAGCCGGAGGTCTATGAATTCCTGGCGCTGGCCGGGCTGGAGACGCCCCGCTACGCGCTGTACCCCGCCGCCGCGCTGGCCCCCGCCGCGCAGGACGCCTGCGCGCGGCTGCCGGGCGAAAAGCTGGTGCTCAAGCTTGTTTCCTCGCGCACGCTGCACAAGACCGAAGCCGGCGGCGTGAAGGTGCTGGCGAAGACCGTGCCCGCGGTGCAGGAGGCGCTGGAGGCCATGGCCGCTAAATTCCCCGACGCGGAAGCTTTCATGGCGGTGGAATTCCTGCAGCATTCGCCGTTCGCGCTGGGCGAGGAACTGCTGCTGGGGGCGCGCTCGGACGACGCCTTCGGCCCGGTGCTGACGCTGGGCCCCGGCGGCACCCACGCCGAGGCGCTCACCCGCGCGCTGCGGCCCGGGCTGTCCCCCTCCGTGATCCCGGTGGAGCTGGCCGCCGGCAGGGAAGAGTGGGCCGGGTTCCTGAAAAGCAGCTGGGTGTGGCGCTATTGCGCCGGCGAGGTGCGGGGCGCGCACCGCCTGGCCGAGGACGTGAAGATCTATAAATGGCTGGAGGGCTTCGCCCGGATCATGCGGCATTTCCGCGACGGCGGCCCGTCGCACTGGGCCATAGAGGAGTTCGAGGTGAACCCGCTGGCCGTGGCCAAAGGGCGGCTGACCGCGCTGGACGGCGTGCTGCGCTTCAGGGCGGCGCGCAGCGGCTCTCCGCGCCACCGGCCCTCGCATAAAGGCGTGGACAGTCTGCTGCATACGCGCAGCGCCGCCGTGGTGGGCGTGAGCGAGAAAAAAATGAACATGGCCCGCATCATACTCAAGAACATGCTCAAGGCCGGCTTTCCCAAAGAGCGGACCTATATCATTAAGGAAGGGGCGGCCGAGATAGACGGCGTCAGGTGCTTCGCCTCTCCCGCGGAGCTGCCCGAGAAAGTGGACATGTACGTGGTGGCCGTGCCGTCGCGGGAGGTGCCGCACGTGCTGGCCGCGGCCGGGGAGTCCGGAAAAGTGAACGGCGTAGTGCTGATCTCCGGCGGCATGGGCGAGAAAGCCGGCTCCGAAGATATGGGCAGGAACGTCGTGCACACGCTGCTGCGCGGCCGGGAGAAGAATCCGGATTTCGCGCTGTCCGGCGGCAATTCCATGGGCATCGTGCTCAACGACGTGAAGCTGAACACTTTCTTCATCCCGGAATATAAGCTGGAGCATCCGCTGGGCGTGAACCCCTATAACGCGCGCACCGCTTTCGTCAGCCAGAGCGGCGCTTTCGTGATCTCCGCCATCAGCAAGATGCCCTGGCTCAAACCCGCTTACTGCATAACCGTGGGCAACCAGCAGGACGTCACCGTGCCCGACTACGTGGAGCGCCTGGCCGACGAGGACGGCCTGAAGGTGATACTGGTGTACATGGAGGGCTTCAAGTCCGGCGACGGCCTGGCGCTGGCCCGCGTGATAGCCAAGGCGCGCGCGAAAGGCAAGCAGGTCATCCTGTACAAGGCCGGCCGCACCGCCGTGGGGCAGAAAGCGGTGATGGGGCATACGGCGTCCATCGCCGGCGACTACCTGGTGACGCTCGCCGGTTTCGAGATAAAGCACGGCAACACGTTCTTCATCTCCAACGCCGGCTTCGAAGCCGCAGGCATGGCCGACGGCGTGACCGCCCGCCTGACGGCCCACATGGGCGAGGCAGTGGCAGCGGAGATGCACGCGACGCTCAAGGAATTCAGCCTGGATTCGCTGGTGGACGCGAAGAACCCGCTGGACATCACCCCGATGGCCCCCGACGCCGCGATAGGCGGCGTGGTCAGGACGGCCCTCGCTTCGGACGAATTTTCCGGGGCGCTGGTGTCGATGATACCGCTGACGGTGATGATGAACACGCTGCCCAAGGGCGGGGACTGGCCGGACGATCTGGAGAAGTCTTTCCTGAAGGACGCCGGGGCGGCCGCCAGGGCCGCGCGCAAACCGCTTATTTTCTGCGTAGCCTGCGGCTCCAGGTTCGAGCCCTACTGCGCCTACGCCCAGGCGCTGGGCCTGCCCGTCTTCCGCTCGGCGGACAGGGCGGCGAAGATGTACGGCGTCTACCTGGATTACGTGCTGGGCAAGGCGGCCTGAGCGGCTTCAGCGCGCCCCGGCGTCCACGAAGAAGCCGCGCGGCGCCTCCGTGCCGAAGCTTTTCTCCGGCGCGTTCTTCAGGCAGCCGCTGATGAAAGCGCGCGCCAGCGTAAGGTTGTCCGGGAAGCCCAGTGAGACCGGCACGTTCTTACCCTTCCTGAAGTCCACGTGGTCCCGCTTTATCAGGTTCTGCGAATTAAGCTTCCCTGAATAATCGTTGTACATTATCTCCACGTGGCAGTCCAGGTAGTCGCGCTTCAGGCTCCGCAGCCACATGCGCGACTCGTCCAGGCGGGCTTCGAAATCCCTGCTCTCCACGAACTCCATCCTGTCGCGGAAATCCTCGTTAAGGTTAAGGTAGACGTTCGGATCGCAGTAGTTGCGGTCCGGCGTGAAAGTAGCGTATTCCTTTTTTTTCAGCGCCCCGGCTATCTTCGCCCCCACCTTGCCGCCAGTGGAGTTCACGTAATCTTCCTGCTGTTCGTCCTGGCCGTGCGAGAGCACGTGCGAACCGGCGCTTTCGATGTTGCCCACCAGCCAGGCGCGCAGGCCGCCCTGCACGTAGCCGTAAAGCATGATGCCCTGGAAGTGGTACCAGGCGCCGTACTTGTCGCCTTTGCCCTGGTAGAAGTTTGAGATCGCGGCGAGCTTGCGGGTGACGGCCAGCTCGTCCCGCTGCGGGTGGCGCCAGTAATCCGAAAGGATGTTGAGATTCGTGAGTATGGTGAGGTAGAACTCGCCGCCGTTCAGGCGGTAGCTGGCGCGGAACATCTCGTCCATCGTTACGCTGCCGTCGGGGCGGGACAATACGTACCCGATAAGCGCCTCTTCCTGGCCGGTCCTGAAATGGCGGGAGGTCACGCCCGAGGCCAGCGCCACCAGGAGCTTGGAGAAGGTCAGCGGGATCACTTCGCCCTTCTCCCGGCAGTAAGCCGTGAATTCAGGGCTCCAGGTATGCGGCGTGCCGAGCTTCGGGGTAATGCCGCCGGCGGCCTCCTCTTTCATTATCTGCAGCAGCATCTTCACCATCTCGTTCACTTTGAAAGGATTAACGCGGCCGTCCATCATCAGTTTCGAATTGCGCAGCTGCACCAGCATGCGCTCTTTTTCGTCCTGAGGGATGTCCTGCGCCAGTATCTCGGCTTCGGTGGGCATGTGGGGCTGCAGAGCGGGGTCTTCGGATACCACCGGGTTGAGGCCGCCGTAGGTGCCCCCGCCGGTATCCCCGCCGTCGTTGATGGCGCCTATGATGATGTTCAGCAGCGTCCTGGCTATGCCTTTGGTATAAACTGTCAGGGCCACGTCGCTCTGCAGATCGTTCACGCTGTAGGCGGACTGGCGGTATTTGCGTGCGAACTCCAGGGTGCCGTCCATGCCGGGGATCTCTATGCTGCCGCCGATGAGGTTCAGCTTGTTCTGCCCGCTGCGGCTCAGCAGCGGATCATAGGACTCGGGGGCCAGGTAATAATTCCCGTGGCCGGCGGCCGGGACCTCGATGTTGCGGGCTTCGGCGTTGATGCTTTTCAGGCTGAGAGCCTCAAAGCGTGCCGCGGAGGCTGACAGAACTGTAAGGCAGGCTGTGAGTATAAAAAATATTGTCTTCATCCGCTTTTTCTCCGTGTTGCGCCTATTTACTATAATTTACCAGACGCGCGCGCGTTCGTAAGGTGTACAAGGGCCCAGCCGCGCGGGCTATTTAGGCCCAGGCTGCGTAGGCCCTGTAATTATGGCTGACAAATTAACTGTGCTTCATGTGACGGAAAGTTTCGGCTGGTCGGGCGGCGCCGCCCAGGCCCTGCTGCTGGCGCGCGAACTGCGCGCCGCCGGCTGCCTGAACCTGTTCGCCTGCCCGGCGGACGGCGACCTGGGCACGGAGGCCGCGGCGGCCGGGTTCGAGGTGCTGCATTTCAGGCCGCGGCGCGACTATGACCTGAAAACGGCGTTCGCGCTGGCCCGGATGCTCGACGAGCGCAAGCCGGACGTGATGCAGGCGCATCACCCCAAGGCGCACGCAATGTGCCTGCTGGCCAAATTCCTGGCGCGGCATAAGCCGGTCTTTATTTTTACGCGGCGCGTCTCGCATCCCATCGTCACCGGTTTCTTCGCGAAGCTCAAGTATTCCAGCCGGCTGATAGACGGCGTAATAGCCGTGGCGCAGTCCGTGCGCAGGCAGCTCATAGCCTACGGCCTGGCGCCTGAGCGCGTGCGCACTATCTACTCCGGCACCGACACCGCCCGGTTCTTCCCCCGGCCCGCCGATCCCGGCATTGTCAAAGAGCTGGGGATAGCGCCCGGCCGGCCGGTTGTGATGCTGGTGGGCAATTTCAGCGCCCATAAAGGTCAGCATGTGCTGCTGGACGCCGCCGTTCTGCTTTACGCGCGCGGGCTGGATTTCCTGCTGGTATTCGCCGGGCGCGGTACCGACGGCGCCGAGCTCAAAGCCCTTTATTCCGCCCGCAAGCTCCCGCCCGGCCGCGCGCGCTTCCTCGGCCTGCGCAGCGACGTGGACCTGCTGCTCAGCGCGGCCTCGGTGAGCGTGAACGCCGCGGTGAAAGGTGAGGCCCTGAGCGGCAGCATACGCGAATCCCTGGCCATGGGCGTGCCCGCGGTGGCCAGCAATATCTCCGGCAATTCCGAAATAGTGCAGGACGGCGTGACCGGCCTGCTGTTCCCGCGCGGCGACGCCGCCGCGCTGGCCGCCCGGCTGGACACGGTGCTGCNGCTGCGCGACCCCGGCCTGCGCGAAAAGTTCTCGCGCAATTCCGTCGATACCGTCCGCGCCGGCTTCACCGCCGCCATAATGGGCGCGCGCACGCTGGAATATTACCGCGAGCTGCTGGCGAAAAAAGCCTGATCCTCCGGCTTTAAGCCTTGACGCGTCAAGCCCCATTGTGGGCGCTTTCCGGACTTGATATAATACAGTATCCCGCCGTTCGGATACCGGAGACCTTGTGACCAACATCCCCCAGCCTAAACTTCTTCTTACCAGCATCATGCGCCCCATCGGCCCCGCTTACGGCGACGCCGAAAGCGTAGGCTACGAGCTGCTGCACGCGCAGGTCACCCGGGCGCAGGGCATGTTCAGCCCGCGCGCCGTGCACCGCCAGTTCTCGCTGGACTACATCGCGGAAAACCTTGAGAACCCCACCGTGGTGCTGCATTACCCCTCCCGGCGGGAGCTGATCCGCGAGCTGAAGAAAGGCTACGATTTCGTGGGCGTCTCCTTCATAATGGTGACCTATCACCGCATGAAGGAGCTTTCCCGGCTGGTCCGGAAATATTCCCCGGCCTCCAAGATAATACTGGGCGGCTACGGCACGGTGCTGCCCGACGAAGCTTTAACGCCGTTCGGCGACCATATCTGCCGCGGCGAGGGCGTCACCTTCATGCGCGAACTGTTCGGCCAGCCGCCGCTGGCCCGGCACAAGCACCCGTTCATCGAAAGCCATATGCAGATCTTCTCCAAAACCACGTCCTACACCGGCATGATCTTCGCCGGCCTCGGCTGCCCCAACGGCTGCGACTTCTGCTCCACCTCGCATTTTTTCAAGCGCCAGCACCTGCGCCTGCTGCGGACCGGCGCGGAGATCTACGCCGTGGTGGCGCGCCACGTGAAAGTGAACCCCGACGCGCAGTTCACCATCCTCGACGAGGAATTCCTGCTGGACCGCCCGCGCGCGCTGGAGTTCCGGGACCTCGTAGTGGCCGGCGGCCGGCCGCTGTCCATTTTCGTATTCGCCAGCATCAAGGCCTTGAGCCTTTACACGCCCGAAGAGCTGCTGGAGATGGGCGTGGACGGCGTCTGGATAGGCTACGAGGGCGAGCGCTCCGGCTACGACAAGCGCGCCGGGAAAACTGCGGAGGAGATCTTCAAAGGGCTCAAGGACAACGGCATCATGATCCTGGCCTCGATGATAGTGGGCTTCGACTACCAGACCCCGGAGATAATCAGGGCGGAGCATAAGAAGCTGATGGCGATGAAGCCCGACCTTTGCCAGTTCATGATCTATAACCCGAACCCCGGCACCCCGCTTTACGACAAGGTGAAAGCCGGCGGGCTGCTGCGGCAGGAGTACGTTACCAACCCCGCCCGCTACTGGAAATGGGCCAGCGGCTTCAAATCCCTGCTGGAGCACCCGCGCATGACGGCGGCGGAGATAGAGGCCGCCCAGCAGACCTGTTTCCGGACCGATTTCAGGGAACTGGGGCCGTCCATTTACCGCGTGGCCGAGACCATGCTTACCGGCTACCTGAAGCACAAGGAGTCCCCCAACGCTTTCCTGCGCCTGAAGGCGCAGCGCTACGCCTGCGAGCTGCGCAAAGGCTACCCGGTCTTCCTGACCGGCGAGCTGTTCGCCCCCACGCTGCATACCCGCGCGCTGGTGTTCCGCCTGAAGAACAGGGTTTACGCCGCTCTCGGCCGGCCTTCCTTCGCGGACGGCCTGCTGGCCTGGGGCGCTGTGGCCGCCGCGCTGTGGACTTCCTTCAAACTGCGCTTCAACCTCTTCCAGAACCCCGGGCTTACGCGCGCCGCCTGGCGCCTGCCGCCGGCCAAGTTCAGCCGCGAATGGCTGGCCGGGCGGATAGCCGCCTACAACGTGCCCCAGAAGCTGTCCGTGCTGGTGGAGGAATACGACGGGCGGAAATACCAGCTGCGGGTGCGCCTGGAAGGCGCGCTGGACCGCTGCCAGGGCGAGAAGCTGGCCGAGGAGCTGCGCGCCTACCTGCATGAGACCAAAGGCAAGCTGGTGCTGGATTTCGAGAAGCTGAAGGCCATGGAAAAAGGCGCGGCCGCCGCGCTCAGCCAGCGTCTTGACGAGTACCACTCGCGCGTTAAGATCGCCCTGCCCAGGCATGCCACCGCGCACGCCGCGCAGTTCCTGTTCGTGGCCGAGATGTTCAAGCACTACAAGTGCTGAGAATTATTGTTTGGTGACCGGGTGAGCGGCGGGGCCCGGCGCGGCGCTTTTCTCGCCGTAATCCACACATCGTTGAGGCTCCGGAGTCCCGGGCTGCGCCGCGCAGCAGTCGGCGTAGGCCGCGTCGGCCCCGGCCTTGAAGTCCGCAGGCCATCGGGCGGCCTTAAGCCGCGCCAGCTCCTTCAGGTTCACTACATGGTAATGTTCTTTCGCGCCCTCTTTGGCGTTATACACGCTGAAGCCGAGGCCGCACATTAATTTTATCAGGGCGGCCCTTTCGCCGCCGCTGAAATTCCTTTTGCCTACGTCGGCCGCTATCCCGAAAGCGTGGTTGAGGTCCCGGGCTTTCCACTCGTTATCCGCGTCGATGGCGCCGCCCCAGGGCAGGCTGATGTTGCCGTATTCCGGCGCCTGCGCGCCGGGCGAGCTCTTCTTCCACTCCGCGGCCAGGTCCTTCAGGGCGGCCAGGGTGGTTGTGGTGCCGTAATGGTTGTACGGATGAGCGGCGGTCTCCCCCGCCGACCGGTAAAGCGCGTCGTTCCTGGGCAGCGGCTCAAGGCCACGGGTCCTTATCTCCACGTCGTTGACGATGGCGGGATGGAAGGTCACGCCGGAATCTATGGTGGTGTAGTAGCCGTAGGCCGTGATCTGCTGGGCATAGGTGACAGTGGTTAAATACAGGGTGAACGTCTGGTCCTGGTCCAGCACCGGGGAATGCACGGTCACGTTCTTAAGGCTGGCGATCTTCGTTCTATCCGGCCAGTCAGGGTAATAGAACAGCTCCGGCAGGGTATCTCCGTGCCTGTGCCCGGCTTCCTGCGGCACTTTATTCGCAACATGCACGTCTATCCTCCAGGTGAACTTGTTGGGCGGGTCTTTGAGGAAAAAATCGAAATGCCAGCGGCTCCCGGGCCTGGAGGAATTATGGACGCGAACCTCCGGGCCGGGGTTTCCCTCGGCCCGGGGGGCCGCGACGGGGTTGATAGTATTCGCCGTGTCGAGGTCCATTATGCCGGCCGCCGCCGCGCGGGGCGGCAGACTCAGCGCGGCGGCCGCCAGCAGCAGCGCCGGGAGGTATTTGAGTTTCCTGTCGTATGTCCTCATGCAGTTCTTAAAACCTGCCCGCCAGCAGGGCCTTTCGTTTTTCCAGCGGGAAACGCTCTATGGCGTAGCGCAGCGCGGTGCGCGGCAGGCGCGCGTAATTCGCGCGCAGGAAAGCCAGCAGCACCTTTTGGGAGCAGCGCTTGCCGGTCTCGCGCAGCATCCAGCCCACGGCCTTGTGCATCAGGTCATGCTCGTCGTCCAGCAGTGCGCCGGCTATCTCCAGCGCGGTGGCGCTTTCCCCGTTCACGATAAAGTTCAGGCAGGCCAGCATGGCTATCCGGCGTTCCCACAGTAATTCGGATTTCGCCAGCCTGAAAAGCGGCCGCCTGTTTTTATCGGCCAGCCAGCCGCCCACTATCCGCGGCGCGCTCATGTCGACGAGGTCCCAGTTGTTGATATAGCGCGTATTGGCCAGGTACAGCCGGTAGATCCTTTCTTTCTCTTTTTTTCCGCCCAGGCGGAAATTATCCGCGAGCAGCAGCAGCGCGCAGACCCGTTCTTCGTGGCGGGGCGAATGCAGCAGAATGATTATTTCGGTCAGCGGCAGGGCCTGGTATTTTATCGCCAGCCGGCGGGTTTGCGGCACGGTAAGGCCGAGGAACCTGTCCCCTTCGGCGTACTGGCCTTTTCCGGTCTTGAAAAAGCGCGCCAGCAGGGCGGCCTTGGCGGGATCGGCGGCTTTATTGAAATCGGTCCTCAGCGCGGTCAGCATATTCCTCCCCGGCGTTCAGGCCGCCGCGCGCTTCAGGCGGTCCATGATAGCCCGGCCCAGGCCGTGCGGCGGCACTTTCTCGGCGTAGATAGTCCGCGCGCCAGAGCTTTCCAGCTTGTGCAGCGCGCTGAAAAGGGCGGCCGCCGCCTCGCGCAGGTCCCCGCCGGCGGAAAGCACCTGCACCGCGCGGAATTTGCCGGCGGGCCTTTTCGAGAACGCCAGGTAGGCCGCGGCGCCGCCTGCCCTTACTCTCTGGCCGGGCGCTATGAGCTTCAGCTTCGCCGCCGGGGCGTAATGTTTCTTAAGGCAGCCCGGGGCCGCGGGCGCCCGCCGGCCGGCGCCGGGCGCGCGCGCGGCCGTTCCGGCCAGCTTCTCTATCTCTTCCAGCGGCAGGCCGCCAGGGCGCAGCAGCACGGGGCGGCCTTTTATGAAAGTGATGATGGTGGATTCCACCCCTATGCGGGTT
>JAPLKJ010000165.1 GCA_026388125.1 Elusimicrobiota bacterium
ATATCCACGTATACCGTGGCCGCTTCGGTGAGCAGGTAGCTGATGGTGGCCATGTCCGTGGAGGACGCGCCCAGCGGCCGCACGCCCACGTCGGTCACCTGCAGGGGGTCCAGCGTCAGTTCCACGGTGGCCGGCCAGGCCTGGTCGGAGCCGCGGTTGAAAGGGGCCAGGGACCATTCGTCGTTGGTGCTGGCATCTATGTAGGCCAGGTACGAGCCGGCCGGCACTATGACGCCCCTGTCGTTGCGGCCGTCCCAGAAATCGCCGTTGGCCATGACGCCGTCCGGGGCGCCCTCGCCCACGCGGGGCTCGCTTTCTATGATGGTGCGCACATAGGTCATAGCGCTGCCTGTCTGGTGGGAGACGTCCGTGTCGTAGATCCTTATCGTGGCCGTGGCGTCGCTGGAAAGCCTGTTCTTTATGTTATATGGCTGCCCCGGCTCCCTGGTCGTGTTCCCCACGGGGGTGGCGCTGGACTGCACCATGTGGATATTGGTCACGTTCACCTGTATGGGGATCTGGTCCTGGCCGGGAAAGGCGGCGGTCTGCTCTATATCGATGCTGGTCCCCTGGTCCGTGGTCTGCCGGGTGGTGACCTTGGCGCGGTAGCCGTACAGCCCGTTGGTCTTGCCGAAAAAGCCGTTGAGATTATAATACCCGTCCCAGGCCGCGCAGTGCGTCCCGAGGGATTTGGTCTTGACCCCGGCGGCGAACTCGCCGGTGGAGACAGTGCAGGTCTGGGGAAGGTTGAAGATGGACACCGTCTTGATGGGCGGCGTGCTGGCGGGGTCCAGCGGGTTGGACCCCGGCCCGAACTTGAAGATCTCGAAGGTAAGGTCGTCCACGCCGAAAGAGATGGGCGCCGTGCTGACAGCGCACGTTATGCTGGCGCACAGCCCCAGGCAGGAGCCGGGATAGGTGGTCTTCGGCCGGTCGAACTGTATCAGGGACGAATCGCTCCAGAGCTGGCCGGTGAACGAGAGGTAATCGCTGACCGGGATGTCGGGACCTGTGGAAGCGCCGGTAAGGGTGCCGGTGATGTTCCCGGTCACCGTAGGCCCGGCGGTAGGGCTCCATGACCAGGTAGGGTTCACCCCCCCGGAATTGCCTGAACAGGTGAGCGCCTGGCTGGTAACGGGCTGGTTGACCGGCACCGAAAAAGTACCGCCGAAAAGCCCGGAGCCATAGACCATGAAGCTCCCGGTGTTGAAGGTCAGCGGGTTGCAGGAAACGCCGAAAGGAGCTCCTCCCCAGGCACTTCCTCCCGTTGAAGTGCCGGTAACAGAAGGCGCCGTGATATTGCCCGAGACCGTGCCGCTGATCAAATTATCATAGCCGGTCAAAGTGAAAGGACCGAAAGCCGCGTTGGCGTAAGTGCCGGTAAGAGTGATGTTTTCCGCAACGGTCATCTCGGCCGTCCCGTCGTTGTCCCAGTCCCATTTTAAGTTGCCCGGGACGGCGGCCCTGGAAAGGGTGCCGGAGACCGGGCCGCTGACCACGGAGGAAACGGCCGCGGTAATATCGTTGCAGTAGCTGTCGCCGCCGTTGCGGAACCAGACGCCCATCCTCGAGACGTAAAGGTTCTGCGCGGCCAGGCCGGAACAGAAATACAGCAACAGCGCCGCCGCCGAAGCGGAGCGGGTCCAGACCGGGCGCGGCCTGCGGATAAAGTCCATAGTGTTTTTTACAATATCCATGTTACCAAAAAATTACGCCGCTGTGTCATTCAGCCGTAAAACACGCTCCGCCGCCGCTTAGCTCACGGACGGCCCGGCTTCCCCTCCGGCGGCCGTTTTCCCGGTTCCCGCGGCGCGCAGCGGGGCCAGGTCCGAATAAAGCGCTATCTTCCCGCGCCCGTGGGATTTCACCCAGTACAGCGCGTCGTCGGCCTTCTCAAGCATCGCCTCGATGGTGGCGCCGTCAGCCGGGAAAGTGGAGATGCCGATGCTGAGCGTGATCTTAAGCTCGCGCGTTTTCGAGAACGGCACCGCGATGCGCAGCTCGGAAATTTCCGAGCTCAGGCGCTGCGCCAGGCGCTGGGCTTCCGCGCCGGTGGCCTGCGGCAGCAGGATCACTATCTCGTCGCCGCCGTAGCGGCACGGGAAGTCGATCTTGCGCAGGTTCGCCAGTATCACGCGCCCCGCTTCCTTGAGCACCACGTCGCCTATCTGGTGGCCGTAAGTGTCGTTGACTTCCTTGAAATGGTCCACGTCGGCCCATAAAAGGGCCAGCGGCTGCTTGAAGCGCTCCGCGCGGTAGAATTCCTCCTGGAAGCGCTGGTTGAAGAAGCGCCGCAGCGGCAGCTTGGTAAGCTCGTCGTAAAGCGACAGCTCCTCTACCTTGTCGAACAGGCGGGCGTTGTCCACGGCCAGCGCTATCTGGCCGCCGAAGGATTTGAGCATGGCCAGTTCCTGCGGCTCGATGCGGGACTGGCTGAGCAGGTTGTCAACTATCAGCAGGCCGATGGTGACGCCCTGCACCGACAGCGGCATGTAGAGCACGCAGTCCTTGTAGCGCTCCATGAAAGCGCCCGAGCTGCGGCCCAGCACGATGTCCGCGAACCGGTGCGCGCCGGCCTCCAGAGGGATCTCCTCGTAGGAGATGCTCTTTATCTGGCCGCGGATATCGGCCGACAGCTCTCCCTTCAGCTTGCGGTTCTTCTCGTCTATCAGGTACAGCCGCACGCGGTCGAAGCCGAAATAGGTCTGGATGCCGGCCAGGATATGCCGGAAGCTGTCCCGCACCCGCAGCGCCGTGGCGAACACTTCGGTAAGCTCGGTGATGGCCGAGACGTTCTTGTCGTATTTGCGCGTCAGCGAAAAGAACTCGGCCTTGTAATAATCGCGCAGGAAAGACCGCAGGAAGGCGTCGGCTTTAACCGCTTCGCCGGTGGAGAAACGGCGCCGCCGCAGGGAGCGCTCCAGCCGGATAAGGCCGGCGGTGGTGACCGAATTCTTCCCGCCGGAGGGGTCGCTGGAATCGAACCTGAAAGGGAAATAGAGGAACCGCCCGGCGGGCGAGGAGGCGGCGGCCGCCTGCATGTTCTCCAGCGCCCGGGCCGCGGCCGAGCCGGGCGAGGGGCGGAAATTCTCCTCGTGCTCGAACGCCACCCCGGAAGCCTGGCGCAGCCGCAGGCGCAGCAGGCCGGTCTTCTCGTCGTATTCGTAAAAAGAGGCCCCGTCCAGCGCGAACCGGTCGGAGACGGCCTGCAGCGCGGTCTGCAAAAAAGCGTCGCGGCCTCCGTCAAAGGCCTGACCCGCCGGGATCCCGTAAATGTTCTCAACCGTCTTTTTCATTCTTCAGCTCTTCGCGCCTCAGTACAGCGACAGCAGGTAATCCGCCTCTCCCTGCGCCATTATCAGCTCCCGGCTGAGGTCCTCGCGGTCGTAATCCCGCCGGGCTATTTTAAGCGACAGGTTCCAGAGCGCCCGCTCGAGCAGCAGCTCCGCGGTAGGATAGGCCATGATGTTCGGCATAAGCTCCGGAGCCGAAAAGATCTTCCTGTAGGTCTCCGCCTCGCGCTCCGCCTGCAGGCACTCTTCGAAAACGCTTTTCAGGCAGGGGAAAACCCCGAAGCTTTCGGCGAACGGCCGCAGATTCTCGGGCTCCATGGCCCAGGCCACGAAAGCGGACGCGCCGGTAAGGTCGTCGGAGGACGCGGAAACGGCCAGGTTGTACGCCAGCACCAGCCCGCCGCCCGCCGAGCAGCCGGGATAGGGAAGCACCTTAAGTTCTCCCGGCCCCGGCCGCGCCGGGCGCGCCCCCGCTTTAGCCTGGCGGTGGCCCGGCCGCGCCGGGCGGCAGGCCTGGCCTGCCGGCTTGCGCGAGGAGATCATGAAAGCGCACTGCTCGCCCGGGCGCGGCCCGTTCTCTAAACGGACCGCGCTGAACAGCTCTATCTACCCGGCCAGTCCTCTATGCCGCCGGCGGTCTCCTCCCGGGTAAAGGTGGCGCGGTTGAAATCGTCGGAAAAAAGCCCGCCGCGCCTGCCCCAGACCCGCGGCAGCACGTCGGCCGGGCAGACGGCCCCGGAGGAATACGGCGCGGCCAGCGCGCGGAAATTACGTTTTTTATTGCCGGACGACACCCGGTCCAGCGCGGCGCGGAAGCCTTCCCAGGAGGAGAGCTCGTCCCACGGCTCGCGGCAGATCTTTTCGAGTTCGCGGGGCCGGAAGAAAAGCGCCGGCGCCTCCAGCCACCAGGGGGCGGAAAAGGCCCGGCTTTCGTCGTGCCGGCAAAGCTCTTTCAGCACGAAGTCGGGGTAGCGTTTGCGGGCCAGCGGCTCCACCTTCGGGGCCAGGTCGGCCAGCAGGCCCAGCCGCGAAAAAAGCTCGGTCCAGTTCTGCGGGATCTCGATCACATCGGCCAGCGGGTTGCGTTTGGGGTCGCGCAGGTGCGAAAAAAGGCTCTCCCACATGCTGCGCCGGCTTTTGACGGAGAAATCGGCCTCGGTCTCGGGGAAAGCCGCGGAGAACCTGGCCAGCATACTTTTGAATGCCAGGTGCTTCTTATGGTCGTAATCCGAAAGCAGCCAGATCTTCATCTTGATTTACCGCTCTTCATCCCCTGCGTTTCCAGCCCGGCCGCGCCAGGTCGGGCGACACCCGCAGGCTGTTCGTGAACTTCCCGGCCTCGAGACGGCGCAGGGCGCACAGCGCCACCATCGCGGCGTTGTCCGAACAGTAGGCCTTCTCCGAGAACCTCACCTCAAAACCTTCAAGGCCGGCAAAAGCGGCGCGCAGCGCCCCGTTGGAGGAAACCCCTCCGCCTACGGCTATGCGCCTGAGCCCCAGCGAACGCGCGGCGTCCGCGGCTTTTTTCACCAGCGTCTCAACGGCCGCGGCCTGGAAAGCCCGGCAGACCAGCGCTTTTTCCCCGTCCGGGAGGACCTTCGCGTCGCTCCCCGCCTTCTTCTCCAGGTAATAGCTTACGGCGGTCTTGAGCCCGCTGAAAGAAAAATCCCAGGTCCCCGGCATGAAGGGCCGCGGAAAATCCGGCCCTTTGCCGGAGGCGCGCCGCGCCCATTTCTCCACTTCCGGACCGCCCGGATAGCTCAGCCCCAGGAGCTTCGCCACTTTGTCGAAAGCTTCGCCGGCCGCGTCATCCCGGGTGCGGCCCATTACCCGGTAATCGCCATAGCCCCTGGCGTGCCAGATCTCGGTGTGGCCGCCGGAAACTATCAGGGCGAGCAGCGGGAATTCAAGGCGCCGCACGGCGCGGCCTTTGTCGAATTCACAGGCCAGCAGATGGCCCTCCAGGTGATTGACGCCTATCAGCGGGGCGCCGGACAGCTCGGCAGCGGCCTCGGCCGCCACGCGGCCCACCAGCAGCGCGCCCGGCAGGCCGGGCCCCCGCGAAAAAGCCACGGCGTCCACCGCGCCGCGCCGCAGCGGCAGCCGGAAGCCGGCGGCGCCGAGGGCGCCCGCCAGCACGAAAGGGATCTTTTCCAGGTGGGCCCGGCTGGCCAGTTCCGGCACTACGCCGCTGTATTTGCGGTGCAGCTTGATCTGCGAGAAGACGGTATTGGAGCGCAGGACCTGCCCCGCCATCACCGCTGCGGAAGTCTCGTCGCAAGTCGTCTCGAAAGCAAGTATTTTCATCTAACCCCAGTCAAAAATCGGGGATCCAGGATCGGGAGTCACTGAACCGGGATTTTTCAAGGTTCTAATTCCCTGACCCCGGACTCCCGACCCCCGACCCCGGCTCTTATTTCCCCGGCTTCAAATTCCCCAGCACTTCCCGGGCCTTCAGCAGCTCCACCGCCCGGTCCAGCACCTCATCCCTTACCTCGTCCTTCTTTTTATCGGCCTCTTTGGCCGCGTGCGGCGGCGGCAGAGCGGCGTCCTTCTTGTCGCCCGCCTTTTCCTTGTCCGCCTCCTCTTTAACGGGGAAGCGGATCTCTTCGCTCTGCTGCAGGAGCTTCTTTTCCGTTTCCACCGGCACCTTCACGGCAATGTCCGGGGTGATGCCGCCGGTCTCGTTCTTAAGGTCGTGCTGTATGGATTTGCCGCTGGGCGTGTAATACTTCGCTATGGTAAGGCGCAGGGCCGATTTATCGGACAGCGGGATCATGGACTGCACGCTGGCCTTGCCGAAGGAGCGCTCGCCTATGATAACCGCCCGCTTGTTGTCCTGCATGGCGCCGGAAACTATTTCGCTGGCCGAAGCGGAATAGCGGTTGATGAGTATGACCAGGGGCATTGTCTCGTAAGGGGCCGAACCGCCGCTGCGGAATTCCTGGTAATTCTCCGGCTTGCGGCCCTTGGTGTAGACGATCATCCGCTCCGAATTCAGGAACAGCTTGGAGATGTCCACCGCGGAGGCCAGCAGGCCGCCCGGATTGTAGCGCAGGTCGAGCACCAGCGCCTCCATGCCCCTGCCTTTCAGCTCGGCCATGGCCTTGACCACGTTCTCGGTGGCGTGGCCGGTGAACTCTATGATCTTGATATAGCCCGTCTTGTCGTCGAGCATCTTCCACTTCACGTTCTCGGTCTTTATGAGCTCGCGGACCAGCGTAAGGTCCTTGGTTATCCATTCCCCGTTCTTCTCCTCGGGTTCGCGCGCGATGGTGATGTTCACCTTGGTGCCGGGCGTGCCGCGCAGTTTCTTGATCAGCACGTCTATGACCACGTCCTTGGTGTCCTCGCCTTCTATCTTGGTGATCTTGTCGCCGGGCATCATCTGCGCCCGCCAGGCGGGGGTATTAGGAAGGGGCGTTACCACGGTCAGCCAGCCTTCGCGCATATCTACCCTTATGCCGATGCCGCCGAATTCACCCTCGGTGTCGCTTTTTACGCGCTCATAGACGTCCGGCTCCATGAACTGGGAATAATCGTCGAGTTCGGCCACCATGCCTTTGGCGGCGCCGTAAACCAGCTTTTGCGGGTCGATAACTTCCACGTAGCTTTCCTTGATGAGCTCCATCACGTCCACGATGATCTTCAGCTGCTGGAAAGTCTGGTCTATGGCGAAATTCACATAAGGAAAGACCGCGCCGATAACGAACGCGGAAAGCGTGACCAACAGTATTTTTTTGATGTTTTTCATAAAAAGCAAAGCTCCATAGCCCGGAAGCCCTCAGCGGGCCTGTTCCGGTGATCATGTAGTATATTTATTATAGCTAATTTGCCAGCCACTGCATGGGGTCGAGCGCCCTGTCGCCTTTTCTTATCTCGAAGTATACCGCGCCGGCCCCGGACCTTTTATCCTGGCCTACCGCCTGCGTGTCTTCCCCGGCCAGCCCCAGCGCTGATAAAGCTTCTACTCTCTGCCCTTTTACGGCGTCTATGCGGCTCAGCAGCCCGTAGACGGTAAAAAAACCTTTCTCATGGTCCACGATGACCACGTTGCCGTAAGTGCGGAAAGGACCGGAATAGATGACTTTCCCGGCGAGTACGGCGCGCACCGGGGCGTCCTGCGCCGTGGCTATGCGCACGCCCTCCCTGACTATCCAGGTCTTGAGGGCCGGGACCTCTTCCCTGCCGAAACGGCTGACGATCTTGCCCTCGGCCGGCCAGGGCAGGGAGCGCCGCTCCAGCGGCAGGCCGCCCGGGTCAGCGTCGCTGCGGTAGGGCGCCTGTTTCTGGAGTTTCTTGACCAGCCGGGTAAGCCCCAGGGCGGCGTTCTGCAGGTTCTCCAGCTCAATGGAAAGGCGGGCCTGCTGGCCCCTGGTATGCTCCAGCTCCTCCCGCTTGGTCCTGAGCACGTTCTTATGGGCCGAACTCTGCTTGAGCAGCAGTTCCTGCCGCGCTTTAAGGTCCACGCTTTTCAGCTTCAGCGCCGTGATATCACGGTTCACGCGCACGCTCTCGCCCTTGATGCTGGTAAGCAGCGCGCGCCTGTTAAGGATGGCGGCGCGGATAAGCATGTCCTTGGAAAGGTCCCGCGCGCCGTAATAAGCGTAAAAAAAATCCTTCTGCAGGGAATACATCACCAGCTCTCCGGAAATATCGCCGTTCAGCACCTTGCCGGCCTTCTCGAGCGACTCGTATTTCTGCTGCGCGTCGCCGGAGCGGGAGCGCGACCGCTCCAGCTGCTGCTCCAGCTCCTGGCGCCTGGACAGGTTCTGCTTCTCTTCCTTTTTCAGGCCCGCCAGCTCCGAGGTGATGCGCTCCTCCTCCGCCCTGTAAAGGTCCAGCTCCTTCTTTTTATCCTCCAGCTGCCGCCCGATCTCTTCCAGGTTCTTCTTTTTAGCGTCTATGGGCGTCTGGGCGCGGGCCGCGGCCAGGCAGCAGAAGAGCAGCCCCGCGGACATGACCGCCAGGGACAGGCGCGGGCCCCGGCTTTTGAGTTTTTTGCTTTGCATTTTGCTGTTTACCCGGCGTTCTTCCATTGGCACAGCACCCAGCCCAGCAGCGCCCCGCAGACCACCACCGCGGCCTGCCACAGCGGGTTGGGCCAGACCCAGACGGGGCTGAGATATTTTACGGGATAGACCACGGCGTAAGCGGCCAGGGCGGCGGCTACCGCCCCTCCCCCGCCCGCAAAGAACCAGTTCCTGTCGGCCGGCAGCGCCCGCGCCAGGGCGGCCGGCGTATGGCCGTGGGTCAGCACGGTGGCGGCCATCAGCATGAAGGCGAAGAAAGCCAGCGCCAGGGCGAGGCGTATGAGATGGCCGTAAAAAAGGGCGTGCATTATCGCGTAGGCTTCCAGCGGCTTATATTTCACGTCGGCCACTCCGGGTATGCGCCAGGCCGCGGAGGTCCAGGAGTTCATATCCCCCAGGACGTCCTCTTTTATGGAGACCTCCCAGGTGTCCGGCATGGGGTTCAGCCCGGGCACCAGCACCGAGGCCACAAGCTCGGGGTCCTCGGCTTTCAGCCTGGCCAGCCGGTCCTTGCGGCTTACGTAGGAGACCTGCGCGGTGCCGGCGATGGCGGACAAGGCCGCTTCCACGGAGCCGGGCGCCGCTTTATCTTTGTCGTCATGCACCACTATTATACGGAAGTCCTCTTTGAGGATCATGGCGATCTCGCGCATCTGGGCGTGCATGAAAAGCAGCATTTCCGCCAGCAGCGCCACCGAGAAGGCCACCAGGAAAGCCACCCGGTAGCCCTTGCGGACCTTCGGGGTATTGTTGGAGTGATGTTTATGCTCTTCCATATGAATTTAATTATAACTTTTTTAGAAGAGCAGGGCTAAACCGCGCTAAATAACGGCGCCGCCGTTCTGACGGCGGCGCGGGAACGGGCGGGACCCGGCGGAGCTACAGGGAGGAATCCTTGAATTCCACCGCGGCCACGAACGGCGACCGGGAGATCTCCCCCACCATATCCACCGGCAGGGTGCCGGTAACGTTAAAAACGCTGAATTTGGAATCGGCCGATTTATTGGGCAGCCGGAACCAGTTCTCGGTGTCGAAGTTATTGTTCTTGCCGATGGTCCGGATGAACTCGGGGACGAAAGCGTTGGGCTTGTTCTGGAAAGGGACCTTGAGCGTTATGCAGACCTTGGTCTTCAGCGGCACCCCGGCGCTTTTCTTTTCCACGCTGACCTTGGCTACGCCTTTTACTTTCATGATCACGGACAGGCTGGCGTACGGGGCCCAGCCCAGTATCACGGTCTGTTTCGACTTGCTGAAAAAATAGGTCTTCTCACCGGAGAACCGGAACCCGGCCTCGGTCTCCAGCCGGGCCAGCAGGGCGTCGTAATTCTGCTCGGTCGGGACGACGCTGAGGAACACGTATTCGCGGGCGTACCTGCCGGGGTTGGCGTCCAGCGGCCAGACATGCGACCCCAGCGGCCCGCCTTCGCCGGCGAAAGTCACCTTGTAATAATTGAGCGGCGCGCCGGCGGCCTCGGGCCTTTCCGCGGGAGGAGAGGCGGCGGGGACGGACTTCAGTACCGGGAGAGGGTTCTTCAGCGTGGGCAGCGCCGGTGCGGCCAGCGCGTCGCGCAGGTCCCCGGCCGGCTTCCTGGCGACATTAGCCGCATCCAGGTAGCCGGCGGCGGTCTCGACATAATCCTGAAAGACGGGATCGGAGAAAGGGTTCGTTTTCTCCGCGGCGGCGGCGTCCTTGGGCCCGGCGGCCGGAACGGGCGCGGGGAAAATTGCGGCCAGCAGCAATATAGTAAGCAGGTTTTTCATCATATCCGGTCCCTTATCTCATCCCGTAAAAACAAAAAAGAGAAACGAAAGCTGAGCTTCCGTTTCCCCTGGTTACGCCGGGTAAGGCCCGGTGGTGGATGCTCCCCCGCCTGTTCCGGGGGATTACAAGGGCACTGCGCTGTACTCACGCCGTATCAGGGGCTATCCCTTCTACGGCTTATAGTATTATTTTATGAAACGTTTGACAATGGACAATAGAGGCTAAAGGCCCAGCCGCGGCCGGGCAAACGGCCCACGCCAGCCTGGGCACATCGGCCCTATTGACAAAAACCCGGAGGTGCTGTATAATTTATCTACCGGTAGGTAAGTTTTTTTATGAAATCACAAACAACCCCTAAAATAACCAAAGGCGACAAGACCCGCCAGCGCATCCTGGAAACGGCCTCCGCGCTGATGGCCGAGCGCGGCCCCGACGGGGTCTCGATGCGCGAGATCTCCGCGAAGCTCAAGATCACCAAGCCGGTGCTGTACTACTATTTCAAGAGCAAGGAGGACCTGGTGCGGGCCGCCTTCATGGAGGGCACCAAGCATTTCCAGGAGCTCCACATGGAAATAACGAAGCCCGGCCTTTCGCTGGAGGATAAGCTGGAGCGCATTTTCGTCAACCATCTGGACTTCATCAAGCGCTACCCGGACATGCCCAAGTGCGCCCTGAAGATAATGGCCTCGCCCGAAACCAGCGTGCTCAGCGCCATGGCCAGGGAGCTCAAAACCCGCAACCGCAAGGAGCTGCGCCTGATGCTGGAAAAGGAAAACCTGCCGCCGCACGGCGCCGAAAGCGTGCTGCACATGGTCAGCGCCGTCATAGGCTATTTCATGATAGAGGCCCGCGAGCGCGGCGCCGAGGCGCTGGACAAGCGCCTGCCCGCCCGGCTGGCCCGCCTTATCTGCGCCGGCGCCAGGCATCTGAAGATAGCGCTGGTCATACTGCTGCTCTCCCCCCTGCTGGCCTCGGCCGGCGCCGTGGACCTCAGCGTGGACGGAGCGGTGGACCTCGCCATGAAGAACAACACCTCCGTGACCAACGCCGAGCGCGGCCGGCTTATATATAAGGAGAAGATCCGGGAATACTGGGGAGGGGTCTACCCGCAGCTGAGCGCCAGCGCCCAGTACACCAGGAACATAGAAAAATCCGCCATCTTCTTCGGCGGCAAAAAAATAGAGCTGGGCTCGGACAACGCCTACGCGGCCTCGCTGGACCTCAACCAGGTGCTGTGGGCGGGCGGCAAGGTGCGCACCGGCATCAATATGGCCGGCATCTATTCAGACTCCAGCTCCGAACAGCTGCGCTCGGCGCAGAACGCGGTTAAGAAAGCCGTCACGCAGCTTTACTATTCGGTGCTGCTCACCAAGACCATGGCGGACATACAGAAGGAGACGCTGGAACTTTCGAAGCAGCACCTGGCCACCATCGAAGCCCAGTACAAGCAGGGCCTGGCCAGCGACCTGGCCGTGCTGCGCCAGAAGGTGGAGGTTTCAAACAACGAGCCGGCGGTCACGCAGACCTTGAACTATTACGAGGAGGGCCTGCTGGAGCTGAAGAACCTCCTGGGCCTGGAACCGGACGCCGAGGTGGCGCTTTCAGGCAGCATGAGCTGCGCGGCGCCTTCGGCCTCCGGCCTGGAGGAATTATACGCCCGCGCCATGGCCGCCCGCCCGGAATACAGGCTGGCCGGGCTTGCTAAGAAGCTGGCGCTGGAGACCATTACTCTCGAACGCGCCGGGCATTACCCTTACCTGGCCGCTTTCGCCTCGAGGCAGTTCCAGGGGCAGACCAACGGCCTGGTGCCGGACAGCACGCAGCGCAGCCTGAGCCTCACGGCGGGCATGCGGCTCAGCCTTCCGCTTTACTCGGGCGGGGCCGTGGGTTCCAAGGTAAAGCAGGCCGGGCTTCAGCTGGATATAGCCAGCGAGAACCTGAAGAACACCGGGCGCGAGCTTAAAATAGCCGTAAAAAAAGCCTGGCTCGAACAGAACGAGGCCGCGCAAAGGCTGGGTTCGCAGACCACCGCGGTGGAGACGGCCAGGAAAGCCCTGACCGCCACCGAGACGCGCTTCCGCAACGGGCTGGCCGGCCAGCTCGATCTCAACGACGCCACGCTGGCGCTGAACAGGGCGCAGACGCTTTACACCCAGGCTCAGCACGACACCTGCTCGGCCGAAGCCCAGATGAAATGGGCGATGGGTGAATAAGGATCAAGGATCGGGAATCAAAGATCGGGGATATAGGATCGGAGCAGGAATTAATTTATGAAAACAATCAAAACACAGCTGATCATCTTAACGGTAGCCGCGGCGGCGCTGGCGGCCGGATGCAGGAACAAAGAAGTGGAGGCGTTCAACAGCATCGAGAAGGACCGCTTCCTGGTAAAAACAGAGAAGGCGCAGGTGCGCGACCTGGAAGAGTACATCATGCTCACCGGCTCCGTGAAGGCCATGGACGAGGCCACGCTTTTCCCCAGGATCTCCGGCAAGCTGCTGAAGAACATACTTAAGGAAGGCGACCCCGTCAGGAAGGACGAGGCAGTGGCGCTGGTGGAGCGCGACGAAGTGGGAACGGTCTACGAGCCCGCCCCTGTGCCGTCCACCCTCACCGGCGTGATAGGCCGCATCTACCAGGATACCGGAGCCAGCGTAACCCCGGCTACCCCCATCGCGCTGGTGGTGAACCAGGCGCAGGTGCGCGTGGCCGTGGACGTGCCTGAAAAATACAGCGGTAAAGTTTTCCAGGGCCAGCGAGCCGCCATAAAAGTGGACGCCTTCCCCGACCGCCGCTTCAACGGCAAAGTTTACCGGGTCAGCCCCGTGGTGGATTCGCGCTCGCGCAACACCATGGTGGAAGTGCTGGTGGACAATTCCGACGGGCGGCTTAAATCGGGCATGTTCGCCGAGGCGCGGCTGATAGTGGCCTCGCGCGGTTCGGCGCTGTCGGTGCCGGCCGGCGCGGTGGTCAGCGAGGACGGCGCCAATTTCGTATTCGTGCCCGCGGCGGGCGGGCGGGCCGCCAGACTGCCGGTGACTACCGGCATAAAGACCAGCGAATTCACCCAGATCAGCGGCGTTACGGAAGGCGCTGATGTGATAACTTTCGGCCTGTACGGCCTGAAGGACGGCGGCAAGATAAAAGTGCAGGACTAACGATCGAGGACCGGAGATCGGGGATCGAGAATCTAACTCACATAAAAGATTCCCCCTCGTCCGGTCCCAGGTCCTCGATTCTTGATTCTCGATCCCAGATCCCCGATTCTTTGACTGGTATTTATTTATGAAAATAACCGAGATTTCCATCAGCAAACCTATCTTCACCACGATGATGATCACCACTATAGTGGTGCTGGGCGCCTTCGCCTACCTCCGGCTGGGCATAGACCTGATGCCCAACGTTGAATTCCCTTACGTGGTGGTCCAGACCACGCTGCGCGGCGCCGGCCCCGAGGAGATAGAGTCCTCCGTCACCAAGCCCATAGAGGAAGCGGTCAACACCATCTCCGGCATCGAGGACGTCACCTCCACCAGCTACGAGGGCCTGTCCGTAGTAATGATCAAATTTGTACTGGAGAAGAACGGCGACGTGGCCGCGCAGGAAGTGCGCGACAAGGTCAACTCCGCGCTGAGCCAGCTGCCGCAGGGCACCGACGCTCCGGTGATAAGCAAGTTCGACATCGGCGCCAGCGCCGTGCTTAACGTGGTAGTTTACGGAAACAGGGACCTGATCGACCTGACGCAGATAGCAAAGAAGAAGATCAAGGAGAACATCGAGACCGTCAGCGGCGTGGGCGCTATAGACATAGTGGGCGGCCGCGAGCGCGAGATCCACCTGGTGGTGAACCCGCTGAAACTTTCCGCCATGAACCTGTCCATAAAGCAGGTCAAGGACGCCATTACCCAGCAGAACATAGAGATCCCCGGCGGCAAGGTGGAGCAGAAGGAGAAGGAATTCGTGCTGCGCACGATGGGCCGCATCCAGAACGTCAAAGATTTCAACGACATCGTCATCGCCAACATCAATGGTACGCAGGTTCGCATCTCCGACATAGGCCGCGTGGAAGACACCGGGGCCCGCATGACCACGGCCTCTTTCTATAATAGCCGGCCTTCGGTCACGCTGGTGGTAAAAAAACAGTCCGGCACCAATACCGTAGCCGTGGTAAAGAACATCAAGGAACGCATCAAGGAACTGAGCGCGTCCCTGCCCTCGGGCGTGGAAACCACCATCATCGGCGACCAGTCCGTCTTCATCAAGAATTCGGTGGACACGGTCACCGAGCACCTGGTGCTGGGCGCGGTGTTCGCCGCGCTGATGGTGCTGCTGTTCATAGGCGACTTCCGCTCCACCATCATCTCCTCGCTGGCTATCCCCACCTCGCTCATCGGCACGCTCATCTTCATGCAGATGGCCGGCTTCACCATCAACACCATGACGCTGCTGGGCCTGACCATAGCCGTAGGCATCGTGGTGGACGACGCCATCGTCATGCTGGAGAACATCTACCGGCACATGGAAGAGCACAAGATGGCTCCGCTGAAAGCGGCGCTCGACGGCTCGCGCGAGATAGGCTTCGCGGTCGTAGCCATGTCGGCCGCGCTGCTGGTCATCTTCGTGCCGCTGGCCTACATGGGCGGCATCATAGGCCGCTTCCTGAAGAGCTACGGCCTCACAATAGCTTTCGCCGTGGCCATCAGTGTGTTCGTCGCGCTTACGCTTACGCCCATGCTCTGCTCGCTTTTCCTGAAGGTCAACCCCAAGGGTAAATCCCGCCTGCAGAAATTCACCGACCGCGTTAACGATACCCTGTCCGGCTATTACATAAAGATGCTCGAATGGGCCCTGGCCCGCCGCAAGCAGATGGTGGTCTACGCGGTGCTCATCATGATCTCGATGGTGCCGCTGTTCTACTTCCTCGGCAAGGACTTCATGCCCGCCGACGACACCAGCCAGTACCAGATCAACATCACCGCGCCCGAAGGCACCAGCCTGGACATGATGAAGCAGATCTTCGCGCAGGTGGAGACCGAGACCAAGCAGCTCCCTTACGTGAAGAGCATCCTTTCTTCCATCGGCACCGGTACCGGCGGCCACTCCGGCTCGGCGGCTTCTAACGAGGGGTATGTGCTGGTGGAACTGGTGGATATAAAGGAGAGGAACCTCTCGCTGGACCAGCTGATGCTTGCCTCCCGCAAGATGATGAGCAAGTACAAAGGCCTGCGCGTCGCCGTATTCGCCGCAGGCGGCTTCGGCGGCGGCGACTCCGCGCTTCAGTACAATATCTCGGGCCCGGACCTGACCAAACTGGGAGAATATTCTTCGGCGGTGGCCGCCAAGATGCGCGCGGTAAAGGGCGCGGTGGACGTGGACACCAGTTTCTCCTACGCCAAACCCGAATACCGCGTGGAGATAGACCGCAGCCGAGCGCACGACCTGGGCGTGAAGGTGGAGGACATAGCCACCTCGCTCAGGACGCTGGTAGGCGGCGAAGAGGACATCACCAAGTTCAAGGACGGCGACGAGCTGTACCAGGTGCGCCTGCGCGCCGAGGAAGCTTTCCGCGACCGCAAGGAGGCCGTAGAGGCCCTGATGGTGCCCGCTTCGGGAGGGCGCGTGACGCGCATCGACAGTGTGGCGCGGGTGGTGGAGGGCGTCGGCCCCACCCAGATAGCCCGCTTCAACCGGCAGCGCAACGTACAGGTAACGTCCAACGTGGACGGCATCCCGACCGGCGCGCTGATCAAGGAGGCGGACAAAGCCTTTAAAGAGCTGAACGCCCCGGCCGAGTACAAGGCGGGAGTTACCGGCAGGGCTAAGGAACTCGGCAACATGCTGAAAGAATTCGGCATAGCCTTCGCGCTGGCCTTTATCTTCATCTACATCGTGCTGGCCAGCCAGTTCGAGAGCTTCGTTTACCCGCTCTCCATCATGATCGTGCTGCCGCTGACCATCCCGTTCGCCATCATCTCGCTGTTCCTGGCCGGCCAGGACCTTACGCTGTTCGCCATCATGGGCATGTTCATGCTGTTCGGCATCGTCACGAAGAACGCCATCCTGCAGGTGGACTACACCAACACCCTGCGGGCCAAGGGCCTGCCGCGCCACCAGGCCATAATCGAGGCCAACAAGACCCGGCTGCGCCCGATCCTCATGACCACGCTGACGCTGATAGCGGGCATGATCCCGACGGCGCTGGGCACCGGCGCGGGCTCGGGCACCCGCCGCACCATGGCGATGGTCATTATAGGCGGCCAGTCGCTGTCCCTGCTGATCACCCTGCTGATGACGCCTGTCACTTACTCCCTGTTCGACGACCTGGAGATCTGGTTCAGAAAAAAATACATGGGCAAGGCGGAGACCGCTGCCTGACCGGCCGGAGCCGGCAGCCGGCAAAATACCCGGCGCAGACACTGTCTGCGCCGGGTATTATTTTTCCGGGTGAGAAGCTCAATTCCAGCTTGTTTTCTCGAACTTCGGGGCCAGGCGCTGCCAGGCGGCCGCCTTTGCAGGAGCCCGCGCCGCTGCAGGAGACCATCACCTGTCCGGAAAGGTCCAGGTCAACTCCGGGTGTGCCCCTCTGGCGCAGCACGATGGTGATGCGCCGGGTCATTACTTCCGACGTGAGAGGAGCGGCGCCAAGGCCGCGTTTTTTACGGGAGGGACTACGCCGGCTTCAATTCCCGGCCACGGTACCGGAGCGGCCGCGGAGCAGTTCGCCGGAAATTACCGGCGCCAGGATATATTTTTCGCAGGTCGTCTGAAGGGTTCTCAGGTAGAGCCGGAAATCGAAGACATAAGCGAAATGCCAGGTCTTGGGATTCTTAAGCAGGAACAGGTCGAGCAGCGCGGCGTTATGCAGCGAAGGGTCCGCCTGCGCGGCGAGCCTTACGCGCATCTCCACCGGGATGGTCCAAGCGTCGGCTAACAGGTTCTGGTCGGCGGCCTTTATCAGGTTGGAAAAATAATCGTTCCTGGCCCAGACGTTCAGCCAATGGCCGGTGTTCTTCGGCTTGGCCACGTAAGCCTGCAGCTGGCCGGCGTTTATCTCCAGCTTCATGAAGATGCCCATCCACCAACTGCCGGGCACCAGCGGAGAGCCCATGGTGATCAGTTTGTCTATGCGCACGCCGGGGCTATAAACCGCCAGCCTGTTCAGGGCCGTGTGCGCCAGCACCGTTCCCCAGCTGTGCGCCACAAGGTACACCGGGCGCCCTTCGGCCCTGGCGGCGGCGAAGATCCTTCTTATCTCGCTTTCCAGCAGCGCGACCGCGGCCACGCTGTCCTCCGGGTCGCGCGACCAGCGCACCGGCATTATCTCGAATTCTTCCCCGGGCAGGATCTTGGCCAGGTTGGCGTCCAGGTAATCGTCGGGGTATTTAGTATCTTCCCCGCCCAGGGCGGCGGCTTCGCCGACGCTTTCCATCGCGGACGAGAACAGGTTCTCGTCGGGCTGCGCGCCCGGCTTATAATGCCCCGCTATCTCCTTGATACGGGCGCGCTGCAGCTTGCCGAAGCCTATCTTGGTGAAATTAACGCCGACTATGGAAATGACCACGGCTTTTTTCGCGGCCTGCGGCACCGGCGGGGCCGGCGGCGGCACGGGCACTGCGGCTGCGGCGGGGCAGCCCGCGCCGTCGAAACAGGCGCCGTTCAGGACGGACGAGGCGGCGGAGGCCGCCCCGGAGCAGAGAACCGTGAAAAGCAGGAAGGGAAATAGTCTACGGAACATGCTTCAACGATATTACATATCTTTACGTTCCGGAATCAAATTGGGAAAGCAAAGCGCCCTCCGCAGGGAGGGCGCCAGGCGGCAGCGACTTCAGCTTCAGCTGCCCGCCCCGGCAAGGCGCGGCTTGTGGCCGGACAGCCCGTAATAGGCTATGTACAGATAGCAGAGCAGCGGCAATATGAACGCGTGGTGTATGCCTATAGAGTCGGCCAGGAAGCCCTGCAGCACGGGGATTATGGCGCCGCCCACTATGGCCATGCACATAATACCGGAGCCCTTGCCGGTATGCGCGCCCAGCCCGGCTATGCCCAGCGAGAAGATGGTCGGGAACATTATGGAATTGAACAGGCCGATGAGCAGGATGGACCACATGGCCACGCCGCCGGTAGTCAGCATGGTCACCGCGGTCAGGAAGGCGGTGGCGAAGCCGTTGAAGGCCAGCAGCTTGCCGGGGTTAACCTTGCGCTGTATGCCGGAGCCGAGGAAACGGCCCACCATGGCCCCGCCCCAGTAGAACGAGACGTACTTGGCGGCCACGGATTCCGGCAGTCCGCCTACGAACGACTGGCCCAGGTAGTTCACGAGAAAGCTGCCTATGGCCACTTCGGCGCCGACGTAAAGGAAAATGCCCAGCGCGCCCAGCTTAAGGTGCCTGTAGCCCCAGGCGCTGCCGGGGTCGTACTCCTCTTTGCCGGATTCGGGGTCGGTAGTGCCGGCCTCTATCTGCGGCAGCTTTATAACGGCGAAGACCGCGGCTATCGCGAACAGCGCGACGGCCAGCCACAGGTAAGGCGTCTGCACCGAGCCGGCCTCGGCGGCCTGGTAGGCGGCCAGTTCGGCCGGCGGCAGGGCGGAGATGTCCCCCGCCGATTTAACGGCCACGGCCAGGATGAAGATGGAGCCTAGATAGGGCGCTATGGTTGTACCCAGCGAGTTGAAGGCCTGGGTCAGGTTCAGGCGGCTCGAAGCGGTGGCCGGGCTGCCCAGTATGGTCACGTAGGGGTTGGCCGCCACCTGCAGCAGGGTTATGCCGGAAGCGAGCACGAAGAAAGCGGTGAGGAACAGCGGGTAGGAACGCATGGACGCCGCCGGGTCGACGATAAGGCAGCCTGCTCCGGCTATGGCCAGCCCGGCGCAGATGCCTTTCTTGTAGCCTATCTTCTCTATGATCGAGCCGGACGGCAGCGACATTATGAAGTAGGCCATGAAGAAACAGAACTGTATCAGCATCGACTGCGCGTAGTTCAGCGTGAACACGGCCTTAAGGTGCGGGATCAGGATATCGTTCAGGCAGGTGATGAAGCCCCACATGAAGAACAGCGACGTGAGCACGGACAGCGCGAACGAGTAATCAGCTCCCGGCTCCGTAGCGGTCTTTTGCGTCCCTGAAACTGGGATGGATGCCATAGTGTTCTCCATTATAGCCCGGCTTTACGCCGGGCCTTTCAACTGCGTTTATGATACAAAAAATACCGGCACGCGTCACTTCACCAGCAGGGTGGAGATGGAATGCGGCAGGCCATCCACGTCCACAGCCTTACCGGCTATCCACAGCCGGTACGGGATCCTGTCCTTGCTCTGGTTCATCACCACCACCGCCAGGCTGCCGTCCCTGTTAAGGAAAGCGGTGGTCAGGAGTTGCGCACGCGACGAAGAACTGGCCACGCGCCTGGCGCCGGGCCGGATGAACTTGGAGAAATGCCCTATATAGTAATAGGAGTTCATGTAGTGGAGCGTCCCTTTGCGCGTGTCGCCGTGCATGGGGGCGAAGCAGAAGTTCTGCACGTGGTTCGGCCCGCCGGTCTCGTCGAGCAGCACGTTCCAGTCGGTCCAGGCCACCGAGCCGTTGTTGAGGTCGTTGATGATGGACTTGCCGTACAGCTCGCCCCAGTTCCAGTCCTTCATGGCAGTCCAGCTGAACGGGTAATTGCAGGCCTCGGTGAGCATCAGGTTCGTGCCCGGGTAGGCTTCCTGCACCCGCTTGACGTTCTCGAAGATGGAATCGCCGTGCCAGCGCTCGTACCAGTGGTAGCCTATCCCCCAGATATATTTGGCGGCGTCGGGGTCGGACAGCAGCGTGTCCGCCCGCTGGAACAGCAGGTCGCGGTTATGGTCCCAGCCTATCAGCTTCTTAGAGGACATCCCGTTCTGCCGCAGCGTCGGGCCCAGGTAATTTTTGATGAAATCCCGCTCTTCCTCCGCCGTGTAAATGCAGGATTCCCATTTCTGCGTGGCCATGGGCTCGTTCTGCACCGTCAGGCCCCATACCGGAACGCCTTCCTTTTCGTAGGCCTGGATGAATTTTACGTAATAATCGGCCCAGGACTGATAAAATTCCTTCTTCAGTTTGCCGCCGTGCAGCATGTCGTTATTATCCTTCATCCAGGCCGGCGGGCTCCAGGGGCTGACGAACATGGTCAGCGCGCCGCCGGCGGCCTCGATGGCTTTCTTTATGAAAGGAATGCGGTATTTCAGGTCGCGGGCCACGCTGAAGGATCTCAGCGCCGCATCGCCCTCGTCGGCGTAGGTGTAGCTGCCGCTGGAGAAATCCGAGCTGTTTATGGGCGTGCGCGCCAGCGTATAGCCTATGCCTTTCTCGCGGTCGTAATAAGCGGTGAGGACTTCCCTCTGCTTCTCCTCCGGCAGCTTCGCGAAAGTTTCCGCCGAGGCGTCGGTCAGCGCCCCTCCTATGCCCACGAAGGTCTGGAAAGTTATGCCGGGGTCGACGAAAATACACGGGTCGGTCTCCTGCGGCTGGCCGAAAGGCATGAACTCGGAAGAGCCTTCCCCGGTCAGCCGGAAGGCGGTCTTATCCGCAGTAGTGTATACTGAAACTTTCTTATTGTCAGTGGAGAATTCAGTCCCTGCCTGCCGCTGGGAACAGCCGGCCAGAAGGACCAGACACAAGAATAAAGCGGTTTTGTTCATGATTCGCCCCCCGTACAGATAATTTGAACGCGACAGAACGGTCAGACGCCTCACAATGATACAAAAGCGGAGGCGTTCAATATCCGTATGCCCCCGGCGGTGCTGAAGAAGTGCATGTGCTCGCGCTTGAAGGTGAACCAGGCGCGGCTTTGGGCCAGCGGCCATTTAAGCGTGGTTGAGCAGCGCAGCGCGGTGCCGCCGGCTGAAAGGGTCAGCGTGGTAAGCGCGCCGGTGGGCTCGCAAAGGTCCACGGCGGCCTCCAGCCAGCCTTCCCGCGGTTCTACGGATACTTCCAGGTCTTCGGGACGGATGCCGCAGGTAAGGTCTTCCAGGGCCGCTTCCGGCCCGGTCAGG
>JAPLKJ010000121.1 GCA_026388125.1 Elusimicrobiota bacterium
GAGATCCCCCCGGGCAAAGCCATAAAAGCCATAGCCGCCTCAGGCGACGCGCAGGCCCTGGGCCGCCTCGGGGCCGGGGCGGGCTACGTTAAACTCCTGGCAAAAGTGGCGGAGCTTTCGCTGGATGCCGCGCCGGAGAAACCCCCGCGCTCGGTCAGCGTGCTCTCGGGACCTTTCACTGTTTACCTCCCCATGGACGGGGCCGTTGACCTGGACAAGGAGAAAGCGCGCCTGGAAAAAGAACTGGACCGCGCCCGCAAAGACAGCGCCCAATGCCAGCAGCGCCTCTGCGACCCCGCGTTCGCCGCGCACGCGCCGGCCGCCGAAGTGGAGAAAATAAAGGCCAGGGCCGCGGAGACCTCCGGGAGGATCTCGCGGTTCACGGCTATCCTGGAAGAGCTCGGGGCCCCTTAGGAAACATATGAACTTCCCATTCGACCTTCGCAGATTCTGGATAAGGAAAGACCGGGAGCAGTACCTGCTTTCCGGGGCGATACTTACCGCCATAATCTCCTCCTATGTCTCCGCCCACTGGCATTTCATGGACACGGTGGACGTATTGAGGAACATAAAGATCTCCTCCCAGGGGTCGGACAAACCCCAGATCAAAAAGATACGGGAAGTGGAGTACATCGCCCCTAAGGTCAAAGGCGGGAACAGGAAATATTACCACATCGACCTGGAGAAGAATCCGGCGATCCCGCAGCTCGAAGAGACCGAGCCGGAGCCGGCTAAACCTAAATAACATGACTACAGGCGTTCGTTCCGTTAAGAAAATATTTTTGCTGCCCCTGCTGGCGCTGGCCCTGCCCGTGCTGGCGCAGCTCCCCTCCCTGCACGCCCAGGTGCCCCCCCCGGAGCAGGACGCCGCCTTCGACTATACCCCGGAGAAAGGCGAGCAGATAGCGGAGCAGGAAAAGCCCACCGTACAGATAAACCTCAACGACGTAGAAGTGATACGCCATCCGCAGATGGGAACTATCTTCATCTCGAAGCACCGCTGGCGCAACTGGGTGGAAAGGGCGCTGTACCTGATACTGGTGAACATCGCCCTGCTGGTCATACTGGGCTCGCTGCCGAAGAACGACGAGAACAATCTCATCGTTTCTTATTTCCTCTCGGGGATCAGCTTCATGCTCGCGTTCTGGATCTTCCTGTGCGCGCTGCTGCTTTTTAAATTCAGGTCCTTCACCGGCATTTACGTGCTGCCGGCCGCGGCGGCCATGTGCGGGGCCACCTATTACCTGCTGCTGAAAGTGAAAAAGGCTGACATCTCGCTGTCGGACCTGAAAGACTCCTTCAGGCAGCAGAACCGCTCGGGCAGCTCCGACCAGCGCCTGTCCTCGGTGGACGGCTCGCCCGGCGACTGGCCGGAACAGGATTTCCTTAAATAATGAACTGAGGCGCAGCGCGGCGGGAACAGGAAGCCGCGCCGGGGTCCGCGTTTACCGCCGGGGTCAGAACCCTATGCGGAAACCGAAACGGTGCACGCTGCCCAGGTCCCCGAAAGGCAGGAAAGCGTAATCCACGTCCAGGCCGGCCACTTTTACTCCGAAGCCCAGGCTTAGCCCCGCTTCGGAGCCGAGGTTGGCGGTATCGTAGCCGAACTTATAGCCGCCGCGAAGGGCGAAACTCGGACGGACCCAGTATTCGGCGCCTACGGCCGGGTAGATCTTTTCATCCTGCAGGTATTCGCTGACCTCGCCGGCCACGTTCAGGTCCTTCGAAGCTTTATAGAGCAGGCCGGCCCTCAGACAGACGGGCAGCGGATCGGACTCCTCCCCGAATTTCATTCTCGTGCCGAAGTTCTGCAGGGCCAGCGAAAGGTTGATCTTCGGAGTGGCGCGGTAAATGGTCCCGACGTCAGCCGCCAGCGCTACGGCCGACTTATCGTATATGGTCGAGCGGACGACCTTCACGGCGAAGCCGCCGTCCAGGCGCGGCAGCGCGCCGGGCATGACGTCCTTAGCGGCGTAAGCCAGCGTAACGGCCATGTCGCTGGAGCCGAAAGTGCCCAGCTCGGGCACGACGCCG
>JAPLKJ010000040.1 GCA_026388125.1 Elusimicrobiota bacterium
CGGCATCCTGCGCGCGATGTGCGCGGGGCCGGCCTTCATCCGGCGCGTGTTCTTCTGGGAGGGGAACCTGATAGCCGTCACCGGCATAACGCTGGGCGTGCTGCTGGGCGTGGGCATTTCGGTCTTCATCTCGGTCTACCCGGTGGTGGAGCTGCCGTCCGATATTTATTACGTCACCAAGGTGCCGGTGGAGCTGAAGTTCTGGAACATCCTGGCCACCGCCGCCGTAAGCTACGCGCTGTGCATGCTCAGCGCCGTGTACCCCGCGCTGCGGGCCTCGAAGGTAAGCCCCGTGGACGCGATACGCTATGGATAAGATCGTCGAAATATCCGGCCTGAGCAAGGCCTATACCCAGGGCCACGAGCAGATCCTCGTGCTCGAGGAGCTGTCCTTCGCCATCTCGAAGGGCGAGTTCGTCTCCATCGTGGGGCCGTCGGGCTCCGGCAAATCCACCTTCCTCAACATCATCGGCCTGCTGGACGACACCTACAGCGGCGAGATAAAGCTGTTCGGCCGCCGGCTGGAGGACATGGACGAGTACGAAAAAGCCGTGCTGCGCCTTAAGAACATCGGCTTCGTTTTCCAGTTCGATTCGCTGCTGCCGGAATTCACCGTGCTCGAGAATATAGAGATGCCCGCCCGGCTGCTGGGTTCGGACGGGCCCGGCCGCGGCCTGGAACTGCTCAAGCGCTTCGACCTGGAGGCCATAGCCCATAAGTTCCCGATGGAGATCTCCGGCGGCGAAAAACAGCGCGCGGCCATGCTCAGGGCCCTGCGCAACAGACCCGCCCTGCTGATAGCCGACGAGCCCACCGGCAACCTGGACCGGCATACCTCCGGCGTGATCCTGGACGATCTGCGGCGCGCCGCCGAACTGGGCGCCGGGGTGCTGATGGTCACTCATAACGAGGAGGCCGCCCGCCGCGCCGACAGGATGCTGCGCATGGCCGGCGGCAGGCTGGAGGCCGTAAAGTGAAGCTCTGTGAAGACTGCCGCAAGGCGCCCGCCGCGGTCTTCCTTAAGCTGGCGGTGAACAATAAAGTTACGGGCATGCACCTCTGCCAGGCCTGCGCCGCGAAAAAGGGCGTGGCTTTCTCCTCCGAGACCGGCATTTTCAATATCTCCGACATAGTCGGCAATATCAGCGGCTATTTCAACGATTTCCTCCCGCCCGAGCGCAAAATGCTGGGCTGCCCGGCCTGCGGCCTGAAATATTCGCAGTTCAAGGAAACGGGCCGGCTGGGCTGCCCGGCCTGCTATAAAAGTTTCGGGCCGCAGCTCACCGAGCTGATGGCGCGCATCCACGGTTCCACGCGGCACACCGGCCGGCTCTACGCCGGCTGCGGCGCGCTAAAGCTGTCGAAAGCGGAGGCGGCGCGCCGCGCGGAAACGCTCAAGGCCGCCATCAAAGCCGCCGTGGAAAAAGAGGATTTTGAGGCCGCCGCGCGCCTGCGCGACGCGCTGCGCGAGCTGGAGAGCCGCCGTGGCTGATATATTCAAAGGGTTCCGCCCTTACGTGACCTGGGCCAACGCGCGCGGCGCCTGGCCCGAGATGATCTTTTCCACCCGGGTCCGCTTCGCCCGGAACCTCGACGGTTTCGCGTTCACCAACCGGGCCGCCCCCGACCGGCTCGCCGAGATACGGCGCCTTGCTTTCGCCGCCGCCAAAGAAAGCGGGCTGTTCCCGCGCGGGCATTATCTGAAGATGGAAGCCCTGGGCGCGCTGGAAAAGAATTTCCTGGCGGAGCGCCACCATATCTCGCCCGTGCTGGCCGCTACGGCCTGCCCGGCCGGCGCCGTGGTGGCCAACGACGAGGACCTTTCCGTGATGGTCAACGAAGAGGACCACCTGCGCCTGCAGTGCCTGAGCGCCGGCTTCGCCATAGAGGACGCTTTTAAAGCGGCGCTGAAACTGGACGAGGCGCTGGGGGCGAAGCTCCCGTACTCTTTTGGAGAAGAGTTCGGCTTTCTTACCGCCTGCCCCACCAATGCCGGCACCGGCATCCGCATTTCGTGCCTGGCGCATCTGCCGGCCATGGCCCGGCTCGGCCGCATGCCGGCCGCGCTGGAAAGCCTTTCCCGGCTGGGCGTGATCGCCCGCGGCATCTACGGCGAGGGCACCTACGTGCTGGGGGATTTCTACCAGATAGCCAACGCCGCCTGCCTGGGGCGCTCCGAAGAGGAATTCTGCCGGAACATGGATACCGTGGTCCGCAACCTGATCCGCCAGGAAATAGACGCCCGGGAGCTGCTGCTGAAAGGGCCCGCCAAACTGAAGACCGAGGACGCGGTGTACCGGGCGGCGGGGCTGCTGCACTGCGCCCGCACCCTTTCCTACAGCGAATTCATGCAGAGCATGTCGCTGGCGCGCATGGGCGCGGCCATGGGCTGGAACATGGGGCTGGACCTGAGCACCTTCAACCAGCTGACGCTGCTGATGCAGCCCGCGCATATCCAGGCCGCGGCCGGCCGCGCGCTGGCGCCGGCGGAGCGCGACGCTTTCCGCGCCGATTACTTGCGCAAGAAATTTCTTTAAAATACAGCCGCCGCGCCCAGCTTAAAATAGCCCTTGCCGAACCGCGGGGCGGGGGGTATAATCTAGCTGCAGGAGTAAAATCGGGCGTTAGTCGGGGAAATTATGAGCAACCTTAATAAATATGCACTGGTTGCTGTTCTAACAACAGCGGCAGAGTTTTCATACCTTAACGGTCCGCACATCGATATTCCGCGGGATCTGCGCGACGCGCCGAACGCCGGCAACGCGCTTGAACAGGTCGGCTACGACAAGGGCGGCAATATTCCCGTTCCTGCCCCGTCTTTAGGTAACAGCTTCCCGATAGTATATCTTACACTGGATCTGCAGCACTTCAAAGGCGGCACCGGTGAGGACACAAAACGTAATGTCGATGATTTTGTAGCCCAATTAGGGAAAAAGACAATCGATTACCAGGATTATGCGCCGCTCAAGGTGGTACAGGTCGTGTCCGGCGGCGACCGCGACAAGATCGCTTCCCTCCTGAATAAATATCACATTGAATCAGCATTAGAAGACCTGCCGGAAGTAAGGAATTTCAGATATGACCCGCTGCCTGGCAAACAATCATGGGACGTTATCTTCAATAAAACCTTATACCGCGACCGGATAGAGAAACTCTTCGCGCCGATGGTGCAAAAATATGGTATACAGTTGAAGTACGTAACCAGCCTTGTACTTGCGAACAGCGGGGATCTGGTAGTGGAGGTCCTTGCGGAGCCAACGGACACAAAGGCATCCGTCCGTCAGCTGTCGGTACGCTTCCCGGGCATTATTAAGGACTCCGACCTTTACCTGCTGACGAAGAATCCGGACGGCAGGGCGACCCTCTCATTACTGCCATAAAAAATGTTGCCGGCAGAAATTGCAAGCAAAGATGTTTGCCGCTCTGTCTGTAATTAGATATATTTTAAGAATTGGATGCACAGTATCTCTGGAAGCTGCCTTTTGCCGCCAAAGGATAACACTTATGAAAACAACTGTGATAACTAAATTTTCAGTAAAGAAGCTGGACGCCGAGCTGTTCACGCCGTTCACTATTTCCAGCGGCAGCCACAGCAGCCTTGCGAACGCGCTGTTCACGCTGGAGTGCGCGGACGGCACGCGCGGCTACGGCGAGGCGGCCATAGCCACGCACATCACCGGCGAAACGCGCGGGCAGACCGTGAAAAGCCTCGAGCGGGCGGGCCGCCTGCTGGAAGGCGCCGACGCCGACAATTACCTTAAGCTGCTCTGCCTGCTGGAGGGGGAGCTGGACGGCAACAGGGCGGCGCTGGCGGCGGCGCAGATGGCCGTGTTCGACCTGGTCAGCCGGCTGCAGGGCGTTTCGCTGTGGAAGTTCTTCGGCGGCAGAACGCCGGCGCTCAAGACCGACGTTACCGTGGTGATAGGCAAGGCCGACGCGGCCTACGAGTTCACGCGCAAAATGCGCCGCCAGGGCTTCAAGATCTTCAAAGTAAAGACCGGCGCGGACATGGACGAGGATTACCGCAGGCTCGAGGCCGTTAAAAAAGCCGCCCCGGGCTCGCCTATCTACCTGGACGCCAACTGCGCCTGCACCGCCAAAGGGGCGGAAAAATTCATAAAGAACCTGGCACGCATGGGCATAGTGCCCGCGGTGCTGGAGCAGCCCGTGGCCAAGGACGACATCGACGGCATGGCCTATCTGTCCAAAAAGCTTTCCATGCCGGTCTGCGCCGACGAATCTGCCTATTCGCTGGACGACGTGTTCCGCCTGCTGCGGCGCAAAGCCGTGACGGCCGTGAACATAAAGCTCACCAAGCTGGGCTTCCTGCGCGCCCGCGAAGTGTGGGCGCTGGCGCGGGCCCGGGGCGTGAAGCTGATGATGGGCGAGATGGTGGAGAGCGAGCTGGCCTCCGCCGCCGCAGCCCAGTTCGCCGGCGGCCTGGGCGGGTTCGATTTCATCGACCTCGACATCCCTTTCTTTATAAGAGGCAGCGGCATGAAAGGGGCCTCTTTCCTTTCCAAGGACGGGGTTTATTCGCTGGACAGGGTAAAAGCCGGCATAGGCATTACCCCCAAGTGAGGCGCGGTTTTGAAATTTAAGATCACCAAAGAAGAGCTCGCCGGGCTGGCCGGCCGGGAAAGCCGGGGCTTCGCCGCGCTGGCCCGCGCCGCCGCGGCGTTGCTGCTCGCGCTGTCCGCCGTAGTTCTGTACCTGCTCAAAAAGTAATAGGCAAGTTTGGGGGAAAAATGAAAGTCCTAGCTATTCTGCTCGCTTTTGCCGGTACGCTGTGCGCCGCGCCGGCGTCTGAACAGGCCGCCTCCGGCCTGTTCGAAAAAGGCCAGTACCAGGAGGCGCTGGCCTACTACGCCAAGGCCGCCGAGCTGCCCGGAGAAGAAGGGGTGCGGGCCCTCTACCGCGCCGCCGAATGCGAAGCGCTGCTGTTCCGCTACGCCGAGGCCGCCCGGCGCCTGAACGCGCTCAAACTGCCCAGAGAGCCTTTCTGGCGCGCGCGCCTGCTGCTGCTGCGCGCCGAGGCCGGCCGCGAGTTCCTGCGGCAGTACGGCTATTCCCTGCCGACGGACGTACAGCAGGGCACCGCCGACCTGACCAAGCTGACCTCGGCCCAGTGGCACGCGCGCATCGCCGCCGTCGATATCAAAAAGGCCGTGCTGGACTATACTCCCACGCTGTGGGATTTCGCCGTAGAGCGCTGGACGTCGTATCTTTCCGAGGAAGTGACCGAAGCCGGCAGGACCGTGGATGCGCAGGCGCTGGCGGCGGAGAAATATAACGCCGATTATTCCGCCGACCTGGGCCCCGGCGCCAAAGCCGCCGCGATACTGGAAGACGCCGCCCGGATGCCCGCCGCCGGCCGCGAAACCGCCGCGGGCCTGTGGCGCATAAAAAGACTGCTGCTGCCGCGGGGCAATTCCGGGAATTTCACCGGCTACGACCACGCGAAATACACCGCTGCCGCGCTGGCGGTCCTGAAAAAATGGACCGGCACGCTGCCCTCGGCGCTGGCCAGGGCGCAGGCGGCCTACGAGGCCGCCTCCATGCACAACGAGGCTTCCGCCTTTAAGCAGGCCGTGGAGCTGTGCTCGGAGGCCATCAAGCTCGCGCCCGGTTCGCGCCCCGGCGTGGAATGCGAAAAGATCAAAGCCCAGATAGAAATGCCCGAACTGCAGGTGGAGGCCAAGCCCGTGCCGCCTCCGGGCAAAGGGCTGCTCACCGCTACCGCCCGCAACCTGCCCGCGCTATATTTCCGGCTTTACCGCACCACCCCGGAAGAGCTGGAGGCCCTGCAGCCTAAGGAATATAAGAACTTCAACGGCCTGCGCGCGCTGTCCCCGGAGGCCGCGCAGACGTTCCTGGCGAAAAAGCCGGACGAAAGCTGGAAGACGGCCATGGACTACCCCGCGCCGTACCAGGGGAAAACCCAGGAGATAACCCCGCCGCCGCTGAAGAAAGGCCTTTACGTGCTGGCCGCCAGCGGCGACGCCGGGTTCGCGCCAGGAGCCTCCATGCTCCGGGCGGCCGTTGTGAACGTGACGGATATTTTCCTGCTGGGCACCAGCGGGCTGAAGGGCGACCCCGAAGCGTTCATCTTTTCCGACCCCGGCGCCGGGCCGCTGCGCTCGGAGCGGCCGGAACTGTTCCATTTCTACGCCGTGAACGCCCTCAGCGGCCAGCCGCTGGGCGACGCCGCCCTGGACGTTTTCCACGGCCGCAATTATAACTCCGAGATGGAGCGCGCGGCGCTGCGCGCCGACAGCGAAGGCCGGGCCGCGATAGCGGAGGCCGTGCAGGTAACGTACACTTCCGGGCAATATTTCCAGGCCGATCCCCTGCTTTCCTTCGGCGGGGCCTACGCGCTGTGGGCTTACCCGCAGGGCGCCGGGTTCTGCGCCCCGTCGCCTATAGAGATACGGCTGGAGACCGACCGGCCCATCTACAGGCCCGGCCAGAAAGTTAATTTCAAGGCCACCGTGCTTTCGCGCGTGTCCGGCGGCTACAGGGTCTATGCCGGTCCCCGCAAGCTCAAGGTGACGGCGCGCGACGGCAACTGGCAGGAATTCTTCAACAAGGAGCTGACGCTCAACCAGATGGGCAGCGCCGCCGGCTCCTTCGACATCCCCGCCGGGCGGATGCTGGGCCGCTACCAGCTCAACGGCAGCCTGCAGGAATACGGCACCGGTTTCGGCGGCGACCAGGCGTTCCAGGTGGAGGAATACAAGCGGCCCGAATTCGAAGTGAAGCTCAACGAAGCCGCCGAAGCCTTCCGCTACGGGCAGAAAGTGACCGTAACGGGTACGGTAAAATATTATTTCGGCTCGCCCGTGCCCGACGCCGAGGTTAAATACCGCGTGACGCGGTCACGGTACGTGCCCTGGTACGCCTGGTGGTGGAACTGGTTCTACGCCCCTTCGGGCAGCTCCGAGTTCGCGGCCGGCACGGCGCGCACCGGCGCCGACGGGAAATTCACCGTGGACTTTACGCCCGCCGCCGAGGAGGGCGCTTACGCCCAGTACCCGTCCTCTTTCCTGGTGGAGGCCGAGGCGCGCGACGCCGGGGGCCGCACCATAACCGACTCGCGCTCCTATAACGCCGGCGCGAAGGCCTATAACTTCGACATCACGCCCGCCGCCGGGTTCTTTACGGCGGATAAAAAAGCCTGCTTCCAGGCGCGGCTGATGAACCTTAACGACGTGCAGTCGGCCGGCTCGGGCACGTACGAAGTGCTGCGGCTGGAGAAAATCCCTGACTTCCCCAGGCCGGCCGCCTGGGGCGGCCAGTTCGGGCAGAATCCTTCGCTGGAGCAGGTCTTCAGCGCGGTGCCCGACGGCGCTTCGGTGCAGCGCGGCGGGATAGAGTTTACCACGGAGAAGCCTTCGGCGGTGAAGCTGAAAGCCCTGCCGGAGGGCGTGTACCGGCTGCGCCTTAAAGCGCGCGAGCCCTGGGGCGGCGAGTCGGAGTCGGCCATCATAATAGTGTCCGTGGACCCCGCCGCCAAAAGGTCGGCGCTGAAGCTGCCGCCCGTTACGCTGTTCGAGCGGGCTTCCTACCAGCCCGGCGAGACCGCCCGGGCGCTGACCGGGGCCGCGGCCCTGACCGGCGCCAAATACGTGGAGATACTGGCTGGGGATTTCATCCTTTCGAAGCAGACCTTCAGGGAAGGCGGCGTTTCGCTGCTGTCATTTAAGGTTGAGGCCGCCCACCGCGGCGGCTTCGCCGCGCGCTGGTTCGGCGCCGGAGATTTCGGCGTTTATTCCGCCGTAGGCGGGGCCGCGGTGCCGCGCGCGGACCGCAGGCTGGACGTTACGCTGGCGCACGATAAGTTCCTTAAGCCCGGGCAGGAGGCGCGCTGGACGCTTAAAGCCGCCGACGCTGCCGGCAGGCCGGTGCAGGGCGAAGGCACCGTGCGCATCTTCGACCGCTCCCTGGAGTATTACGCCAGGGCCGAAGGCGGCTGGCAGGCGCTGCTTTACCCGGCGCGGACCAGCCATTCCGGCGGCACGGGCTCGCTGTTCGAGGCCAGCTTCATGGAATTCCCCATCAAGACCGGGCTGATCAGCCGCATGTTCGCGCTGTTCAACAAGGCCGCCGCCGAGGAGAGACTGCCCGGGCTGCGGATAAACTCGTCCCGGATGTATGCCCGCGGCTTCGGCGGCCGCTTCGCGCAGAGCCTGGGCTTTGCCAGCAATGAAATGGCCATGGACGCTTCCATGGAGAAGTCCGGCGGAGCGATGCTTGCCGCCGCCCCTTCCGCCATGCCCGGCCGCGCCAAGGGCATCATGATGAAGGAGGAGGTAAGCTCGAAGAAAGACGGCAGCGCCGCGCCGCAGCAGGCGGCCGCGCCCGCGGTAAGGAAGGACTTTTCCGAGACCGCCTATTTCAACCCGCAGCTCAGGGTCAGCCAGGGCAAAGGGCCGTTCACGTTCCGCATCCCGGAAAGGCTTACCGCCTGGAAGGTGGACGCGGCGGTGATAACCCCCGACGTCAGGACCGGCGCCGTGGCGGCCGAGACCGTCACCCGCAAGGAGCTGATGGCCAGGCTGGACATCCCACGGTTCTTCCGCGAAGGTGACCGCTCCGAGATAACGGCGGTGCTGAGCAGCCAGGCCGATAACGACCTGGCCGGCGACGCCGTGCTGGAAGTGACCCTGGACGGGCAGCCGGCGGCGGACAAGTTCGCGCTGACGGAACTTTCGAAGCCTTTCGCGCTTAAGCCGGGCGGCACCGTGGCGCTGCGCTGGCCTGTTACCGCGCCGCGCGGCGCGGCCGCCTTCAAAGCGCGCATCATAGCGCGCGCGGGGGCGTATTCCGACGCGCAGGAGAACGACCTGCCGGTGCTGCCGTCGCGCGAGCGGCTTATAGCCACTCTGGTTACCGCGCTGGACGGCAAGGTCGCTAAAGAGCTGAAGCTCGCCGAGCTGGAAAAAAAGGACGACACGCGGGTGGTGGAAGCCCTGCACCTTGAGATACAGCCGCAGCTGATACTAACGGTGCTCAACAGCCTGCCTTTCCTGGTGCATTATCCCTACGAATGCACGGAGCAGCTGCTCAACCGCTACGTGCCGCTGGCCGTTACCAATAGTTTCTACAGGAAATACCCGGCCCTGCGCGAGGCCGTGAAAAAACTGCCCCGGCGCGAAACGCTGACCCCGGCCTGGGAGCGCGACAACCCGGTGCGCATGATGACGCTGATGGAAACGCCGTGGGAGGAAGCTTCCAAAGGACAAACCACGTCCCTGCCGTCCGTGGACATGCTGGACCCCAAAGTGGTGGCCGCGGAAAAGGAAGACGCCGTAAAAAAACTTACGGCCTACCAGAACTCAGACGGCTCCTTCCCCTGGTTCCCCGGCGGGCGCGGCGACCTTTACATGACGCTGTACGCGCTGGACGCGCTGGCCGAGGCCGCGCGCTACGGCGTGGACATCCCGCGCGAGACGGCGCAGAAAGCCCTGCGCTACGCGCTGGCGGAGATCCCGGGGCATATGAAGCCGGAGGAGAGCGAAACCTCGTTCCTGCTGTACGCGGCCTACGTGGTTACCTCTTTCCCGGCCGACTGGCCGGAGAACAAGACCGCGCTGGCCTACGCCCGCAAATGGGCGGAGTACGCCGACAAGCACGCCAACGCCATGACCGCCTTCGGCAAGGCTTACGCCTCCTACGTGTGGCTGCGCCTGGGCGATAAAAAGCTGTCTGAGAACTATCTGGCCAGGGCCATGGACGGCGCGCGCGAGGACGAGATAGCGGGCGTTTACTGGACGCCGGAGAAGATCTCCTGGCTGTGGTACAACGACACGGTGGAAAAGCACGCCTTCATCCTGCGCACGCTGCTGGCCGTGCGGCCCGCCGATGCCCGCATCCCCGGCATGGTGAAATGGCTGCTGTTCAGCCGCAAGGCCGGCGAATGGAAATCCACCAAGGCCAGCGCCGCGGCCATCTACTCGCTGCTGGACGTGATGAAGAAAAAAGGCGCGCTGGACAAGAACGAAACGTTCGCTGTGAAGTGGGGCGACATAGCCGATTCCCGCGAGCTGAAGCCTTTCGACTGGGTGGCGAGCCCGCTGCGCTGGTCCAAATACGGGCCCGACGCGGAAAAAGCCCCCATAACCGCGAAAATAACCAAGGACGGCCCGGGCATAGCCTTCGCTTCGCTGACCGGCATCTACACCACCGACCGGCCGGCGGAAGAATCGCCCGACGGGATGATGAACGTTTCCCGCCAGTACTTCAACAGGGTGAAAGAAGGCGGGACTTATACACTGAAGCCCCTGGCCAGCGGCGCTACCGTGGCGGTGGGCGACCAGCTGGAGGTGCACCTGACGGTGAAGACGCGCAGCCAGTTCGAGTACGTGCATCTCAAGGACCCCCACGGGGCCGGGTTTGAGGGCGAGGAGCTGACCAGCGGCTGGAAATGGGACCAGCTGTCCCGCTACGAGGAGCCGCGCGATTCGCTGACCAACTTCTTCATGAACTGGGTGCCGCACGGCGAGTACGCGCTGAAGTACCGGGTGCGGCCTACCACGCCCGGCACTTACCGCATAGGCGCGGCGGTGCTGCAGTCCATGTACGCGCCCGAGTTCGCCGCGCATTCGGCCGGCATGGAGCTGAACGTTAAATAAAGGCCGGTATGGCAGACAGGCGGATAGTGCACGTGGACATGGACGCGTTCTTCGCGGCCATAGAGCAGCGGGATAACCCCGCGCTGAGGGGGCGCCCGGTAATAGTGGGCGCCGACCCCAAGGGCGGGCGCGGGCGGGGCGTGGTATCCACCTGCTCCTACGAGGCGCGTAAGTTCGGGGTGCGTTCCGCCATGCCCATCTCGGAGGCGTGGCGGCGCTGCCCGCAGGGCGTCTACCTGCCGCCGGATTTCGAGCGCTACGACGCCGCCTCGAAGGCCATCCGGGCGGCGTTCTACGAATTCACGCCGGACATAGAGCAGGTGAGCATAGACGAAGCCTACCTCGACATCACCCGCAGCGCCCACCTGTTCGGCGGGCCGCTGGAAACCTGCCGCAGGATAAAAGCCCGCGTGAAAGAGCTTACGCGCCTTACCTGTTCGCTGGGGCTCGCCCCTACCAAACTGGCTGCAAAAATAGCCTCCGACCTTAAAAAACC
>JAPLKJ010000126.1 GCA_026388125.1 Elusimicrobiota bacterium
GTCCAGCCCTTTCGCTATTTCCTCGTTGAGCGCGGCCGGGGTTTTATTGAGCTTTATGAGGGCGTTGATATAGAAGGCCGCCGCGCCGCCGGCGAGCCTGCCGGCGCACTGCCCGGCTATCAGGTTGGGCACCGGCACGCCGTCGGAGTTGGCGCCGTCCGCGCCAAGCAGGCGCAGCGTGGCCCGCTCTATAGTGACGGTGGTGTGCCGGTCTATGAACTCCTGCACGGGCGCCACGATGTCGGCCGCCAGCGCGCGCGCTTTAGCTGTTTTTGGGCTGGAAAGTCCGAGTTTGCTTTTTGCCGGTTTCATTTTTTCTCCTCCAGAAATTCCTGCGCCCGCTTTATCACGGGCCTGGCTACTCCGAGTATTTCGGCTATCTTTATCGCGTCGCGGGCTTCCGCGCCGGCGCTGCCCTCGAGCAGCTCGTAGCGCATGAAGCGGTTTATCATCTTCAGCTTCTCGTCCAGCCCCGCCGCCGGCTTGGCCACGAAATACTCGTTGAAGGCCGCGGTGTCGAAGCCGCGCATTTTGAAGCTGGCCGCGCATGCCCCCGCGCGCAGGCCCGAAAAGTGCGTGGCCAGGAAAGAGACCGCTCCGTTCTTCGCGCCCAGGTCCTCGAGAATAGCGCTTAAAAGCGCCGCCGCCTCTTCCGAATTAGTGGTGCGCGCGAACTCGTCCATCAGTATCAGCAGATTGCTGCTCTTAAGACGCGCGTGCGTGGCCGCGAAATCGTTCATCTCCAGGCCGAACCCGCTCAATCCCCCGGCGGTCTCCATTTCGGCCCCGCCGATGAAGGCCGCCCCGTCGAACAGGCAGGTCTCGAAAGAGGCCGCAGGGGTAAAAAAGCCGCTCTGCGCGGCCAGCTGCAGGAACGCCAGCGTCTTTAGCGTCACGGTCTTGCCGCCCATGTTGGAGCCGTAGATCACGTTGACGCGCCTGGTGAAAACGGCGGTCAGCGGGGTGTATTTGAGCCCGTCGGCCTGCAGCTTGAATTCCAGCGGCAGGAAGCGCGCTTTTGTAAGGCGTATGGGGGATGGATATTTGTGTATCAGCGGGCGGGTAAGCTTCAGCTCCGCGGCCAGGCGGGCGCGCTCAGCCGCTATGTCGATCTTTTCCAACGCCGTTATATAGCCCTCCAGCAGGCGTTTTTCAGCGGCGACGGCGGCGGCCAGGCGTTTTATGACTCCGGCCTCCAGTTCCTGCTCCGCGGCGCGCAGGCGGTCGCGCTCCGCGGCGGCTTCCATGTACTCCGGGCCGTATACGGGCTTTACTAGTACGTTGGCCCCGTCGAAGGGCTCCGTGAACAGTTCGGGCGCCGCGGCGAATCCGGCGGCGGCCCTTTCTTCTATCACCAGAAAATCCCTGTCGGAAAAATCCAGACCCCAGCGTTCCCGCAGGTCCTTGAGCCTGCGTTCGCGCAGGCGTCTAATGCCGGCGTCGCAGGCCGCTATCTTGGCCCTTTCGGCCGCCAGTTCAGGACAGTAAGCGTCGGCAATATGGAAAGCTTCGCCGGAGCCGCCCTTGTTGAGCAGGGCGAACAGGTCGGCCGACTGCCATTTCGCCCCGAATTTCGTCCTGAGCCCGGCCGGCAGCAGGCCGAAGATCTCCCTGGCGTTGGAGAGGAACTTGCGTGCCAGGAACAGGCCCGGTGCGCTGTAAAGAGCCTGCTGGGCGAGGTCCAGCCGGGGTATGCCGCGCAGGTGAAAGCGCAGGCGGTCGCCTTTCTCCCTGCGCGAGGCAAGGAACGCGCCGGCGGCGGCGGCAAGGTCGTATTCCGCCTTCAGGGCGGCGGCGTCGGAAAAGAAAGGGCGGCTTTCCCTGTAAAGCCGCCCGTAGGGGGTGAGCGGCTTGAACAAGTCGTAAAAGGTTTCGAATTCGGCGAAGGCCCGTGCTTTATCCATGGTAAGAACCGCGGCTTCTATGCCTGCAGGCCTCTCCCCCCCGGCACTATCTGGTACGGATTATAAACTATGCGCCCGGCTAAGGCGGGAGAGCCCAGCTTCTTCTCAAATTCCGGCCTGGGTACATTATACAAATTGACTATAAAAGCGGCTAAGTCAGGTTTGCGCTGGAAAAAGACCTTAAAGCGGGCGTTGAGCGCCTGCCACTCCGCCCAGGACAGGAAGATCTTGGTGGGGTCCTCCGCCACCAGCGTGCCTCCTTCCCCCGTGCCGCCGGGCAGTTTTTCCTGGGTCAGCGCGCCTTCCACGAAACAAACCGGTTCTTTGGTCCTGGTACCCGTTCTCCAGAGCGGGACGCCGGCCGCGGCCCAGATCAGCTTTATCGCCGCGGCCGCGGAGTCCAGGCTGTCCGGCTCTACTTTCGCGACGTAGACGAAAGCGGACTTCCCGCCTTCGGCCGCCTGGGTTATGCGGTCCACCGCGCCGTCCACGAAGATCGTGCCCGCCCCGCGACGCCGCATATCGCCGAGGATCTCGGCCAGCTGGGAATTGTTCTCAGGGCCGGAGATCTCCGCTCTGCCCGGGCGCAGCGCGCGCAGCAGCACCGGCCTGCCTATAGCCGTGCGGAAAGGATAGACGTTAAGTATCTCGTAATGCAGGTCCGCGTTCTTCAGGGCGCTCTCCGAGGTCAGGAGCAGGTCGCCCTGCCCGGCGCGCACCTGCGGCTTGGGCGTCCCGAAGATAAGGTCCTCGTTCTCGCCGTCCACGCCGACGCTGAGCACCCCCAGCGTTCCTTTTCCCCGCAGGCGGCTCATGGCGTAGTTGAGAAAGGTCGTCTTCCCGGCGTTCTTTCGCGAGCCGACGATGAAAACGGTCCTGTCTTTAAGTCCGCGGATAAAATCCATAAATACAAGGGTCGGGAGCCGGGGGGCGGGGGTCAGGAACACATCCGTCTTTCCCTGACTCCCGTCCATCGACTCCTGGTTCTGCCGCCTATTTCGTGTGTCTTCTGGTGCGCATCAGGTGCGCCGGTTCCAGCGTGAGCTTCTCGCCGTTGAGCAGCTTGGCCACGCCGTCAATGGGCTTGTACCTGTCGTCGGAGCAGTACTCGCAGCCGTCGCAGGAGGAAACGTAGCCCGTAGGTTCGGTGTAAGTGGTTATGACGCCCTCGTAATTGCGCAGTACTACGCGCTTATCCGACATGGAGATCAGGTAATTGGGCATTACCGGCGTTTTCCCCCCGCCGCCCGGCGCGTCCACCACGAAAGTGGGCACGGCCATGCCGGTAGTGTGGCCGCGCAGGTTCTCCACTATCTCTATGCCTTTCGAGACCGTGGTGCGGAAATGGCTGATGCCGCGCGAAAGGTCGCACTGGTAGATGTAATAGGGCTTAACCCTGGCCATCAGCAGCTCGTGCACCAGCCGCTTCATGGTCTGGGGGCAGTCGTTGATGCCTTTGAGCAGCACGCTCTGGTTGCCAACCGGGATACCGGCGTCGGCGAGCTTGCGGCAGGCCTCGAACGCCTCCGCGGTCATTTCCTTGGGATGGTTGAAATGCGTGTTCACGTAGATCGGGTGGTATTTCTTCAGCATGCCCACCAGCTTGTCCGTGATGCGCATCGGCATCACCACGGGGGTGCGCGAGCCTATGCGTATGATCTCCACGTGGTCGATGGCGCGCAGCTTTTTTATTATGCCTTCCAGCATTTCGTCGGTGAGCACCAGCGGGTCGCCGCCGGAGATTAGCACGTCGCGCACCTCGCGGGTCTTGCGGATGTATTCTATCGCTTTGTCCAGGTTGGCGCTGGACATGTCGGAATCCTCGAAGCCCACCAGGCGGCGGCGGGTGCAGTGCCGGCAGTTCATCGAGCAGATATTGGTGACCAGCAGCAGCACGCGGTCCGGGTAGCGGTGCGTGAGCCCGGGCACCGGCGAGTCCACGTCCTCGTGCAGCGGGTCCGAGAGGTCCGAGGGGTCGTCCAGCAGTTCCTGCCCGCGCGGTATGGCCTGCAGCCGCACCGGACAGGTCTTGTTCTTCTTGTCCATCAGCGCCGCGTAGTACGGCGTGATGGCCATCGTGAATTTCTTAAGGCAGGCTTTCAGGTCGGTTTTTTCCTGCGCGCTGAGCACCGCCACCTTTTCCAGCGTCGGGATGTCCTTGATGACATTCTTCAGCTGCCATTTGTAATCCAGCCAGTCGCTCTCGGGCACGTTCCTCCACAGCGGTATCTTCTTGTAGTCAACCCTGGTGTAAGTTCGCATAGTAGGTCTCCTTAAGATCACGCGTACATCTTTTCGTACGCCGCCCGGATCACCGGGGATTCCCGCAGGATGTTGAGCGTCGTGTCCGCGTGGTGCCGGGTGTAGCCGTTGCCCACCAGCATCGTTATGTCCTTGCCCGCGCCCTCCGCGCCCAGCGCGGCCTTGGTGAACGAGGTGGCCATGCTGAAGAAATATACCATGCCTTCGTGCTTGCACATCAGTATCGAGGCCATCTCGGTGTTGGGGATGTTGACGCAGTTTATGACCACGTCGGCCAGTTTCCCGCCGGTGGCCTTCATCAGCTTGTCGTAGCAGTCCAGCGCGTCGGTGGCGTTGGCCTGTATGACGGAATGGCAGAAGCCGAATTCCTTAACTTTCTCCACCGCTTCCTTCGAATATTCCAGCCCTACCACGATCCCGGCCACACCTGCTATCTTGCGGGCCTCGTAGGCGCACAGCAGGCCCGATTTGCCGCCCGCGCCGATTATCGCCACCACCTGGTTTGGCCGCACCAGCTTGGCCGTCTGCGCCGGGGCGCCGGCCACGTCGAGAATAGCCAGCGCCAGCTTCTCCGGCATGTCCGCCGGGATCTTCGCGTAGATGCCGCTCTCGAAAAGGATGGCTTTGGCTTTTACGTTCACCTGCTCGGTGCCTTTCTTTATGCCGATGACGCTCTCTATCTTGAGCGGCGTCAGTGAAAGGGAGACCAGGCTGGCTATCTTGTCGCCGGGCAACAGGTCAGTCTTCCCCTCCAGCGCGGGGCCTATCTTCGCCACCCGGCCGATGAACATGCCGCCGGAGCCGGTGACCGGGTTCTGCATCTTCCCCCGTTCGCCGACTATGGCCAGTATGGAGGCTTTTATCTTTTCAAAGTCCCCGCCGGCCTCACCCTTTATCTGGGTGAAGCTGGCGGAGTCGATGTTCAGCGTGTCCACGTCGACAAGGATCTCGTTGTCGTAGAGGTAGTCCATGCAGTTGTCGACTTTCACGGCAGGCTGGGGCAGCCCCCCTAACGGCAGCAGCACGCGGTGCGCACCGAACGGGTTCCCGCCTTTTTTTATAGTGGGCGCTGTTTTATTCGGCATATCGCTTCTCCGGGGTCAGCTGCTTTTACGCGTACAGCTTCGTGTAGATGTCGCGTATCTGCTTGGACTCGCGCAGGATGTTCAGCGTTATCTCGGCGTGGTCCTTGGCGTAGCCGTTGCCTATGATCATGTCCACGTCCTTGCCCACGCCTTCGGCGCCCAGCGCGGCCTTGGTGAACGAGGTGGCCATCGTGAAGAAGTAGACTATCCCGCCCTCGCGGCACATCAGGATGGACGCCATCTCGGTGTTCTGGATATTGACGCAGTTGATAATGACGTCCGCCAGCTTGCCGCCGGTCACACCTTTGATGGCCTCGTAGCATTCGAGCGCGTTGGTGGCGTCGAGCTTGAAGTTCTCGTGGCAGAAGCCGTATTCCTTCATCTTGGCCAGGCCCGAATCGGAGCTGGTGATGCCGATGATCCTGCCGGTGATGCCGGCGCGGCGGCGGGCTTCATAGCAGCAGAGCACGCCCGATTTGCCGGCGGCGCCTATGATCACCACCGTGTTGCCGGGCCGCACGAGCTTCGCGGTCTGGGCGGGAGCGCCGGCCACGTCGAGCACGGCCAGGGCCAGGGTCTCGGGCATGTCGGCGGGGAGCTTCGCGTAGATGCCGCTCTCGAAGAGGATGGCCTTCGCCACTACGCTCACCTGCTCGGTGCCTTTCTTTATGCCCAGGACCTTCTCTATCTTGAGCGGGGTCAGGGAAAGGGAGACGAGGCTCGCTATCTTGTCCCCTTCCTTGATGCTCACTTTGCCTTTCAGCGCCGGGCCTATCTTGAGGACACGGCCTCGGAACATGCCGCCGGAGCCGGTGACGGGGTTCTGCATCTTGCCCTTTTCCCCGACTATCTTCGTTATGGCGGCCTTTATCTTTTCCTCGTCGTTGTTGGCCTCTTTCTTCAGCTGCGTAAAGCTGGCGGAGTCGATGTTGAGGGTTTCCACCTCCACAAGGATCTCGTTGTCCCACATGTAGTCCATGTTATTGTCTATCTTGGTGGCCGGCTGCGTGAGCACGCCTTTGGGTTCTATCACGCGGTGCGAGCCGAAGGGATTCCCGTTCTTCTTTATCTCTATCTCGGTTTTTGTGGGCATGGTGGTCTCCTTAATTGATCTTGAACAGTTGTCTTACGTCGGAAGGTTTCGCTATCTCAAGGCCCGCCTCGTGCGAGATGCGCACCGCGCGCTCCACGAACTCGGCGTTGGACTTCGCCAGGCGGCCCTTGGAATAGTAAATGTTGTCTTCGAAGCCCACGCGGATGAACCCGCCGGAGGCTATGGCCCCGCAGATGCCGGGCAGGTGGCCGCGGCCGATGCCCATCACGGTGAAGAAGCTCTCGGGTGGCATCTGGTCTATCATGTAGGAGAGCGTCTTGACGCTTAAGGAAAGCGCCGCCGGCACGTTCATCACGAAGCCGTAATGGTAGGGCGGCTTTATCAGGCCTTCTTTTATCAGGATGTGCGAGGACTGCACGTGGGACACGTCGAAGCATTCGAGCGTGGGGCGCACGTTGTATTTGTTCATCTCGGCGGCGAACTGCCGCATGATGGGCAGCGTGTTGACGATATAGTCGTTGCCGAAGTTCACCGTGCCGCAGTCCAGCGACGCCATGTCGGGCCTGAGGGAGACCGGGGCGATGCGCTCTTCGGGGGTCATGCCGACGGCGCCGCCGGTGGTGATCTCTATCACTACGTCGCATTTTTTGCGTATCAGGTCGATGGCCGCCTTGAAAACCTTCACGTCGGCCGTGGGGCTGCCGTCGTTGTTCCTGGCGTGCAGGTGCACGATGGACGCGCCGGCCAAGCACGCTTCGGCGGCGGCGTCGGCCAGCTCTTCGGGGGTGACGGGCAGCGCCGGGGCCTGCGCCTTGGTGGTTTCGGCGCCGGTCAGGGCGCAGGTGATTACCATTTTGTTCGCCATAAAAAGCTCCTTAGAACCTTCCCAGTTTCCCCGCGATCTGCATCGGGGCTTCGGTGGCCTTTATTACTTCCTCCACCGTCGTGTCTTCGGCTATCTCTTCCAGCACCAGGCCTTTCCTGGTGACGCGGATGAACGCCATGTCGGTCACGATGAGGTCTACTTCCCCCTTGGCCGTGAGCGGCAGCGAGCATTTCTTCAGTATCTTCGGCGCGCCGTTCTTGCTGACGTGCTCCATCGCCACTATGACGTTCTTCGCGCCGGCCACCAGGTCCATGGCGCCGCCCATGCCGGGCACCATCTTGCCGGGTATCATGTAATTGGCCAGGTTGCCTTCCATGTCCACCTCGAGGCCCCCCAGCACCGTGTAGTCCACGTGGCCGCCGCGTATGATGGCGAAGGACATGGCGGAATCGAAGAACGCGCCGCCGGGCACGATGGTGACCGCCTGGCCGCCGGCGTTCACGATGCTCTGGTTCTCCCGGCCCTTCTGGGCGGCGGGGCCGAGGCCGGTGAATCCGTTCTCCGACTGCAGCAGTATAGTGCGGCCTTCCGGGATATAGTTGGCCACCATGGTGGGCATGCCTATGCCGAGGTTGACCAGCGCGCCGTCGGGGAATTCCTGCGCGATGCGCTTTACCATCCTGACTCTTTTAAGTTCCTTGGGGTCCATATAAATTCTCCTTAGGGGGCTCAGGCTTTAAGCTGCACGTTGGAGGCCGGCAGGGTGGCCCGGACCAGCGCGGAGACGAAGATGCCCGGGATGGTCACCTTGTCGGGGTCCAGCTCGCCGGGCTCCACTATCTTTTCGGCTTCCAGTATCACGTGGTCGGCCGCCATGGCCATCACCACGGCCATGTTCTTGGTGGCGCCGGGCAGGAAGGCGTTGCCGTACTTGTCGGCGATCTCGGCCTTTATGAAAGCGAAGTCCGCGCCCAGCGGCAGCTCCAGCAGGTAATCCTTTCCCTGCAGGCTGAGCTTCTGTTTTCCCTCTTCCACCGCCGTGCCGATGCCGGTCGGGGTCAGCACGCCTCCCAGCCCCGCGCCTTTGGCGCGTATCCGCTCGGCGAAGGTTCCCTGCGGTACCAGCGTGACCTTGAGCTCACCCGAGTTCATTTTCTGCCCGGAGAACGGGTTGGTGCCTATATGGGAGGCGGTCAGCGTGGCGGCGCGGTTCTGGCAGATGAGCCTGCCCACGCCCACGTCGGGGTAAGACGTGTCGCTGGTTATGAGGCTGAGGTTATTGGACCCCTTGTTTACGAGCGCGTCGATAAGGGTGAACGCGTTGCCGCAGCCCATGAAGCCCGCCACCATCAGCGTGGCGCCGTCCCCGATGCCTTCGACCGCCTTGTCCGCAGTAAGAATCGGTTTCATGCCTTACTCCTTTGTCCGCTGTGCCGCCG
>JAPLKJ010000021.1 GCA_026388125.1 Elusimicrobiota bacterium
CGACAAGATCGTCATCGGCGGCGGCATGGCCTTTACCTTTATCAAGGCGCTCGGTTACAGTGTGGGGAAATCGCTGGTGGATGAAAGCCTGATCGAAACAGCCCGCAAAACCTATGAGCTGGCCCGCCAGAAAGGGATTAAATTCTATCTCCCGGTGGACTGCGTGGTTGCCGATCGCTTCAATCCGGAAGCGGAAACAAAAGTCACGACGACCCAGGAAATTCCCGATGAATGGATGGCCCTTGATATCGGTCCGGCCACGGTCGCCCTCTTCACCGAGACATTACAGAACGCCAAAACCATTATCTGGAATGGTCCGATGGGGGTTTTCGAAATGGACGCGTTCTCCCGCGGCACCTATGCCATGGTAACCGCTGTTGCCAACTCCTATGCCCTGACGATTGTCGGCGGCGGCGACACCGACTCGGCAGTGCACCGGGCCGGTGAATTTGCCAAGATCAGCTACATTTCCACCGGCGGCGGCGCCTTTTTGGAGCTTCTGGAAGGGAAAAAGCTCCCCGGCATCAAGGTCCTGGAAGAGCTCGGATAAATTGGAATAACATTCGTTTTTTCAGTTAAGGAGGGAATATGAGGAAGCCCGTAATCGCCGGCAACTGGAAACTTTTCAAAACAAACAAGGAAGCGGCTGATCTCATCACCAGGCTTATTCCGGAAGTCAAAAGTAACAGGAATGTAGATATCGTTGTTGCCCCGGTTTTCACCGCACTGACAAGCGTAAAGCAGGCCATTGCCGCCTCTAATATAATGCTTGCCGGCCAGGACTGCTTCTGGGAGGAAGAGGGGGCCTTCACCGGGGAAGTTTCACCCAAACTGCTGCTCGATGCCGGTTGCAGCCATGTGATAATCGGGCATTCGGAACGGCGACAATATTTCGGGGAAACCGACGAAACTGTGAATAAGAAGATGAAGGCGGCATTAAAGGCAGGTCTTACGGTGCTCTTCTGTATAGGTGAAACCCTGGCGCAGCGGGAGGCGGAAAAAACCTTTGAAGTGCTGAACAGACAGGTAACCGGCGGCTTATCAGGTATTACCAAGGAACAGTTGAAAAATATCATAATTGCCTACGAGCCGGTCTGGGCGATCGGCACCGGCAAAACCGCGACAGACGAGCAGGCCCAGGAGGCCCATGCCTTTATCAGATCCTTGGTGACGGGGCTATATAACCAGACCGCCGGCAATAAGATACGCATCCTCTATGGCGGCAGCGTTAAACCGGAAAATATCAAAGGGCTCATGACGCAGCCGGATATTGACGGCGCTCTGGTAGGGGGCGCCAGCCTGAAGGCGGAATCGTTCAGCGCAATCGTTAATTTCGGATAGTGAATGTTAAACCTCGCTCCCAGTTCCACCGGCCTTGACAATGCGAAAATGATGGTTTTCCCCCCGAATTTGTCAATTTTAACTTTTAATTATCCTCCATCTATGATAAGTAAATAAGTTAATAATTTTTCGGAGGTTACAAATAGTAATGTTTATTTTTCTCGTTATTGTGCATATCATCGTCAGTATCGCCCTTATTGCCATTGTACTTTTGCAGTCCGGCAAAGGCGCGGAAATGGGCGCATCTTTTGGCGCCAGCGGCAGCCAGTCGGTGTTCGGCGCCGGCGGCGGCAACACTTTCATGAGTAAAATGACCACCGGAGCGGCGATTATTTTTATGTTGACGTCATTAACGCTGGCGTATCTATCCGGTCATTCAGGGAGTTCATCGATCATGAAGTCGGCCAAGGTCCCCCCCAAGGCCCTGCCGCAAAAACAGGCAACGCCGCCGCAACCGCCAAATCAGGGACAGCCCGCAACCACGCCGTCCAAACCTTCCCAACCCGCCCAGCAGGTCCCGGTTCCTGCACCCGCGCCTGCGGCCCCGAAAAAGTAGGACAGAAAAGTTAGTTTCCTGTTGACAGGCAATACACTTAATGATATTAATTTTTTCCTGCCGAAGTGGTGGTTTTATTGCACCGAGGTTCATTCTAACGCTTTAACGCGGTCGTGGTGGAATTGGTAGACACGCAAGCTTGAGGGGCTTGTGGCTGTATGGCTGTGCGAGTTCGAGTCTCGCCGACCGCACCAAATAACAATCCGGAATAGTCCAACGCAGTACAGAAACCCGCTAAAACAGCGGGTTTTTTTATTACGGACCTATAACCCAAACAAAGGTAAATTCAGCTTTTAC
>JAPLKJ010000068.1 GCA_026388125.1 Elusimicrobiota bacterium
TGGAGATCCGCAGTTCCGAGACGAGGGCTTCGGAGCCGGCGTCGAGCTTCACGAAGGTGCCGTCCTTAAGCAGGACCTCGCACCACCCCTTGTCCCCGGTCCTGACCCTGTCGCCTTCGGCCAGCGGCAGGCCTTTCCAGGCGGGCGCCCAGGAACCCCCGCCAGCCTTCAGCAGCTGCGCGGCGCCGGAATGATCATAGATACACCCCGCCTCACCGGCCGCGGCCGCCGGCGGAGCCAGGAACAACCCCGCGATCAAGATCAATATTGGCATAAGCCCTCCTGTTGAAAATATACAATATAAAGCAAATATTATAAAATCAAGGCAGCCGGTTTCTCCGCGCCCGGCAGACAGGCCTGTGCCGACGCCGCTTATATTTCAACTTATGTCCTATTTTTTTATAGTCAACCCCAACGCCGGCAAAAAACAAGGCGATATCAAAGACCAGCTGGCGAAGGCTTTCGCCGGGCGCAAAATACACTTCGAGCTGGAATTCACCCGCGCCAGGGGCCACGCCTCCGAGCTGGCCGCCAGGGCGCTGATAGCGGGCTTTAACCGCGTGGTGGCGGTGGGCGGCGACGGCACCATACGCGAAATAGCCGCCGCCCTTATAGGCAAGGAGGCGGTGCTGGGCATACTGCCCTGCGGCTCCGGCAACGGGCTGGCGCGCAACCTCCGCATCCCGCTGGGCTTTTCAGCCGCGCTGGAAGGCCTGCTGCAATGGGAGCCCCGCCCCGTGGACGCCGGGCTGGCCAACGGCTCAGCTTTCTTCTGCGCCGCCGGCGCAGGGCTGGACGGCGAAATTGCGCACGACTACAATTCGCTCAGCCGCCGCAGGGGCATCCTGCCTTACGTCTGGTACGGGGTCAGGCGGGCGCTCACCTACGACGCGCGGCGCTTCGTCGCGCGGTTCGACGGGACCGCTGTTGAAAGGGTCTCGCTGCTGGCGGCGGTGCTCAACGGGGAGCAGTACGGCGGCGGGGCGCGCATGGCGCCGGCGGCTTCCGTGGACGACGGCCTGCTCGACCTTTGTTTTATAAAAAAAGCTTCCCTGCCGCGGCTGGTTTCGGCCCTGCCCGCGCTGTTCAACGGCCGGCTGGCGGACCACCCCGGCATCTACGAGGCTTTCCAGGCCCGGGTGGTGGAACTGGACTGCGGCGCCGCCTCCTGGTACCACCTCGACGGCGAGGATTTTTTTTCCGAGGACGGGAAGATCAGGTTCAGCGTGATCCCGGCGGCCATCAGGGTGCTGGCGCCCAAACCCTAAAATGCATTCGCTCCGGGAACTTTCCAAAGAGGCGGTCCTGTATCAGAAGCTGGCGGGGGGAAAGACCCGCTGCCTGGCCTGCGCGCACCGCTGCGTTACGGCTCCAGGCGGCGCGGGGCGCTGCGGCGTAAGGTTCAACCAGGGCGGCGCGCTGATGGCGCCGTGGGGCTATATCTCCGGCGCCGCCGCGGACCCCGTTGAGAAGAAACCCTTTTTTCACGCGCTGCCCGGCTCACGCACGCTGTCGTTCGGGATGTTCGGCTGCAATTTTCATTGCGAGTTCTGCCAGAACTGGGACATTTCGGACGCCCGCGGCCGGTCCCACGCGCCGGCGGAGACCGCGCCGGAGCGGCTCGCGCGGGAAGCCCTTTCGCGCGGGCTGGCCACGGTAGTTTCCACCTATAACGAGCCGCTGATCACCGCGGAATGGGCCGCCGGCGTCTTCGCCGCCGCCAGGGCCGGCGGGCTGCGCACGGCTTTCGTCTCCAACGGGTACGCCACGCCGGAGGCGGCGGCTTTCCTGCGCCCGTGCCTGGACTTCTGGAAGGTGGACCTTAAATCCTTCGACCCCGGAAAATACCGCGCCGTCTGCGGCGGGGAGATGGAAAAGGTCAAGGCGGGACTGGAGCTGATAAAGGCTTCGGGGTTCTGGCTGGAAGTGGTGACCCTGCTGATCCCGGGCTTCAACGATTCCGCGGCGGAAATAGAGGCCATGGCCGCTTATCTGGCCGGGCTTTCGCGCGATATTCCCTGGCATCTTACGGCTTTTCACCCCGACCACCGCATGACCGGCGTTATGCCCACGCCGCCGGAGACGCTGCTGCGCGCCAGGGACCTGGCCCTGAAAAAGGGGCTGCGCTACGTCTATTGCGGGAATCTCCCCGGCCGCGGCAGCGGCCTGGAGGACACCGTCTGCCCCGCCTGCTCGAGAAAAGTCGTGGAAAGGACCGGGTTCGCCGTGACCGCGAATATCCTGGGCCCCGGGGGCGTCTGCCCCTGCGGGGAAAAGATACCGGGCGTGTGGAGCTAAAGGATGCGGGACAGCAGCTTCAGGCAGCCGGCGGGCCAGGGGTTCTCTTCCGGCTTCTGGTCCATGGCCGCGCAGGCGCCTATCAGCGCGGCCAGCAGCACCGGCAACCCGGAAAAACCGTAGGCGCCCAGGCTTGAAAACCCCGCGGCGCGCCAGAAGAACAAGCCGGAGAGCAGCGCGCCGCCGCCCGCGGCCGCGGCCAGCGGCGCCTTGCCGAACCGGCAAAGCGCCAGCAGACTTACCAGATAATACTGCGCCAGCGCGGTCAGCGCGCAGACCAGCGAGAAGACGGCCGCGTCGCCGGAAACCGGCGTGAGCCGCGAGACCCGCGCGGCGCCCAGCGCCAGGAGCCCCAGCAGGCAGCCGAAGCGCACCGAGCACAGGCTGAGCAGCAGGCTGAAGGCGGTGGACAGCAGCGAAAAGGCGAAATAAGCGGAAAGCGCGAAGAAAGGGGAGACCCTATTTTTTGTCATAGAAACCGAGCTCGCGCAGGAACTGCAGATCGTCCTGCCAGCCCGGCGTCACTTTAACGGTAAGATGAAGCTCTACGGGGCGGCCCAGAAAGGCGACCAGGGCTTTATGGGACCTTTCGCGCAGCATCTTTATCGAGCGGCCGGTGCTCGCGTATGATCTCGGCCGCGTAGAATTTTTCCCAGCGGTCCGTCAGCTGGTCCTGCGGGTAATAGGCGGGGTGTTCGGGCAGCGCGGCCTTTATGGCGGCGCGCAGCTCCTTGACGCCGCCCCCGGTCAGCGCCGAGATATGCAGCACCTGTTTCACCGGCAGCAGCTTGGAATAGAACTCCGCGGCGGCGTCGGCCCGCGCGGAGGAAGTTTCCTTGTCCAGCTTGTTTATCACCAGGTATAAAGGACAGGCCACGCGCTTGAGCGGCTCGAACAGCGGCACCTTGTCCCCGGGGGGCAGGCCGGGCTCTACCAGCAGCAGGCACAGGTCGCCGTCCTCGGTGGCCGCCCGCCGTATGGCGGTCTCCATGCTTTTTTCGAAAAGATTGCGGCTGCGCAGGAAGCCGGGCGTGTCCACTAACACCGCCTGGAAATCGGGCTCGTTGAGTATGCCCAGGATGCTGTTGCGGGTGGTCTGCGGCTTGTCCGTGATTATGGACAGCCGCATCCCGCACAGCGCGTTGAGAAGGGTCGACTTGCCGGCGTTGGGCAGGCCCGTAATGGGCACGAAGCCCGCCCTGAAACCGGCCGGTGAGGCCTTCATTTAAGGCAGATCGGGTTGGCCCACAGCGGCAGCTGCGTGACCTTGTCGTTCTTCCTCACCTTGATGTCGCCGGTCAGCTCCTGCATGAAGACCTCGCAGCTGAAGACGCGGGTGCCGGCCATGAGGTGGCCGCCGAACGCTTTACCTTCGCTGTCCGAGAAGACCACGTGCGCGTGCATCATCGGCTTGTCGTCGAAAAGGCTTATGTTGCCGCTCAGAGAAAGTATCTCCAGCTCTTTTTCAATATTGTGCTTGGCGTATTTCTTCGCTTTCTGGTCATAGATGCCGAAAGTGGCCCGTTCTACGGCGCCGATCGCGCTTATCAGCCCGCAGCGCACCTGGTGATGATGGCTGAAATGCTGTATGGCCTGAAGGAGATCTTCACCTTTGAAGATGCTGAATAAAAAGGTCCTTCCGGTAAGATACGGTTTTTCCTGAACTTGCATGGCGTTCCTCCCTAAGTTGTTTACTTTCCCGCAGCGACGGTTTTGGCGTACTCCATGACCGCTTTCAGCTGGGCGGCCCCGTCCAGCCCCGCTTCCTTCATTACGTCGCCGGCCTTCCCCGAAGACTGATAGCGCCCGTTCCTGAACGGATGCAGCGTGCGGGCCAGCCCGGCGCCCGAGCGCACCCAGTAACACATAGTGGGCAAGGTGAAATCCGTTATTCCCATGGCTTCCTGGGCCAGGCGTTCCGGGTAGATCTTTTTCTTTTCCTCTTCGCCGAGCAGTTCGAAAAGTTCGCGGCTGGCCACGTAGAAAACGTTGAGATCAAGCCCGGCCTCGCGGAGTTTGGGCAGAACTTCGGAGATGAAGATGCCCGCTGCCCCGCTGCCCTGCAGCACCACGGTGCCGCGCGCCCGCCCGCGCCTGTGCGCCGGGACCAGCAGCTGGTAGAGCCCCTGCGCCGCGGCCCCGGCGGGAGCCAGGCCCAGCGCGGCGCGGTCGGCTAGCTTCAGGGGCGGCCGCGGGACAAAGGGGGCGATCACCGCGGGACGCCGGCCGAGGGACGCGGCCAGCAGCGGCCAGATCTCCTGCGGGTCCCAGGGCGTCAGCGTTATCAGCGAGCCGGGGGGGAAATTCCCTTCCAGCAGCTGCAGCGGCTGCGGGTCCGAATGCGTCGGGCCGTCCTCGCCGGTCTGCAGGCCGCAATGGGCGTTGATCATTATGAAAGGGTTGGCCGGGGCGCCGTTGACGGCGCGGCGGGCCTGCTGCCCGATGGCGTGCAGGCGGGCCGGGATATGCTCGAGCGGGGCCAGGAACGACGCGTAAGAGGCGGTAACGCCGATATGGCTGCCGAAGGAGCTGGCGCCGGACATGATGGCGCCCATGGCGTCCTCGCAGATGCCGCCGGCGGAATACAGGCGCGCGCGCGGGTTCGAGGAAAAATTATAGAAGCCCTCGCCGAACCCTTCCCCGACGCGGCTGACGCCGGTGGAAGAATAAAGATCGGCCGAGGCCGCCACCACGGCGCCGCCGGTCATTTTGTTAACATGGTTCAGCGCGAAAGCCAGCGTTTCACCCATTCTCACCTCCCGGCCCGGCTTGAGCTCCAGCTCGCGGGGAGGGGCGGCGGGGTCGAGCGTGAAAGCCTTGGCGGGGTCGGGGGCCCCGGGGAGCCGCGCCCTGCCCGCCGCGGCCAGGCGCGCGCCGGCCTCGTCGAGCTTGCGCAGGGCGAACTTCGCCGCGGCCGGAGCGTCCTCGACGGCTTTGCGCACCCGGAGCAGGGTTTCGTAGAAGCAGGCCTCCACCGATTCCGGCGTACGGGGGCCGGAGTGCCGGGGGACCCTGAGCCCGAAGCGGGCCTCGAATTCGGCCAGGGCCGCGTAATAACCTTCCGAACAGAATTCATGCCCGCTTCCGTGGGACGCGCGGCCCTCTATGCCGTAGCGCCAGCCTTTGACCGTGCGGTAGACTATGGCGGTGGGCTGCTGGTTGTCGATGCCGCAGTACGCGAACCGCTGCGCGGTGAGGATCTGGAAGAAATCATGGCCGTTGGCCACGTAGATCACGTTCCAGTCGTTGACGTAGGCCAGCTCCGCCGGGGTCCACTGCACGTAATCCCCGGGCTTCGAGTTCTCAGGGCAGACATTGTCGGAATCTATGGAGGCCTGGTTCCAGTCTATATGCAGCAGCACGTTGGAAAGCTGCGAGGTGGCGGCGGAGGCCATGGCTTCGGCGGCGCGCCCCGGGGTCAGGCCGCCTTCGCCTTCCAGGATGTTCACCCTGGGGCAGCCGGGGCCGTAGGTGTCGGCGGCCGCGAAGGCCAGGCCCACGGCCGAGCCCAGGCCCACGCCGGAAGCGCCGGTGGCCACGGGGACGAAAGGGGTCAAAGGGGTAGGATGCCCGTCCAGGGCTTTGGCGCCTAACTTCGCGAACAGCGGCGACTGCGTGCCGGGGTTGCGGCGGAAACCCAGCAGGTCTTCCAGGCGCAGCTGGAACTTATCGGCCGGCATTCCGGCCGCGCCCGCGGCGACGACCAGCTCGTTGCGCAGCGCCCACAGCGCGTACAGGCCCAGCGCCTTGTGCCCGGCCGCGTAGGAGATCACGTCGTTCTCCTTCCTGTCGGGGCTGAAAAAATCGTAATCCATCGTGGAGAACAGCAGCGCCTGCGCGATGCGGCCGGAGGAGATGCTGCCGCCCGGATGGCCCGAGCAGGGCACGAAATTATAAAGGATGGCGCACAGCGCCCTGTAGAGGAGGTCTATGTCCTCCAGGTTCTTCAGGTCCTCGTCCGCGGCCTTGAAGGGGGCCAGCATCATGATGTCGGATACTTCGTAATAGCCGCCGCGCCTGGGGGCCAGGCTGAATTTGGACGGCTTCACTATCGTCGACGGCGTCTTGTTTTCCATAGGCTGAGAACAGGCCACGATATGATATTTTAGCAAATTATCAGGCGGGACTTTGCCGCCTCCCGGCAAAGATATATAATAGTGGGAAGCCAATCCGCAGTCTGGAGGATGAAATGACAGCAACCGCAACCGCCACCGTCTCGTACAAGGAACTGGGATTCGTCAACACCCGGGAAATGTTCAGGAACGCCATGAAGGACGGCTACGCCGTTCCGGCCTACAATTTCAACAACATGGAGCAGCTGCAGGCCATACTTACCGCCTGCGTCCGCTCCCGCTCCCCCGTGATACTGCAGATCTCCAAAGGCGCCCGCGATTACGCCAACGCCACCCTGCTCAGGTGGATGGGCCGCGGCGCGATGGAAATGCTCAAGGAAATGAAGGAAGGCCCGGTGCCCGTGGCGCTGCACCTCGACCACGGCGACACCTTCGAGCTGTGCAAGTCCTGCATCGATTCCGGCTTCTCCTCCGTGATGATAGACGGTTCCAGCAAATCCTACGAGGACAACGTGAAGCTGACTAAGCAGGTGGTGGAGTACGCGCACGCTCACGACGTCACCGTCGAAGGCGAACTGGGCGTGCTGGCCGGCATCGAGGACGAGGTGCAGTCCGAGCACTCGCATTACACCGACCCCGCTCAGGTGGAGGATTTCGTCAAGCGCACCGGCGTGGATTCGCTGGCCATCTCCATCGGCACCAGCCACGGCGCTTTCAAATTCAAGGTGGGACCCGGCGAAGAGGTGCCGCCGCTGCGCTTCGACATCCTCGAGGAATGCGAGCGCCGCATCCCGGGCTTCCCCATCGTGCTGCACGGGGCCTCCTCGGTGCTGACCTCCTACATAGACATGATCAACAAGTACGGCGGCAAGATGGAGAACGCCGTGGGCGTGCCCGCCGAGCAGCTGCGCAAGGCGGCCAAGTCGGCCGTGTGCAAGATCAACATAGACTCCGACGGCCGCCTGGTGATGACCGCCGTGATACGCAAGGTGTTCGCCGAGAAACCCGGCGAATTCGACCCGCGCAAGTACCTGGGCCCCGCCCGCGACGAGCTGATAAAGATGTACGCGGACAAGAACCAGACCGTGCTGGGCTCCGCCGGCCGGGTTTAGTCCCGGAAGCCCGGGATCAGGAACGCCCGGCGAAAACCGGGCGTTCTTATTAAATGGAAAAACAGGACTACGACGTAGTTATAGCGGGAGCCGGGGCTTCCGGCCTGGCCGCGGCCATAGCCGCCGCCCGGGCCGGCGCGTCGGTGCTTGTCCTTGAGAAGAACCACGTGCCCGGCCGCAAGCTCCTCTCGACCGGCTCGGGCAAGTGCAATTTCTCGAACCTGCGCGTAAGGCCGGCCGACTACCGCGCAGGCGGCCCCGCTTTCCTGAAAAGAACTTTCTCCGCCCTGCCGCCCGCCGAAGTGCATGAGTTCTTCGACGGGCTGGGCCTGCTGCGCGCCGAGAAGGACGGCGGCCGGCTGTTCCCGAGGTCAATGAAAGCCCAGGACGTGCAGGGCGTTCTCCTGAACGAGCTGGAAGCTTTGAAAGTGCCGGTGCTGACGCTAACCGAGGTCCTGGCTATCCGCCCGGACAAGGCCGGTTTCGCCGTAGAGGCCGCGAAAGTGGCCCCTGTGTGGGTGAAGAACGCCCCGGCGGGCGAGAAGAGAATTTACAGGGCCGGGCGCGTGGTACTGGCGGCCGGCGGCGCGGCCTACCCGCAGATAGGCGGCTCGGACAAGGGCTGCGGGCTGCTGCAAAGGCTCGGCCATACGGTGTCCGCGCTGTCGCCGGCGCTGGTGCCGCTCAGGGTGAAGGAGCCGCTGGTAAAGGAGCTGGACGGCGTAAGGCTGGACGCCGCGCTGGCACTGAAAGCGGGGGGAAAGACCCTGGCCGCGGCCGAGGGAGAAATACTTTTCACCGCCTACGGGGTTTCAGGGCCCGCCGTGCTGGACCTGAGCCGGGCCGCCCTGGCCGCGCTGGCCGGCGGGCCTGTGAGGCTGGAGGCCGATTTTTTCGGGGACTATACCGCGAAGGCTTTCCGGGAATTCCTGCTGGCGCGCGCCGCGGCTTTCGCCGGCCGGCCTTTCCGCCATTTCGCAACAGGGCTGCTCAACGAAAAGCTTATGCGCGCGGCCGCCTGGCTGGCCGGCATAGACTGGAACGCGCCGGCAGGCCCGAACCTTGAGGTCCTGGCCGGGACCCTTAAATGCTTTTCTCTCGAGGTGACGGGCTCGCTGGGCTTCCAGGACGCGATGGTGTCGGCCGGCGGAGGCAGCTGCGCTGAAATAGACGCGGCCACCTTCGCTTCGAAAAAGGTCAAAGGGCTTTATGTGACGGGGGAACTGCTGGATATCGACGGGGGTTCCGGCGGCTTCAACCTGCATTTCGCCTGGACTTCCGGCCTGCTGGCCGGCCGCCACGCGGCCGGGAAGACCGCGGTCAGCTGAGAGTTGGAACGGACGCGCCCGCGTCCCTATTTCGCAAAAAGATGCACCGACAGCCAATAGACTATGGCCGAGATCAGGGCCGAGCCGGGGATGGTCATTACCCAGGCCCAGACTATCTGGCCGGCCACGCCCCATTTCACCGCGCTGAACCGCTTTATCGTTCCAACGCCCATGATGGCGCCGGTGATGGTGTGCGTGGTGCTTACCGGCACGCCCAGCGAGGACGCGAAGAACAGCGAGGTGGCGGCGCCGGCCTCCGCGCAGAAGCCGTCCACCGGCTTTAATTTGGAGATCTTCTGCCCCATCGTTTTGACTATGCGCCAGCCGCCGGACATGGTGCCCAGGCCCATGGCCGCGTAGCATGCCATGGCTACCCAGCCCGGGACCTCGAATTTGCCGCCGAGGTAGCCGTTCGAGAGCAGCAGGCCGGTTATTATGCCCATGGTCTTCTGCGCGTCGTTGCCGCCGTGGCCCATGCAGTAAGTGGCGGAGGACAGCAGTTCTCCCTTCCGGAAAAAGCGGTCGACCTTGCTGGGCGTGGACCTGCTGAATAAACGATAGACGATAACGCCGAAGAACAGCCCCAGCAGCATGCCCAGCAGGGGGGAGAGCACGATAAAGAGCAGCACCTTGATTATGCCGCTCATCACCAGCACGCCCGTACCGGCCTTTACCACGGCGGCGCCCGCCAGCCCGCCCATCAGCGCGTGGGAAGAACTGGACGGCAGGCCGTAGTACCAGGTAAGGATATTCCAGAGACAGGCGCCCATCAGCGCGCCGAACACGACGTGATTGTCTATAACGGCTATGTCGACAATGCCCTTGCCCATGGTCTTGGCCACTTCATGGTTGAAGATGAAGAAGGCCACCATGTTGAAGAACGTCGCCCAGATGATGGCCTGCCTGGGAGTCAGCACGCGGGTGGAGATTATGGTGGCGATGGAGTTCGCGGAGTCGTGGAAACCGTTCAGGAAATCGAACGCCAGGGCCAGGACGATCAGGCCCCCTACAGTAAGCAGGTTGCTATCCATGCTTCACCAGTATGGACTCTATGACCTTGGCCACGTGCTCGCAGGTGTCCAGCGTGCCTTCCGCCACTTCGTAGATCTCTTTCCACTTTATGACCATGATGGGGTCTTTCTCGGTCTCGAACAGGTTGCTGATGGCCTTCTCGCGTATCTGGTCGCCCATGTTCTCGAGCCGGTTGACCTCGATGCAGTGGTCCAGCACGCGGCGGGTGCGCTTGGTGTCGTGCATATGCTTCACCGCGTTGGCCAGCGCCTGCGTGGACTGCGCGATAGTGTCGGCGAACTGCACCATGTAGTCCTCGTTGGCGCTGAGCTTGTAGAGCTTTATGCGGTTGGCCATAGAGTTTATCATGTCCAGGATGTCGTCGAGGGTGTTGGCCAGCGTGTAGATGTCTTCCCGGTCTATGGGCGTTATGAAAGTGCGGTTGAGCATGTCCACTATCTCGTGGGACAGCGTGTCGCCTTCGTGCTCGAAATCCTTTATTTTCTTTACGGTTTCCTCGTCGAAACAGCCTTTTTTGACCGCGGTTTTGAAGCAGTCGGCTGCCTTCACGATGTTTTCGGACTGCAAGTTCAGGTAGTCGAAGAATTTTACTTCTTTGGGCAGGAAGTTGAAGGCCATCTTGTGAGCTCCTTGAACCGCGGAATGATTTAATTATATCCTTTTTACGGATTTAACGCCAAATTCCCCGGGAGGCAGCATGGACCTTAAAAACGCGATCTACCAGCGCTTCATACGCTACGTGAAAGTGGACACGCAGAGCGACGACAAGTCGCGGACTTTCCCGTCCACCAGGAAACAACTGGTGCTGCTGCGGCTGCTGGCCGCCGAGCTGAAGGCCATCGGGGCGAAAAAAGTGAAGCTGGACAAATACGGCTACGTTACGGCCGAGATCCCGGCCACCGTGAAAGGCAGCAAGCCCGTGATCGGCCTGCTGGCGCACGTGGACACCGCCACCTCCGCCTCGGGCAAGGACGTGAAACCGCTGCTGCACAAGGCGTGGAAAGGCGGCGATATCGCGATCAGCCGCAAGCTGGGCGTTATCCTTAACACCAAGAACTGCCCCGAGCTGGCCGGCTGCAAAGGCGAGGATATTATTACCGCTTCCGGCGACACCCTGCTGGGCGCCGACGACAAGGCCGGCCTGGCCATCATCATGGCCGCGGCCGAATACCTGCTGAAACATAAGGAGATCCCGCACGGCGCGCTGAAGATAGGCTTCACTCCCGACGAGGAAGTGGGGCAGGGCGTGAAATATTTCAACGTGAAGGCTTTCGGCGCGGATTACGCCTACACTTTCGACGGGGACTTGGCGGGGGCGGTGGAGGACGAGACCTTCAACGCCGACGGCGTCAGGCTGGTCGTGCACGGCAAGAGCGTGCACCCCGGTTCGGCCAAGAACGCCATGGCCAACGCCGCGCGCATAGCGGCCGATATCGTGACCGCCTGGCCGGAGAGCCTGGTGCCGGAAACCACAGAGCAGCGCGAAGGCTTCATCATGTTCACGGACATAGCGGCCGGAACGGAAAAGGCGGAGGCGGACGGCATCGTGCGCGATCACGACCTGAAGAAGCTGAAAGCCATGGAGCGGCAGCTGGAGGCCATCGTGGCGGCGGCCCGGCTGAAATACCCGCTGGCGAAGATAGAGCTGACCTTCAGCGAGCAGTACCGAAACATGAAGGAAGTCATAGCGAAGCATCCCGCGGTGATGAACAACCTGCTGGCGGCCGTGAAGCAGGCCGGGCTCGAACCGCATATCAAGCCGGTGCGCGGCGGCACGGACGGGTCGCGGCTTTCTTTTATGGGCCTGCCTACGCCCAACGTTTTTACCGGCGGCTACAACTACCACGGCCGCTACGAATGGGTTTCGCTGGACGGCATGAACAGATCCGCCGAGGTACTAGTGAACCTGGCAAAGAAGTGGGCGGAATAAAATATTGGATCACCGGGCGGGCAGAAGCCCGTATTGCGTCAGGGATTTAAGCAGCTCCCCGGCGTACCAGCCGTACACATAAGCCGGCGGGTGGATCTTATCGAACTCGGCCGCGTGGCCAGCCGGAAGTTTTTTGGAAAGTTCGATGACCGGCACCCCCAACGCGGCGATCTCCGCGTCCGCGCCGCCGCCCGGCGCTACCAGTACCGCCATACGCACCTTCGCGCGGTTCTCCTCGTAAAATTCCCTGAACAACCTGTTGTCCCCGGCGCGCAGGGCCGAGCATTTGCTCCAGTCGTAGCCGTCGCTGGTCATGTTGAGGAACGAATATTCCGCCGGCAGGCTGAGGCGATTTACGGCGAACACCAGCGCCCTGAACAGCCGCCAGTGCCGGAGAAAAGCGAGGCCGCGCGGCCAGCAGAAACGGAGATTTTCGAAGTAAAGTTCCGGGTCCCTGTCGAAATAAACTTTGACCGGCTGCCCGGCCAGGAAAGGCCGCCGGCCGCAGTTATTGAACTGGAACAGCAGCAGGTCGGGAGAATACTTCGCCAGGACCTCCCTGGCCGCCGCCACGTTCTGCGGCAGCGTATAGGCGGATACCCCGGCGTTCCAGACCTCGTACCTGCCGGGGCCCGGGCCGTTGAGCAGCCGCTCCAGCCGGGCCGGATAGGTCTGGCCGTTGTCCACCAGCGCGCCGTAGGTATTGGAGCTGCCCAGGCAGACTATGCGCTTCACTCCTTTCGGCTTGGCCGCCGCGCGCGGTGGGTCGCGGAACCCCAGGGAATTTATGGCGACTTTCCTGTTGCCGGCGAATACCGCCGAAGCCCCGGGTTTCAGTTCGTAGTGCAGCGCGGCGTTCCCGGCGGCCCTGTGCAGCTCCACGTCGGCGCACTGGTAATAGAGCAGTTTTTTCAGCAGCCGCATGTCCAGGCCTGTCCAGGCTATCAGCCCCTCCGCCAGGGCCAGCAGGAAGACGCACTCAAAAACAAAAAGCGCGGCAAGATATTTATGGCGAGGGGGGGAGTTGGCTGTTTTCACGGTTTTCAGGATAAGGCGAAAGGCCGGGAACATCCGCGGCCGTTCCAATTATATCCTTTTTGACGGCCGCGCTGGCGGCCGGGAACGGCGGCAGCGGCAAAATTATTGTATTATAAATTGAAATACAGGCCTATGACAATAAAGAACGAAGTATTTCCGGCATCGAACAAAATCGAGTGGGCTGACGCGTGGGGCGGCATGGCTGCCATGCTGGTGGCGCTGCCTTCGGCCATAGCTTTCGGCGTGGCCATGTACGCGCCGCTGGGGGCCGGCTTTGCCGGCGCCGGCGCCCTTACCGGGCTGCTGGGGACCGTCGCGATAGGGCTGCTGGCTCCGGCGCTGGGCGGCGCGCCGCGCCTGATCTCGGCCCCTTGCGCGCCTGCCGCCGCCGTTATGGCCGCGCTGTGCGCCCGGCTGCTGGCCGGCGGCGCGCCGGCGGAACAGATCATAGTTTCACTCGCCCTGGTAGGCCTGTTCTCCGGAGCGCTGCAGGTTTTGTACGGCGCGCTGGGCGGCGGCCGCCTTATCAAATATATCCCTTATCCCGTAGTGACGGGCTATATGAGCGGCGTGGGCCTGCTTATCATGCTCAAGCAGCTGGGGCCTTTCCTCGGGCTGGCGAAGGGCGTCCCGCCGCTGGCCGGCCTGTTCACGCCCGCCGCCTGGGCCTGGCCCGCGGTGTTCGTGGCGCTGGTCACCGTAGGAGCGACCGTGGCGGCCCCGCGCTGTACGCGGCGGGTGCCGGCGGCCATACTGGGCCTGGGCGCGGGCATCGCGGCGCACCTGGCGGCGGGTTTTTTCTATCCCCGGCTGCTGGCCATCGCCGGCAACCCGTTCACTATCGGCGCTATTTCCACCGACCCCGGAACTATATTCAAAGGGATAGTCTCGAACCTCGGCGCGCTGGGCCAGCTCGGACCGGGCCAGCTTTACGCGCTGCTGGGCCCCGCGCTGACGCTGTCGGTGCTGCTTTCCATAGATACGCTCAAGACCTGCGTGGTGACCGATACAATCGTGCGCACGCGCCATAACTCGAACAGGGAACTCCTGGGGCAGGGCGCGGGCAACATCGCCTCCGCCCTGTTCGGCGGCATGCCGGGCGCCGGCACCATGGGCGCCACCATGGTAAGCCTGGCCAGCGGCGGCAAAACCCGCTGGGCCGGCGTATTAGAAGGCGCGTTCGCGCTGGCGGCCGCGCTGGCGCTGGGCGCGGCCATAGGGCGCATTCCGCTGGCGGCCCTGGCCGGCATACTGGTGGTGGTGGGGGCGCGCATGCTGGACCTTTCAAGCGTGCGGCTGGCGCTGAAGAGCAGCACCATCCTGGATTTCGCCGTGATCGTTTCGGTGGCCGGCACGGCGCTGGCGGTGGACCTTATAGCGGCCGCCGGCGTGGGCATAGCTTTCTCCATCCTGCTGTTCATACGCGAGCAGATGGGCAGCAACGTGGTGCGGCGCAAAGCTACCGGCGAGGAGATCTCCTCCAAGCAGCAGCGCCTGCCGCGCGAGCGGGCCGCGCTGGCCGCGCGCGGCGCCGAGACCCTGGTGGTGGAGCTGCAGGGCAGCCTGTTCTTCGGCACCACCGACCAGCTTTTTTCGGAAATAGAGGGAGACATGCGCACCTGCCGGCGCCTTATCCTGGACATGCGCCGCGTGACCTCGGTGGACTTCACGGCCGTGCACATGCTGGAGCAGGTGGGGGAAATGCTGGCCGAGCGCGGCGGCTCGCTGGCGTTCTCGCACCTGCCGCTGAGCCTGCCCACCGGGCAGGACCTGCGCGCCTATTTCACGCACCTGGGCCTGACGCACCGCGAAGGCGGGCGCATCTTCGAAACGCTGCACGACGCGCTGGAGTGGGCCGAGGACTGCGTTATCGACGAGGCGGGGATCGAGCTGCCGGACGCGGGGGAGCTGCTGGACCTGGCGCAGATAGACTTTCTGCGCGAGATAGACCCGGCCTCGCTGGCCGGGCTGAGAACGGCTTTCGAGGCCCGCAGCGTGGAAGCCGGCAGATCCATCTTCATCCGCAAAGGCCAGGGCAACGAACTGTTCCTGATCCGCCGCGGGCGCGTGCGCATAGTGCTGCCGCTGAAAGCCACGCACCGCCAGCACCACCTGGCCGTGTTCGGGCCGGGGGATTTCTTCGGCGAAGTGGCTTTCCTGGCCCGCACGCCGCGCACCGCCGACGCCATAGCCCTGACCCCGACCGACCTTTACGTGATCAACCGCGACGCTTTCGACGCGATCTCTGGCCGCGACCCCGCCGTGGGCGCGGCTTTCTACCAGCGCCTGGCCAGCGTGGAAGCGCTGCGGCTGCGGGACACCGACCGCGAACTGCGCCGCCTGCAGGACAGCTGAGGATCGCCGGCGGAGGCCGGACCTATGACCCCTGAAAATTTCCTGGAAGAAATACAAAAGTCCTGCCCCGGAGAGTTGCTCTGCTTTATCGTATACGGCTCTGCCGCCGCCGGCGACGCCCTGCCGGGCAGGTCCGACTGCAACGTGCTGCTGGTGCTCAAGGCCGCGCCGCTGGCCGCGCTGACGGCCCTCGCCGGGTCGGCGAAGAACTGGATAAAAAAAGGCAACCCGCCGCCGCTCGTTTTCACGCCCGGGCAGCTGCTGTCCTCCGGAGATACTTTTCCCATAGAGCTGTCCGACATGAAGGATTTCCACAAGGTGCTGTACGGCGAAGACCCGCTGCCCGGCATAGCCATAGCGCCGGAACACCTGCGCCTGGCCGTCGAGCGCGAGCTTAAGGGCAAGCTGCTGCTGCTGCGCGGGACCTATCTTGTCCGCGGCGCCGACAGGAAGGCCCTGACCGCCCTGATGACCAATTCCCTTTCGCAGTTCCTGGTGCTGTGCCGCGCCGGGCTGCGCCTGTTCGCCGGCACGGTGCCTTCCTCGAAGCTCGACTGCGCCGCCGAGCTGGGCAGGCAGGCCGGCTTCGACCCCGGGATCTTCTGCGATATCCACGCGCTGCGCGCCGGCACCTACCGCGGCGGGGAGGACGCCGGGAAATTATTCGGCAGGTATCTGGCGGCCGTGGAAACTTTGTGCGCGGCCGCGGACGGCTGGAAGCGCTGACATGAAATTAAAGTTTTGGCTGCCGCCGGCGGCTTTCATCGCCCTGCTCTGCCTGGCCCCGGCCGCAGGCCGCGCGCCTTCGCTGGTAGCCGGCGCGGCCGCTTACACCACGGTCAACAACTGGGATACGGGGGAAAGCGAAGATACCGAGGCGCAGCGCTTCCTGCGCGGGCACGGCAAACAGGTCTTCTACGGCGTGGGGGTGGTGCTGTTCGTGGTCTTTTCTTTTATGATAGGGCCGGTCGGCAGATACCGCCGCGGCTTCGGCGGCTACAGAGGCTTCGGGTCCGGCGGCGGCTTCGGCGGCACCACCAGCCTGAAGAACCCGTGGGAATGAACGGCCCGGCCGGGACCGTCCGGACAGCCGTAACGAAGATCAGACCTTCCTGAGCAGGCACGCGTGCGCCGACAGGCCCGCGCCGAAAGCCAACAGCACCACCAGTTCGCCGGGGCGCAGGCCTTCGCGCTGCATCTCCTCCAGTATGAACAGTACCGTGGCGGAAGACATATTGCCCAGTTCGGAAAGCACTTTCCGCGTCCGGCGCATATCGTCATCGCCCAGGGCCAGTCCGGCTTGAACGGCCTTTATCACATTCTCGCCGCCTGGATGGACGGCCCAGCGGCCTATATCGCCGCGCGTCAGCCCGTTGGCCGCCAGCAGTTCGGCCACCAGGCCGCCTGCGGTCTCGGCGGCCAGGCCCGGCAGCCTGGCGGAAAGCTGGTTGTGCAGCTGGCCGTTCCGGTGCACGAAGCGTATATCCTCACGGTATTCCGGGGCGAAGCGGGAAACGGAATCCACCAGCGCGAAACCTCCCGGCTTGCCGCTGACCACGGCGGCGGCGGCCCCGTCGCCGAAAATGGCGTTGGAAATTATCAGGCTGGCGTCGTCGCCCATCTGGAAAGTGCAGCTGCAGATCTCCACCGCCACGCTGAGCACGGCCCCGCCCGGCCGCTCCCTGGCCAGCGCGCCGGCCAGCTGCAGGTTCGGCACCGCGCCGCCGCAGCCGCTGCCTACCAGGTCGTAGGCCTTAACCGAGCGCTTCAGGCCCAGCTCCTCTATAAGGTAGGTGGAGACTCCGGGACAGAGGTAGCCGGTGCAGGTATTGACGATCAGGCCGGCGATCTCGGCGGTTTCCACTCCAGCCTCCGCCAGCGCGGCCGGTATAGTTCGCCTTCAGAAAGGCGGCACCTTCGCCCTGGCTTATGGCCAGCGGCGGCAGGGCGGTAGAGACGCCATCGAGGAAGCAGTCGGACGTTTTCATGTATTTATCCCCAGGCCGCGCAGGCCCCGCCTCAAAAGACGGGTATGCTTCCACAGCGGCTGTTTAACTCCCGCGAAGTGCGCCAGGCCGTACAGGCCCGAAAGAAAAGGCAGCCGCAGCGAATCGGCGCCGATGAAATTCATGTTTTCCCGCACGGCCGCCGCCAGGGTATCTAGCAGCCATTTTTTATCCACGCCGGGCGAAGTGTAAAAGACAGGTTCGAGCATTTCGGCCTGCGGCATGGTAAGCGAGCCTTCCCGCCTGGCCGCGGCCTCCA
>JAPLKJ010000236.1 GCA_026388125.1 Elusimicrobiota bacterium
GGCCGGCCACAGTAACGCTGCTGACGAAAGTTTTAACGCCGGTCACGGTCTGGTCCGCGGCGAGCAGGCTGACATTGGCCGACAGCGCGCTGTCCGACACTTTGCCCGCGGTGGCGATGGTGGCCAGCTGCGTATCCAGGATGCCGGCCTCGGCCGCCAGCTCGGCGCGGGTCACGCCCGACAGCCGCGCCAGGGGCACCGTGCCGCTGGCGAGATTAGCCGCGTTCAGCCCGGTCAGCAGTTCGCCCGAACCGGAGACCAGGCCCGCTTCCACGCGACCGCCAGCCATATTGATGCCCGAACTCAGCCACAGGCTGTAGCCGCTAGCGTCTTTACCTGCCACCGTCAGAGAGGACACGTTCACTATGGGGAACCCGGCCATGTTCAGCGTGGTGGTGGCTATATGGTTGCCCAGGTTATCCGCGAACTTCTTCATATTGCTCAGGCCGGAGCCGTCGCCGAAGAACTTGGCCGCCGAAGCGAAACCCACCACGTACACGTTGCTGGAAACCCGCACGCCGCCGCCCAGTTCGGCGTCAGCCTCGGCGGCCACGGAAACGTTCTGCGCCAGCTGCACTTGCGGAGCCCCCAGCGGGCCGGTAACCGTTACACTGCTGGTGAAGGTCTTTATGCCTGAAACCGTCTGGTCGGCGTCGAGCAGGCTGACGTTCGCAGACAGCGCGCTGTCCGACACTTTGCCCGCGGTCGCGATAGTAGCCAGCTGCGTATCCAGGATGCCGGCCTCGGCCGCCAGCTCGGCGCGGGTCACGCCCGACAGCCGCGCCAGGGGCACCGTGCCGAGGGCCAGATTAGCCGCGTTCAGCCCGGTCAGCAGCTCGCCCGAACCCGCGTACAGCCCGGCTTCCACGCGCCCCCCCGCCATATTTATGCCCGAGCTCAGCCACAGGCTGTAGCCGCTCTCGTCCTTGCCTGCCACCGTAAGTGAGGAAACATCAACTATAGGGAACCCGGCCATGTTCAGCGTGGTGGTGGCTATATGGTTGCCCAGGTTATCCGCGAACTTCGCCATGTTGGTCAGCCCGGAACCGTCGCCGAAGAACATAGCGGCCGAAGCGAAGCCGACAACATAAACGTTGCTGGAAACGCGCACGCCGCCGCCCAGTTCGGCCAGGGCTTCGGAGGAAACCGAGATATTGTCGGCCAGCTGGAGTTTCGGCGAGCCCAGCAGCCCGGTAACAGTAACGTTATTGGTGAAGGTCTTTTTGCCAGAAGCCGTCTGATCGGCGTTGAGCAGCCCGACGTTAGCGGACAGCGCGCTGTCGGACACTTTGCCTGCGGCCGCTATAGTAGCCAGCTGCGTATCCAGGATGCCCGCATTGGCCGCCAGCTCAGCGCTGGTCAGGCCGGTCAGCCGCGCCAGGGGCACCGTGCCGCTGGCAAGATTGGCCGCGTTCAGCCCGGTAAGCAGTTCGCCCGAGCCCGAGTACAGCCCGGCCTCAACGCGCCCGCCAGCCATGTTGATGCCCGAGCTCAGCCACAGGCTATAGCCGCTCGCGTCCCTGCCTGTAACAGTAAGCGACGAAACGTTCACTATCTGGAAATCGGCCATGTTCAGCGCGGTAGTGGCGATATGGTTGCCGAGGTTATCGGCGAACCGCTCCATATTGGTCAGCCCGGAGCCGTCGCCGAAGAATTTAGCCGCCGAAGCGAAACCGACTATATAAACATTGCTGGAAACGCGCACGCCGGCGCCCAGCTCGGGAGCAGCTTCGGCCGCCAACACGACATTGTCGGCCAGCCGCACGCGCGAGACGCCCAGTCCGCCCGCGGCCGTAACGGTAACGCTGCTGGCGAAGGTCTTTATGCCGGAAAGAGTCTGGTCGGCGCTGAGCAGACTGACGTTCTCGGACAGCGCGGTGTCCTCCACTTTGCCGGGAGTGGATATCGTAGCGAGCTGCATATCGCGGATCCCGGCATTAGGCGCCAGCTGGGTACTGGTCAGGCCCGACAGCCGCGCCAGGGGCACCGTGCCGCTGGCCAGACTGGCGGCGTTCAGGCCGGTCAGCAGTTCGCCCGAACCGGAGAACAGGCCCGCTTCCACGCGCCCCCCCGCCATATTGATGCCGGAGCTCAGCCACAGGCTGTAGCCGTTCTCGTCCTGGCCGGTTACAGCGAGGGACGAAACGTTGATTACCGGGAAACCGGCCATATCCAGGGTGGTTTCGGCGATGTGGTTGCCCAGGTTATCTCCGGGGACAACAACGTTGGTCAGCCCCGAGCCGTCGCCGTAATATTTAGTGGCCGAGGCGAAGCCTACGATATAGACGTTGCTCGAGATACTTACGCCGCCGCCCAGTTCGGGGGAAGCCCCGGAGGCCACCACGACGTTGCCGGCCAGCCGCACCCGGGGCGCGTTCAGACCGTCGGCGGACGTAACGGTAACGCTGCTGGAGAAAGTTTTCACGCCGGAAACGGTCTGGTCGGCGTCCAGCAGGCTGACGTTCGCCGACAGCGCGCTGTCCGACACTTTACCAGCGGTCGCGATAGTGGCCAGCTGCGTGTCCAGGATGCCGGCTTCGGCCGACAGCTCGGAGCTTGTGATGCCGGACAGCCGCGCCACCGGCACCGTGCCGCTGGCCAGATTCCCGGCGTTCAGGCCGGTGAGCAGTTCGCCCGAACCGGAGAACAGGCCCGCTTCCACGCGCCCGGCCGCCATATTGATGCCCGAGCTCAGCCACAGACTGTAGCCGTTCTCGTCCTGTCCCGTTACCACTATGGTGGAAACCTTCACTATCGGGAAGTTGGCCATGTTCAGCGTGGTAGTGGCGATATGATTACCCAGGTTATCGCCGAACGCTTCCATATTGGTCAGGCCGGACCCGTCGCCGTAATATTTTGCGGCCGAGGAGAAACCCACTCTATAGACGTTGCTGGAGATCCGCACGCCGCCGCCGGATTCCGGCAGCGCGTCGCCGGTGACCACGACATGGTCGGCCAGCCGCAGCCGGGCGGCGTCCAGGCCGCCGGCGGCGGTGATCGTCACGCTGCTGGTAAAGGTTTTTATGCCCGCCGCGGTCTGATCGGCGCTCAGCAGGCTGACATTGGACGACAGCGCGGTGTCCCGCACCTTGCCGGCCATAGCTATGGTAGCGAGCTGCGTATCCAGGATACCGGCTTCGGACGACAGTTCCGAGCTTGTAATGCCGGACAGCCGCGCCACCGGCACCGTGCCGCTGGCCAGGTTCCCGGCGTTAAGGTCGGTGAGCAGCGCGCCCGAACCCGCGTACAACCCGGCCTCCACGCGCCCGCCGGCCATATAGATGCCCGAGCTCAGCCACAGGCTGTAGCCGTTCTCGTCACGGCCCGTTACGGCCAGGGAAGAAACGTTGATCACAGGGAAACCGGCCATGTTCAGGGTGGTGGTAGCTATATGGTTGCCCAGATTATCCGCGAACCGGTCCATATTGGACAGACCAGAGCCGTCACCGAAGAATTTAGCGGCCGAAGCGAAACCAACGATGTACACATTGCTCGAAACGCGCACGCCGGCGCCCAGTTCGGGGGAAGCCTCAGCCGACACGGCCACATTGTCGGCCAGCCGCACCCGGGCGGCCTCAAGGCCGTCCGCGGCCGTGATCGTCACGCTGCTGGCGAAGGTCTTGGTACCGGTCAGGGTCTGGTTGGCGTCCAGCAGGCTGACATTGGCCGACAGCGCGGTGTCCTGCACCTTGCCGGCCGCGGCGATAGTGGCCAGCTGCGTATCCAGGATGCCGGCGCCGGCCGACAGTTCGGCGCTGGTTATGCCGGTCAGCCGCGCCAGCGGTACCGTGCCGCTGGCCAGGTTCCCGGCGTTCAGGCCGGTCAGCAGTTCGCCCGAGCCCGCGTACAGCCCCGCTTCCACCCGCCCGCCCGCCATATTTATGCCCGAGCTCAGCCACAGACTGTAGCCGCTGGCGTCCTTGCCGATGACAGTAAGGGAAGAAACGTTCAGGACCTGGAAACCCGACATATCCAGGTCGCGGGCCGCTATATGGCTGCCCAGGTCGTCGCCCATCACGGGCAGGTTGGTCAGCGCGGAGCCGTCGCCGTAATATTTAGCGGCGGAACTGAACCCCACGATATACACGTTGGTCGAAACTCTCACGCCGCCGCCAAGTTCGGGGGAGGCTTCCGCGGCCACTACGGCATTGTCGGCCAGCTGCAGCCGCGCGGCCGCCAGGCCGCCGGCGCCCGTAACGGTAACGCTGCTGGTATAGGTTTTTACGCCGGTAACCGTCTGGTCGGCGGCCAGGAAATTCACGTTGGAAGACAGCGCGGTGTCCTTCACCTTGCCGGCCATCTCTATAACCGCGAGCTGGCTGTCCAGGATACCGGCGTTTAGAGCGATCTCGGCGCTGGTGATGCCCGAGAGCCGCGCCACCGGCACCGTGCCGCTGGCCAGGTTGTCGGCGTTCAGGCCGGTCAGCAGTTCGCCCGAGCCCGCGTACAGCCCTGCTTCCACGCGCCCTCCGGCGCTGTGGATGCCCGAACTCAGCCACAGGCTGTTGCCGTTCTCGTCACGGCCCGTTACGGACAGGGAAGAAACGTTCATTATCGGGAAGCCGGCCATGTTCAGCGTGGTGGTGGCTATATGGTTGCCCAGGTTATCGGTGGCCAGCGGCAGATTGGTCAGCCCCGAGCCGTCGCCGAAATACCTCGCGGCGGAACTGAAGCCTAATATATACACGTTGCTGGAGATCCGCACGCCGCCGCCCAGTTCGGGCGATACTTCGGCGGACACGGCCACATTACCGGCCAGCTGCAGCCGGGAGGCGCCCAGGCCTTCGGGGGAGGTAACGGTAACGCTGCTGGTAAAGGTCTTTATGCCCGTGACCGTCTGGTCGGCGTTGAGCAGATCCACGTTCGAAGACAGCGCGCTGTCCTTCACCTTGTTGGGCGTCTCTATGGCGGCGAGCTGGGTGTCCAGAATGCCGGCGTCGGCCGCCAGCTCGGCGCGGGTCAGCCCTGACAGCCGCGCCAGGGGCACCGTGCCGCTGGCCAGGTTAGCAGCGTTCAGGCCGGTCAGCAGTTCGCCCGAGCCCGCGTACAGCCCGGCCTCCACGCGCCCGCCGGGCATATTGATGCCCGAGCTCAGCCGCAGGCTGTAGCCGTTCTCGTCACGGCCGGTGACCGTAAGGGAGGAGATATCAATTATAGGGAACCCGGCCATGTTCAGCGTGGTAGTGGCGATATGGTTGCCCAGGTTATCAGCGAACCGTTCCATATTGGTCAGGCCAGAGCCGTCGCCGAAATATTTTGCGGCCGAAGCGAAGCCGACGATATACACATTGCTCGAAACACGCACGCCGGCGCCCAGTTCGGGGGAGGCCTCAACCGACACAGCCACATTGTCGGCCAGCCGCACCCGGGCGGCCTCAAGGCCGTCCGCGGCCGTGATCGTCACGCTGCTGGTAAAGGTCTTTATCCCGGTCACGGTCTGGGCCGCGTCCAGCAGGTTCAC